>NZ_JBFAWL010000003.1:0-397598 GCF_040680275.1 Streptomyces sp. NPDC052079
GTTGATAGGCCGGATATGGAAGCACGGTAACGTGTGGAGTTGACCGGTACTAATAGGCCGAGGGCTTGTCCTCAGTTGCTCGCGTCCACTGTGTTAGTTCTGAGACAACGACCGTTGTCGGCTTTGAGCAGAACACACAATAGAAGAGTGTGCTTGTTCGCTCGAAACCATTAGGGTTTCGGTGGTCATAGCGTAGGGGAAACGCCCGGTTACATTCCGAACCCGGAAGCTAAGCCTTACAGCGCCGATGGTACTGCAGGGGGGACCCTGTGGGAGAGTAGGACGCCGCCGAACAATCTTTGGAAGGACCCCTGGTCACCAGCGTTCAGCTGGGACCAGGGGTCCTTTTTTATTTATGCTTGCGGTACCGAAGACAGGAGTCACCGATGTCCACCAACTCTCCCGACGACCGACCGGAGCGCGACCAGAGGCGACGGGACAGTGGTGACCGGCCGAACCGCGCCGACCGTGGCGGCCAGCGCGGCGGTCCGCGCCGAGGCGATCGCGATGACCGCGACCGTGGATTCCGTGGCAGCGGAGAGCGTCCTCCTTTCCGTCGTGACGACCGGGACCGTGACAGGGACCGGGGTGGCGACCGTGACCGTGGGTTCCGCCGCGACGACCGTGCCGGTGGCCGGCCGGAGCGCGGTGATTTCCGCGGGCGCGACGACAACCGCGGTGGTGAACGCGGTGGCTACCGCGGCCGTGACGACCGCAGGGACGATCGCCGTGACGACCGCAGGGACGATCGACGCGAAGGCGACCGCGGCGACCGTGGCGGGTACCGGCGTGACGACAGCCGTGGCGGCGACCGGGACCGCGGTGGCTACCGCCGCGACGACCGTGGCGACCGTGGCGACCGCGGTGGCTTCCGGCGCGATGACCGGGGGGACGACCGGGGTGACCGTGGCGGGTTCCGGCGCGATGACCGGCGGGACGACCGGGATCGCGGCGGCTACCGCGGCCGTGACGACCGCCGTGACGACCGCAGGGACGACCGACGTGAAGGCGACCGCGGCGACCGTGGCGGATACCGTCGCGAGGACACTCGTCGCGACGACCGGGATCGCGGCGGCTACCGCCGCGACGACCGGGGTGGCCGCGACGACCGCGGTGGCTTCCGGCGCGATGACCGCGGCGACCGTGGCGGGTACCGGCGTGACGACAGCCGTGGCGGCGACCGGGACCGCGGCGGTTACCGCCGCGACGACCGGGGTGGCCGCGACGACCGTGGCGGCTTCCGTCGTGACGACAGCCGTCGCGACGACCGGGACCGTGGCGGCTACCGTGGCCGCGATGACCGGGGGCGCGGTCCTCGCCGGGACGAACGCGGCGGACGCCCCGGCGGCTACCGCGGCCGGGACGACCGGCAGGGCGGCGGGCGCTTCCGCGACGACCGTGACCGGGACCGCGACCGCGAGCCCATCAAGCGGCTGCCGATCCCCGAGGACGTCACGGGCGAGGAGATCGACAAGGACGTACGGCAGGAGCTGCAGAGCCTGCCCAAGACGCTCGCGGAGGACGTCGCCAAGAACCTGGTGATGGTCGCCCGGCTCATCGACGAGGACCCCGAGGGCGCCTACGGCTACTCCAGGGTCGCCCTGCGGCTGGCGTCACGCGTCGCGGCCGTCCGCGAGGCCGCCGGTTTCGCCGCGTACGCCAACCAGAAGTACTCCGAGGCGCTCGCCGAGTTCCGGGCCGCGCGGCGGATGACCGGGACCGTGGAGCTGTGGCCGCTCATGGCCGACTGCGAGCGCGGGCTCGGCCGGCCGGAGAAGGCGCTGGACATGGCCGGGGCGCCCGAGGTGCAGAAGCTGGACAAGGCCGGCCAGGTGGAGATGCGGCTCGTCGCCGCCGGCGCCCGGCGTGACCTGGGACAGCTCGACGCGGCAATCGTGACGCTGCAGAGCTCCGAGCTGGCGTCCCACTCCGTCCAGCCGTGGACCGCGCGGCTGCGCTACGCGTACGCGGACGCGCTGCTCGCGGCCGGCCGGAGCGGTGAGGCACGCGAGTGGTTCGCCAAGGCCGTCGAGGCCGACCGGGAGGGCAGCACCGACGCCTCCGACCGGCTGGCCGAGCTGGACGGCGTGGAGTTCATGGACGCCCTCGCCGAGGACGAGGCCGACGACGTCGTGAACGAGGACGACGACAAGGACTGACGTCCCCGGCGCGCAACCGGGACGAAGGGGCGGGTCTCTCCGGAGGCCCGCCCCTTCGTCATAGATCGAGCGCCCGCAGTACCAGACCCGAGGCCGGCTTGGGGCCGAAGGACGTCGACTTGCGCGGCATCGTGACGCCCTGACGCGCCAGGTCGCGGACGAGGTCCTCGTGCACCGGATGCATCAGCACGGCCGTGCCGCCGTCGCGTTCCGCCTTCTCGACCGTGGCGGCCGTGTCGTGGATGTACGCGATGTGCGCGGGGGCGTCCGGGACGCGCCAGACATGGTCGAGGAGCGTGGCGTGCAGCACCGTCGCGTCCAGGGTGCGCCAGGCCGCCGGCCGGTCGGCGGGGACCGTGTGCGCCAGCAGCTCGGGATCCGGCCGGTCGACGAGGTGGAAGGCGCCGTCTCCGGCGAGGAGGAAGGCGTTGCCCTTCGCGGCCGCCTCGGCCAGGGCGTCCATCGCCTCGGACAGCGGTACCTGCACGCGGCGGACGCGGAAGAGGCCGTCGAGCGCGGCCACGGCGTCCGCGACCGGCACCTGGTGCAGCAGCCGGTGGATGGCGCGCACCCGCAGGGGGTAGCGGGCGGTGTCGACGAGGAGCACCAGGCCGTGGTCCCAGGGGCCGGGGGAGGGGTGCTCCGCCCGGAGACGCCGGTAGGTCGCCCAGCGGTGGTGGCCGTCGGCGATGAGCGCCTGGTGTCCGGCGAGTTCCTTCTGCACCCCGGCCAGGTCGCAGGGGTCGGTGACGGACCACAGCCGGTGGTGGAAACCGTCCTCCGTGGTGGTCGCGAGCAGGGGCGGCTGTACGGCTGTGCGTTCGATCAGGCCGGCCGTGACGGTCGCCTCGCCGTCGCCGCCCCGGTAGGTGAGCAGCAGGGGCTCCAGGTTCGCGGAGGTGGCCCGCATCAGATCCGCGCGGTCGGCGACGATGTGCGGCATGACGTCCTCGTGCGGCAGCACCAGCTGCTCGTCGGGATCGGAGACCCGCAGGACGCCGATGATGCCGCGCTGCAGCATGCCGTCGCCGTCGCGCTGCTCGTAGACGTACAGGCCAGGTTCGGGGTCGGCGGTCAGGACGCCCTCGGAGCGCCAGCGGCGGAGCGTCTCGGCGGCCTGGGCGTTGCGGGCCTCGGGCGTGGCGGCCTCGGGCAGGATCAGCCGGACGATGTTGTGGGGGTCGGCGGACTGGAGGTGGTGCAGGCCGTCGGGACGGACGACGACGTCGTACGGCGGGGATGTCACGGCGGCCAGGCTGCCGACCCGGTCGGGGTCGTAACGGAGGCCGCGGAACGGGGTGAGTTCCAGGACCCGGGGCGCCTTTGCTTCCGAGTGACCTGCAGTGTTCATCTCGGCATCGTAAGGGTTCGCGGGCATGGGGGATGATCGGAGGAAAGCCGTCGAACGAGGAGTGCGGAATGAGCCGGAGCGTCAGGACGAGGCCCGAGGGCAGTGGGCGGGCCCTGAACGAGGCGTACGACACGGCGCTGCTCGACCTCGACGGTGTGGTGTACGCGGGCGGGAGGGCCATCGTCCATGCGGTGGAATCGCTCGCCACGGCCCGCGAGGGCGGCATGCACCTCGCCTACGTGACCAACAATGCGCTGCGCACCCCGGACGCCGTGGCCGCGCATCTGACCGAGCTGGGCATCCCCGCACAGGCCGGTGACATCATCACATCCGCCCAGGCGGTTGCCCGGCTGATCAGCGAGCAGGTGCCGGAGGGCTCCCGGGTCCTGGTCGTCGGAGGGGAGGGGCTGCGGGTGGCGTTGCGCGAACGCGGCCTGCTGCCGGTGGAATCGGCGGACGACGATCCGGCGGCGGTCGTGCAGGGCTACGGCGGGCCCGAACTGCCGTGGGGGCGCTTCGCGGAGGCGTCGTACGCCGTCGCGCGCGGGGTGCCGTGGTTCGCGTCCAACACGGACCTGACGATCCCCAGCGACCGGGGCATCGCGCCGGGTAACGGCGCGGCCGTGGAGGTCGTACGGATCGCGACGGGGGCCGAGCCGCAGGTGGCGGGCAAGCCGCTGCCGCCGATGCACCGGGAGACGATCCTGCGGACGGGCGCCAAGCGGCCGCTGGTCGTGGGTGACCGGCTGGACACGGACATCGAGGGCGCGTTCAACGGCGGGGTCGACTCGCTGCTGGTGCTGACCGGGGTGACGGACGGCGCGCTGCTCCTCGCCGCACCCCCGCGGCACCGGCCGACGTATGTCGACGCCGACCTGCGGGGGCTGCTCACCGGGCAGCCCGAGGTCGTCGCGGCGGGCGACGGGTTCCGGTGCGGTGGCTGGACGGCGAGGGCCGGGGCCGCGGAGCTGGAGCTCGACGGGGAAGGGACCGCGACGGACGGGCTGCGGGCGCTGTGCGCGGCAGCGTGGACGGCGGCCGGTGACGGTATGTGCGAGCTGGACAGTGGGAAGGCGCTGGCACGGCTGGGATGGTGAACCCCCGTGAGGGCGGGTGGACGGGCCTGCGGATCATGATCGATTGGCAGGGTAGGCTAACCTAACCGCGTGTTGGTCGAGAGTCCCCCCGAACAGCGCGCGGAGAGTGCCTCCGCGCCCCCGAAGCGCCGGGCGATACGCGTCCTCGGGCTGCCGGTTTCCGTCGCGGTCCTGGTGGTCGTCGCGCTGGCCAGTATCGCCGTCGGGGCGAAGGAGCTGTCCCTGGAACAGGTGTGGCACGGTCTGTTCGGCGCTTCGGGCACCTACGGCGACGTCGTCGTGGCCGACAGGCTGTCACGAACCGTTCTGGGACTGCTTGCGGGCGCCGCTCTCGGGCTGGCGGGAGCGGTCCTCCAGGCGCTGACCCGCAACCCGCTGGCCGACCCCGGACTGCTCGGCATCAACGCGGGCGCGTCGGCGGCGGTGGTCACCGCCGTCACCTTCTTCGGGGTCACCTCGCTGTCCGGGTATGTGTGGTTCGCGTTCCTCGGCGCGGCGGCGGTCGGCGCGCTGGTGTGGTTCCTCGGCGGCAGCAGGGGCGCGACGCCGGTGCGGCTGGTGCTCGCCGGTACGGCCATCAGCGCGGCGCTCTACGGCTATCTGCAGGCCATCATGATCCTGGACCACGCGGCGCTCGGCCGGATGCGGTTCTGGACGGTGGGTTCGCTGGCCTCCGGCAGTGACGCGGCCATCCAGCAGGTTGTGCCCTTCCTGCTGGCCGGTTCCCTGCTGGCGCTGGCGCTCGCCCGGCCGCTGAACGCCATGGCGATGGGCGACGACACCGCCAAGGCCCTCGGCGCGAACCTGAACCGCACCCGGGCGCTGTCCATGCTGGCCGCGACCGTGCTGTGCGGCGCCGCGACCGCCGCCTGCGGGCCGATCATGTTCGTCGGTCTGATGGTGCCGCACGTCGTGCGGTCCTTCACCGGGCCCGACCTGCGCTGGATCCTGCCGTACGCGGCGATCCTGTCGCCGGTGCTGCTGCTGGGCGCCGATGTGCTCGGCCGGATCGTGGCCCGGCCCGCCGAGGTCCAGGTCGGCATCGTCACCGCGATCCTCGGCGGCCCGGTCTTCATCTTTCTCGTACGACGGCGGAGGACGGCCCAGCTGTGAAGACCAACCGCGCGGTGCGAACCCCCGGCGGCCTGTCGTTCCGGCTGGACGTGCGCGCCTTCACCGTCGTCGTCCTGCTGCTGGCCGTGGCGCTCGCCGCGAGTGTCGCGCTGATCGGCACCGGCGACTTCCCGATCCCCGCCGCCGACGTGCTCAGGACGCTGGTGGGCGAGGGCAACGCCGGCCAGGAGTTCATCGTCAACGAGCTGCGGCTGCCCCGGGTCCTGGTCGGGCTGCTGGTCGGCGCCTCGCTCGGGCTCGGCGGCGCGCTGTTCCAGTCCGTCTCCCGTAATCCGCTGGGCAGCCCCGACGTCCTCGGTCTCGGCCAGGGGGCGACGGCCGGCGCCCTCACGGTGATCGTGCTGTTCTCCGGCACCGCCAACCAGGTCGCGCTCGGCGCGCTCGCCGGCGGACTGCTCACCGGGTTCGCCATCTACGTACTCGCCTGGAAGCGGGGCGTCCACGGCTACCGTCTGGTCCTGGTCGGCATCGGTGTCTCCGCGATCGTCACGGCCGTCAACGGCTATCTGCTCACCAAGTCCGACATTATGGACGCCGCCCGCGCGGTCGTCTGGATGACCGGATCCCTGAACGGCCGTGACTGGGACCAGGTCTGGCCGCTGCTCGCCCTGTGCGCCGTTCTCGTACCGCTGGTCCTCGCCCATTCCGGGGCGCTCAGGATGATGGAGATGGGCGACGATGTCTCGTACGCCCTCGGCGTGCGCGTCGAGCGGGTACGGCTGGTGCTGATGCTGGCGGCCGTGCTGCTCACCGCGTCCGCGACGGCCGCCGCCGGACCGGTCAGCTTCGTCGCGCTCACCGCGCCGCAGCTCGCCCGGCGGCTGACCCGTTCCCCGGGGCCGAACCTGGTGGCGGCGCTGTGCATGGGCGCCGCGCTGCTCGTCGGTGCCGACTGGATCTCGCAGCGGGCGTTCGGCGCCGACCAGCTGCCCGTGGGCGTGGTCACCGGCGTGCTCGGCGGTGTCTATCTGCTGTGGCTGCTGGTCACCGAGCGCAGGGCGGGACGGATATGAGCCGCGGACGCACCGACACCAGCGGGCCGAACCACCGAAGGAGCACCGTGAACCGACTGTCCGCCGAGAACGTCACCCTGGCCTACGACCAGCGGGTCATCGCCGAACAGCTGTCGGTGGAGATACCGGACAACTCCTTCACCGTCATCGTCGGGCCGAACGCCTGCGGCAAGTCGACCCTGCTGCGGGCCCTGTCACGGATGCTCAAGCCCCAGGAGGGACGGGTCCTGCTCGACGGCCAGGTCATCCAGTCGATGCCCGCCAAGAAGGTCGCCCGCACCCTGGGACTGCTGCCCCAGTCGTCCATCGCGCCCGACGGCATCACGGTCGGCGACCTGGTTGGCCGCGGCCGCTACCCGCACCAGGGCCTGCTGCGCCAGTGGTCCGCCGAGGACGAACGCGTCGTATGGGAGTCGATGGCCCGCACCGGCGTCGCCGAGCTGGCGGAACGCTACGTCGACGAGCTCTCCGGCGGTCAGCGCCAGCGCGTGTGGATCGCCATGGCGCTGGCCCAGCAGACCCCGCTGCTGCTGCTCGACGAGCCGACCACCTACCTCGACATCCAGCACCAGATCGACGTCCTGGACCTGTGCGCGGACCTGCACGAGGAGCACGGGCGCACCCTCGTCGCCGTCCTGCACGACCTCAACCACGCCGCGCGGTACGCCACTCATCTCATCGCCCTGCGCGAGGGCAGTGTCATCGCCCAGGGCACGCCGAAGGACATCGTCACCGCCGGGCTGGTGGAGGAGGTTTTCGGGCTGCGCTGCCAGGTCATCGACGACCCCGAGACGGGCACCCCGCTCGTGGTGCCGGCCGCCCGCACGGCACGGGCCGAGCGCAAGGCGGCGGAGAAGGCGGGCGCCGCACGGGCCTCCTGAGCGTCACAGCAGCTTTCTGAGGCGGAACAGGTCGCGCAGCCCCGCCTCCAGCCGCACCCGGCCCGAGCCCCAGGCCTTGGCGAAGTGCAGCTCGCCGTCGACCAGGGCCACCAGGTCGTCACCCGTCATGGCGAGCCGTATCTGCGCCTTCTCGCGCGGCGGGCCGGGAAGTGTGTCGTGCACCTCGATCCGGCCGCCCGTGAGCCGGCCGGCGAAGGTCACCTCCAGGTCGGTGATGTGACAGCTGACGGAGCGGTCCATCGCCGCGGCCGCGCGGACGTCCCCCTCGGCGCTCTGCATGCTGTCCGAAAGCTTGTCGAGTGCGGCACGGCACTCCTCGATCGTGGCCATCGCGGACGACGGTACCGCAGCCGTTCGCGGTAGCGTCGGGGCATGAACGACGCAGCGCCGCAGGCCGGGACCGCGGAGCCGGACACCGGGGAACCGGACCGCGCCGGGCCCGTGCCGTCCGACGACGGCCCCGCCGCCCCCGCGCCCCTGGGCGTGCCGCGTACCCCCACCGGGCACGCCGAGGTGGACACCCACGTGCAGCGGCTGGCCGATGCCGACCACCTGACCACCGACGGCCATCTCGAGGTGTACGAGGATGTACACGGGGGGCTGCGCGAGGCGCTCACCGCGCTCGACGCCCGCCCGGGACCCCCGGGGCCGCCAGGGCCCCCGTCGGCACACGGACACAGGAGCTGAACCGAACGTGGCAGGAGTCGCACGCCGCCGTCTCGACGCGGAGCTGGTCCGCCGGAAACTCGCGCGCTCGCGCGAGCACGCCGGCCAGCTGATCGCCGCCGGCCGGGTCAGCGTCGGCAAGACGGTCGCGACCAAGTCCGCCACTCAGGTGGAGACGGCCGCCGCGATCGTCGTCGCCGAGGACGCCGGTGACCCGGACTACGTCTCGCGCGGCGGGCACAAGCTGGCCGGCGCCCTCGACGCCTTCGTACCGCGCGGACTGGTCGTCGAGGGGCGGCGGGCGCTCGACGCCGGCGCCTCCACCGGCGGCTTCACCGATGTGCTGCTGCGGGCCGGGGCCGCGCACGTGGTCGCGGTGGACGTCGGATACGGACAACTCGCCTGGAGTCTGCGCAACGATGAACGCGTCACCGTCAAGGACCGTACGAACGTACGGGAGTTGACGCTCGAGGTGATCGATGGGGAGCCTGTGGATCTGGTCGTGGGGGATCTGTCCTTCATCCCGCTCGGACTGGTGCTGCCCGCCCTGAAAAGGTGCGTGAAGCCGGACGCCGACCTGGTGATGATGGTGAAACCGCAGTTCGAGGTGGGCAAGGAGCGGCTGGGCAGCGGCGGAGTCGTCCGCAGCCCGCAGCTGCGTGCCGAGGCCGTGCGGGGAGTGGCCGCGAAGGCCTGGGAGCTGGGGCTCGGGGCGATGGGCGTGACGGCGAGTCCGCTGCCCGGGCCCTCGGGGAACGTCGAATACTTCTTGTGGCTGCGGGCCGGGGCTCCGGAACTGGACCCGGCCGATGTTGACCGTGCTGTGGCGGAGGGGCCCCATTGACCCAGAACCGAGCTCGTACTGTTTTCCTGCTGGCCCACACCGGGCGGCCCGCGGCCATCCGCAGCGCCGAACTCGTGGTCAGAGGGCTGCTGCGCAGCGGCCTCGGCGTGCGGGTCCTGGAGGACGAGGCCCGCGATCTGCCGCTGCCGGACGACGTGGAGACCGTCAAGGAGGCCACGCCGCAGTGTCTGGACGACTGCGAGCTGCTGATCGTGCTGGGCGGTGACGGCACGCTGCTGCGCGGCGCCGAGTTCGCCCGCGCCTCCGGGGTGCCCATGCTCGGCGTCAACCTCGGACGGGTCGGCTTCCTCGCCGAGGCCGAGCGGGACGATCTCGACAAGGTTGTCGACCGGGTGGTGAGCCGGTCGTACGAGGTCGAGGAACGGATGACCGTCGACGTCGTGGTGCAGTCCAACGGCGATATCGTGCACACGGACTGGGCGCTGAACGAGGCGGCCGTGCAGAAGGTGTCCGCCGAGCGGATGCTGGAGGTCGTGCTGGAGATCGACGGCAGGCCGGTCACCGCGTTCGGCTGCGACGGGATCGTCTGCGCGACCCCGACCGGGTCCACCGCGTACGCCTTCTCCGCCGGCGGGCCCGTGGTGTGGCCCGAGGTCGAGGCGCTGCTTTTGGTGCCGATCAGCGCGCACGCGCTGTTCGCCAAGCCGCTGGTGACCTCGCCGAACTCGGTGCTGGCGGTGGAGGTGCTGCCGCACGTCCCTCCGGGGGTGCTGTGGTGCGACGGGCGGCGCACGGTCGAGCTGCCGCGGGGCGCGCGGGTGGAGGTGCGGCGGGGGGCGGTGCCGGTGCGGTTGGCACGGTTGCACCATGCGTCCTTCACCGACCGGTTGGTCGCGAAGTTCGCGCTGCCGGTGTCCGGGTGGCGGGGGGCGCCGCATTAGCTGTCTCGACGGTGTGGTTGCGGAGCGTGGGCGGCTGCGGGTGATCGTGGCTTGTCGCGCTCACGCGGCGGAGCCGCATGTCGATACAGCCCCGCGCCCCTGAGGATGTCCACTCCCCTGGGTGACAAGGGCGGGGCGGTCGCACTCCCCGGCTGGGACCTCGTATGGTCGTGTCCGTGCTTGAGGAGATGCGGATACGGTCGCTCGGTGTCATCGACGACGCTGTTGTCGAGTTGTCGCCCGGCTTCACCGCCGTCACCGGTGAGACGGGCGCGGGCAAGACCATGGTGGTCACCAGCCTGGGCCTGCTGCTGGGCGGACGCGCGGATGCGGCCCTGGTGCGGATCGGCGCGCGGAACGCGGTCGTCGAGGGACGGATCGCCGTGCCCGAGGGCACTGCGGCGGTCGTGCGCGCCGAGGAGGCCGGGGCCGAGCTGGACGACGGGACGCTGCTGGTCAGCCGTACGGTTTCCGCCGAGGGGCGCTCACGGGCGCACCTGGGCGGGCGGAGCGTGCCGGTGGGGCTGCTCGCGGAGCTCGCCGACGACCTCGTGGCCGTGCACGGGCAGACCGACCAGCAGGGGCTGCTGAAGCTGTCCCGGCAGCGGCAGGCGCTCGACCGGTATGCCGGGTACGCGGTCGCCGGGCCGCTCGGCAAGTACGGCGAGGCGTACAAGCGGCTGCGGGCCGTCACCACGGAGCTGGAGGAGATCACCACGCGCGCGCGGGAGCGGGCGCAAGAGGCCGACCTGCTGCGTTTCGGGCTCGAGGAGATCGCCGCCGTGGAGCCCCGCGCGGGTGAGGACGTGGAGCTGGCGGAGGAGGCCGAGCGGCTCGGGCACGCGGAGGCGCTGGCGTCCGCCGCGGCGGTCGCGCACGCCGCGCTGGCCGGGAATCCGGAGGACCCGGAGGGCGTGGACGCCGGGACGCTCGTCGCGGGCGCCCAGCGGGCCCTGGAGGCAGTGCGGGCCCACGATCCCGCGTTGGCGGCGCTGACCGACCGGATCGGGGAGATCGGCATCCTGCTGCGGGACGTCGCGGGGGAACTGGCGGGGTACGCCGACGACCTCGACTCCGATCCGCTGCGGCTGGCGGCGGTCGAGGAGCGGCGGGCCGCGCTCACCGGGCTGGTCCGCAAGTACGGCGAGGATGTCTCCGGCGTACTGGCGTGGGCCGAGCGGAGCACCGCGCGGCTGACCGAACTGGACGGCGACGACGAGCGGATCGGTGAGCTCACCGCCGAGCGTGACGCACTCCGCGCCGAACTGGGCGTCCTGGCGCAGGAGCTGACCGACGCGCGGACGGAGGCGGCGGAGCGGTTCGCGGCGGCCGTGACCGCGGAGCTGGCCTCGCTCGCGATGCCGCACGCGCGCGTGTCGTTCGACATCCGGCAGACCGAGGACCCGGAGGGCGTCGAGGTCGGCGGCCGGACGGTCGCCTACGGGCCGTCGGGCGTGGACGAGGTCGAGCTGCTGCTGGCCCCCCACCCGGGGGCGCCGCCCCGGCCCATCGCCAAGGGGGCGTCCGGCGGTGAGCTGTCGCGGGTGATGCTGGCCGTGGAGGTCGTGTTCGCGGGAACGGACCCGGTGCCCACCTACCTCTTCGACGAGGTCGACGCCGGTGTGGGCGGCAAGGCGGCGGTGGAGATCGGGCGGCGGCTCGCGCGGCTGGCGAAGACGGCGCAGGTCGTGGTCGTCACGCATCTGCCGCAGGTGGCCGCGTTCGCCGACCGGCAACTGCTGGTGGAGAAGACCAACGACGGATCGGTCACCCGTTCCGGCGTGAAGGTGCTCGAGGGCGAGGACCGCGTCCGGGAGCTGTCCCGGATGCTCGCCGGCCAGGAGAACTCCGAGACCGCCCGCGCACACGCGGAGGAACTCCTGGCCACGGCACGAGCGGACATGTAGCTCACCCCCCAGGGGCACAGGGAACTGCGCGACGTCCGTCCGATGCCGGGTGGGTTGCCGATGGGCGTGGGAGTGGCTCCCCTCCGGGGGCGCGGGGAACTGCGCGACGTCCGTCCGATGCCGGGTGGGTTGCCGATGGGCGTGGGAGTGGCTCCCCTCCGGGGGCGCGGGGAACTGCGCGACGGTGGTTGGACGCCGGGTGGGTTGCCGATGGGCGTGGGAGTGGCTCCCCTCCGGGGGCGCGGGGAACTGCGCGACGGTGGTTGGACGCCGGGTAGGTTGCCGATGGGCGTGGGAGTGGCTCCCCTCCGGGGGCGCGGGGAACTGCGCGACGGCTGTCGGACGCCGGGTGGGTTACGGATGGGCGTGGGAGTGGCTCCCTTCAGGGGCGCGGGGAACTGCGCGACGTCCGTCCGATGCCGGGTGGGTTACGGATGGGCGTGGGAGTGGCTCCCTTCAGGGGCGCGGGGAACTGCGCGACGTCCGTCCGACGCCGGGTGGGTTACGGATGGGCGTGGGAGTGGCTCCCCTTCGGGGGCGCGGGGAACTGCGCGACGGCTGTTGGACGCCGGGTGGGTTGCCGATGGGCGTGGGAGCAGCTCCCCTTCAGGGGCGCGGGTGCGCGACCTTGGTTGGACGCCGGTGCGTCAGCGAGCAGGGTCGGAAGGGGCCTCCCTGTCACTCGTCCGGGTGATCCGGTGACAGGGGTGGACCGGTGATACTGCTCCGGTGGTTCCCGGAACGGGTGTGCGCCCTGGCATGCTTGACGCAGTACGCGTAGGGAACCGCGCGGTACACCCCCTCCGCACGGTCCTTCTGTACGTTCTTCGTGACCGTCCGACCCGAACCAGGAGCCCGGCCACGTGACCCCCGTGAGCAGCCACTCGTCCATGCGCACCGTGCAGGTGCTGGGCGGTGGCAACGCCGCCAGCGGCGCCCATGTGCGCTCGCTGGCCGCGGGGCTCGTCGCACGGGGCGTGCGGGTCACGGTGTGCGCTCCCGTGGAGGCGGATCGCACCTACGGCTTCACCGGTGTCGGCGCCGACCACGTGCATGTGCCGCGCAGCAGCGACCCGGGTTCGGTGGCCGCGCTGCGGGCCGCCTGCACGGGCGCCGACCTGGTGCACGCGCACGGGCTGCACGCCTCGTTCAGAACCGTGCTCGCCCTCAGCGGCCGGCGTACACCGCTCATCGTCACCTGGCACGACCGCGCGCACGCCGACGGCCCGCGCGCCCACTTCCTGCGCGTGCTGGAGCGGCGCGTCGTCAAGGCGGCCACCGTGGTGCTCGGCACGACGTCCCCCCTCGTGGACCGGGCGCGCCGCACGGGAGCGCGGGACGCGCGGCTGGCCGCCGTCTCCCTCCCCGGTCCCCGAACTCCCCCGGAGCCGGACGACCCCGACCGGCTGCGGTCCAAGGTGAGGGCCGAACTCGGCGCCATCGGACGCCCGTTGCTCATCGCCATCGGCTCCCTCGAACGGCACCGGGGCTACGACGTCCTGCTGGACGCCGCCCACGCGTGGCGGCGCCTCGACCCGGTTCCGCTGGTGGTGCTCGCGGGGGAGGGACCGCTGCGCGGGGAACTCCAGCGCCGGATCGAGGACGAGGAACTGCCCGTCCGGCTCGCCGGCCGGCGCGAGGACGCCGCCGATCTGCTCGCCGCCGCCGACATCGCGCTGCTGCCGAGCCGGTGGGAGGCGCGCTCCCCGCTCGCCCAGGAGGCGCTCCACGCGCGCGTGCCGCTCGTCGCGACCCGCGTGGGCGGCATCCCCGAACTCGTCGGCGACGCCGCCGAACTCGTCCCGTACGGCAATGCGCGGGCGCTCGCCGACGCCGTCGTACGGCTGCTGGCCGATCCCGGGCGGCGGGAGCTGCTCAGGGAACGGGGTGTGCGGCAGGTGGCCACCTGGCCGACCGAGGACGAGACGGTCGCTCAGGTGCTCAGCGTGTACGACGAGTTGACCCTGCCCCGGCCGCTGGTCTGACCCGGCCCGCGCGGTCAGGGCACGTGCCGCCGGGCCCGCAGGGCGAGGCTCAACGCCAGGACGGTCCCCGGGTCGTCGAGGTCGGTGCCCAGCAACTCCCCGATGCGGGCAAGCCGGTTGTACAGCGTCTGCCGGTTCAGATGCAGTTCGCGTGCCGTCTCCGCCTTGCGTCCGGCGTGTGCCAGATAGGTCTCCAGTGTGGGCAGCAACGGCGGTCTGGAGCGCCGGTCATGATCGAGGACCGGACCGATCGCACGGTCCACGAACGCCGCCAGGTCCGGATGGTCACGCAGCCGCCACAGCAGCAGGTCGATGTCCAGCCGGCGGGCGTCGTACCAGGGACGGTCGGGCAGGCCCTGCGCCGCGGTGGCGGTCTCCGCCGCGTGCCGCAGCCCCGTGGACGCCGCCGCCCAGCCGCCGGAGGGCCCGACCACCACGACGGGCGGCCCGCCACCCGGCCGTAGCATCCCCGCGCGCTCCACCCCGGCCCGCAGCGCGGCCGCCACCCGGTCCGCGACCGCCGGCCTCTCCGCCTCGGCGCGCAGCCCGAGCAGCAGCACCACCCGCCCCTCGACCGGCCGCACCCCGAGCAGCACGGGCACCCCGAGCGAGGCCAGCTCCTCACCCACCGCACGCGCCAGCACCGCCCAGCCGCCGCCCTGCGGGGACAGCGCGTCGCCGAGCCGCATCACCACCGGAAGCAGCGGCCCGCTGCCGGGCTTGAAGCCGAGCACACGCGCCTGCGCGGGCGCGTCCTGAGCGGTGACACGGCCCTCGGCGAGGTCGGTGAGGAAGTCCCCGCGGCCCCGCGCCGCCAGCTCCTCCTCCTGACGCGCCTGCATCAGCACCACCGCGAGGATGCCCGCGGCCCGCTCGGCCGCCATCCGGTGCACCGGCTCCGGCGTGCTGCGGACCGGCAGCAGCACCAGCCGCGCCCGTACGCCGCCGCTGCCGGGGCCGCCGCCGGGCACGTCCACCAGGGCCGTACCGGCCGGCGGATCGTCCCGGTGCCGCTCGCGCAGCCCTTCCCACACCTGGAGCGGGTCCGCGCCCTCGGGGCCCTCGCCGGCCGCGTACAGCAGCTGTCCGTCGGTTGTCTCCAGGAACACCGGGTTTCCGGTGAACCCGGCGAGGATCTCCAGGACCTGGGGAACCCCGCCGCCGCCCAGCAGCGCCTCGGTGCAGCGGCGGTGCACCTCCTCCGCGCGTTGCAGCAGCGCGTAGTGCCCGTTGACGATCTCGGTGTGGATCTCCTCGGTGACCGCCACGAACGGCACCTCTCGGTGCAGCTGGACCAGCGGCAGGCCCGCCGTCCGGGCCGCGTCGACGAGGGCGGCGGGCAGCCGGGTGAAGCGCGGGCCCAGCTCCACCACGAGCGCCGCGATGCCCCGCTCGGCCAGCGTCCGCACGAACGCCCGCTGCTCGGCCGGGCGGGTGCCCAGTCCGTACCCGGTGGTCAGCAGCAGTTCGCCGCCCTTGAGCAGCGAGGCGATGTTCGGCACCTCGCCCGCGTGCACCCAGCGCACCGAGCGCCCCAGCCGGTCGGCGCCCGCCACCACCTCCGGCAGCCCACTGCGCAGCCCGGGCAGCTCCAGCGCCCGCCGCACGGTGATCCCGGCACCCCGGGTCTCGTATCCGCTGTCCATACCGGGACGCTACCTGCGCGGATGTCCCTGGTACATCCGTGGCCCGGGGTTGGCGCGGTGAAGATCGTCTACCGGAGGCGGGTGGCCGGGGCGGCGAGCGGACTCCGACGGCGCTCGCGCCCCGGTAGCCGTGGCTCAGCCCCCGTATGCTCCCGAGGCCGTCAGGCGTAGGGCCGTGTCGATGAGGGGCACGTGGCTGAAGGCCTGGGGGAAGTTGCCGACCTGGCGCTGCAGACGCGGGTCCCATTCCTCCGCGAGGAGGCCGAGGTCGTTGCGCAGGGCGAGCAGCTTCTCGAAGAGCTTCCTCGCCTCGTCCACCCGGCCGATCATCGCCAGGTCGTCCGCCATCCAGAACGAGCAGGCGAGAAACGCCCCCTCGTCGCCGGGCAGGCCGTCGACGCCCTGGTGCGCTCCATCGGTCGGGTAGCGCAGGATGAAACCGTCGGACGTCGACAGCTCGCGCTGGATCGCCTCGATGGTGCCGATCACGCGCTTGTCGTCCGGCGGCAGGAAGCCCATCTGCGGGATCAGCAGCAGGGAGGCGTCGAGCTCCTTGGAGCCGTAGGCCTGGGTGAAGGTGTTGCGTTCCTTGTCGTAGCCCTTTTCGCACACGTCCCGGTGGATGTCGTCGCGCAGCTGCTTCCACCTGTCCAGCGGGCCGTCGGCGTCGCCGGACTCGATGAGCTTGATGGTGCGGTCGACGGCGACCCAGGCCATCACCTTGGAGTGCACGAAGTGGCGCCGAGGTCCGCGCACCTCCCAGATGCCCTCGTCCGGCTCCTGCCAGTGCTTCTCCAGGTACCGGATCAGCTTCAGCTGGAGCAGCGAGGCGTAGTCGTTGCGGGCCAGGCCCGTCATATGGGCCAGGTGCAGGGCCTCGGTGACCTCGCCGTACACATCGAGCTGGAGCTGGTGCGCCGCGCCGTTGCCCACCCGGACCGGGGCGGAGTTCTCATAGCCGGGCAGCCAGTCCAGCTCCGCCTCGCCGAGCTCGCGCTCGCCGGCGATGCCGTACATGATCTGCAGGTTCTCCGGGTCGCCGGCCACCGCGCGCAGCAGCCACTCGCGCCAGGCGCGGGCCTCCTCGCGGTAGCCGGTGCGCAGCAGCGAGGACAGGGTGATCGCCGCGTCCCGGAGCCAGGTGTAGCGGTAGTCCCAGTTGCGGACGCCGCCGATGTCCTCCGGCAGGGAGGTGGTGGGCGCGGCGACGATGCCGCCGGTCGGCGCGTAGGTGAGGGCCTTGAGCGTGATCAGGGAGCGGATCACGGCCTCCCGGTAGGGGCCGTGGTACGTACAGTGCTCGACCCACGCGCGCCAGAAGTCCTCCGTCGCCTGCAGCGACTGCTCCGGCTCCGGCAGCCCCGGGGGCTGCTTGTGGGACGGCTCCCAGGACAGGGTGAACGCGATCCGCTCACCCGGCGCGACGGTGAAGTCCGAGTACGTGGTCAGCGCCTTGCCGTAGGTCTTCACGGAGGTGTCGAACCACACCGAGTCCGGGCCGGCGACGGCGACCGTACGCCCCTCGTGCCGGTGCACCCAGGGCACGACCCGGCCGTAGGAGAACCGCATCCGGAGCGCCGAGCGCATGGGCACCCGGCCCGAGACGCCCTCCACGATGCGGATCAGCTGCGGGGCGCCGTCGCGCGGGGGCATGAAATCCGTCACCCGGACCGTGCCGCGCGGGGTGTCCCACTCCGATTCCAGGATCAGTGAGTCGCCGCGGTAGCCGCGCCGGGTCGCGGTGGGCGGTTCGGCGTCGGCGGCGTGCGCGGGGCCCAGCCGCCAGAAGCCGTGTTCCTCGGTGCCCAACAGGCCGGCGAAGATGGCGTGCGAGTCGAAGCGGGGCAGGCAGAGCCAGTCCACCGTGCCGTCCCGGCAGACCAGCGCGGCGGTCTGCATGTCTCCGATGAGTGCGTAGTCTTCGATGCGCCCGGCCACGTGCATCTCCAGTCGAACGGCCACGTCACCCCTCAAGGGGGTTGTCGCTGGTGCGGTCAAGGGTTTTTTGCAATGCGTCGTTGAGCTGTGAAGCAAAGCAGTCGCTCAGCCGTGAATGCAAAGCGCCAATTGTTGCTCAACGAACTGACGAGCTCACGTTGTTCCGGAACTTACGGGCGGGGGTGGTGCCGTTCGGCCGGCCGGGCTCGGCAGCGAGGTGTCCGAGCAGGATACGACGCACGTAGATGATCTGTGTGCCGCTCGAGGCAACGCGGGTCCGCCGAACGAGTGAGCAAGGGGTGAGGCTCCGGTGTGCGGTGCGTACCCTGTACCGACGCGTGCGCGGAGCGTGGCCGTGAGCCATCGCCGCGCGGCGCTGATACGCTGGTAGCCCGTGGACCGGTGGGCGAGAAACCCCGGAACCGCACCCACAGACCGCGACCACGGGAGCCCCCCTTTGGCCATGCCGCCCAAATCTTCGACGACCAAGCACATCTTCGTCACCGGGGGCGTCGCCTCCTCCCTCGGCAAGGGTCTGACGGCCTCCAGCCTCGGCATGCTGCTCAAGGCCCGGGGTCTGCGCGTCGTGATGCAGAAGCTGGACCCGTATCTCAATGTCGACCCTGGCACGATGAACCCCTTCCAGCACGGCGAGGTGTTCGTCACCAACGACGGCGCCGAGACCGACCTGGACATCGGGCACTACGAGCGCTTCCTCGACCGTGACCTGGACGGCTCCGCCAATGTCACCACGGGCCAGATCTACTCCACCGTGATCGCCAAGGAGCGGCGCGGCGAGTACCTGGGCGACACCGTGCAGGTCATCCCGCACATCACCAACGAGATCAAGCACCGGATCCGCCGGATGGCGACCGACGAGGTCGACGTGGTGATCACCGAGGTCGGCGGCACGGTCGGCGACATCGAGTCGCTGCCGTTCCTGGAGACCGTCCGGCAGGTGCGCCACGAGGTCGGCCGCGACAACGTCTTCGTGGTCCATATCTCTCTCCTGCCCTATATCGGCCCCTCGGGTGAGCTGAAGACGAAGCCGACCCAGCACTCGGTTGCGGCACTGCGCAACATCGGTATCCAGCCGGACGCGATCGTGCTGCGCTGCGACCGCGAGGTGCCCACCGCCATCAAGCGGAAGATCTCGCTGATGTGCGACGTCGACGAGGCCGCCGTGGTCGCCTGCCCCGACGCCCGCTCGATCTACGACATCCCCAAGACCGTGCACGGCGAGGGCCTGGACGCCTACGTGGTCCGCAAGCTGGACCTGCCCTTCCGCGACGTGGACTGGACGACCTGGGACGACCTGCTCGACCGGGTCCACAACCCCGACCACGAGGTCACCCTCGCCCTGGTCGGCAAGTACATCGACCTCCCGGACGCCTATCTCTCGGTCACCGAGGCGCTGCGCGCGGGCGGCTTCGCCAACAAGGCCCGTGTGAAGATCAAGTGGGTCACCTCGGACGACTGCAAGACCCCGGCGGGCGCCCAGGCGCAGCTCGGGGACGTCGACGGCATCTGCATCCCGGGCGGCTTCGGCGACCGCGGGGTGCTCGGCAAGGTCGGCGCGATCAAGTACGCCCGGGAGAACCGGATCCCGCTGCTGGGCCTCTGCCTCGGTCTTCAGTGCATCGTGATCGAGGCCGCGCGCAACCTGGCGGACATCTCCGACGCCAACTCCTCCGAGTTCGACCCGGCCACCTCCCACCCGGTCATCTCCACCATGGCCGAGCAGCTGGACATCGTCGCCGGTGAGGGCGACATGGGCGGCACCATGCGGCTCGGCATGTACCCGGCCAAGCTGGCCGAGGGATCGATCGTGCGCGAGGTGTACGACGGCAAGGAGTACGTCGAGGAGCGCCACCGGCACCGCTACGAGGTGAACAACGCCTACCGCGCGGAGCTCGAGAAGAAGGCGGGCATCGTCTTCTCCGGCACCTCCCCGGACGGCAAGCTCGTGGAGTACGTCGAGTACCCGCGCGAGGTCCACCCGTACCTGGTCGCGACCCAGGCGCACCCGGAGCTGCGCTCGCGTCCGACCCGTCCGCACCCGCTCTTCGCGGGCCTGGTGAAGGCCGCGGTCGAGCGGAAGATCTCGAAGTAACACACCCAGTTGTACGGTTGCCGGGGTGCGAACCTTCAAAGGTGGCGCACCCCGGCCGCTTTTTTCACCCAGGGCAGGCGCACGACCGCTGTACGTCGGGAAGGACAGGCATGACGATCAAGGACACCCCCGAGGAGTGGGAGATCCGCGCGACCGCCACCCCGTTCGTGGGCAACAAGACCTCCGTCCGCACGGACGACGTGGTCATGCCGGACGGCACCGTGGTCCGCCGCGACTACCAGGTCCACCCCGGGTCCGTGGCCGTCCTCGCCCTTGACGACGCCGACCGGGTCGTGGTGGTGCGCCAGTACCGGCACCCGGTGCGCCAGAAGCTGTGGGAGATCCCGGCCGGCCTGCTCGACGTTGCCGGCGAGAACCCGCTGCACGCCGCGCAGCGGGAGCTGTACGAGGAGGCGCACGTCAAGGCGGAGGACTGGCGGGTCCTGACCGACGTCTACACCACGCCCGGCGGCTGCGACGAGGCCGTACGGATCTTCCTCGCGCGGGGGCTGTCGGAGGCCGAGGGCGACCGGTTCGAAGTGGAGGACGAGGAAGCGGACATGGAGCTGGCCCGGGTCCCCGTCGCGGAGCTGGTGCGCGGGGTGCTGGCCGGCGACCTGCACAACAACTGTCTGGTGGTGGGCGTCCTTTCACTCGTCGCCGCGCGGACCGGTGACGGCCTGGACGCGCTGCGCCCGGCACAGGCACCGTGGCCGGCGCGGCCCTTCGAGGCGTGACGCCCACGGTGGCGCCGCGTCGCGCCGCCCCCTGTTACCGGCACCGCTGACCCTTTGGTCTGACGATCTGCTGATCCGATCGAGGGAGTCTTGTCCCCGGCACAGCGCTCCTCACGGAACGTCGCAGAGCGTGAACTAGGCTTCGAAAAACGCCCGACCGGGAGACCCGGCGGGCCGGCGCGTGCGGTGGGACGGGAGTGTGGCCCGTGACGGATCAGGCGGTGGACCCGGACGGTGTGCGGCCCCCTCGGGACGCTGCCCCGGAAGGCCGATTCCTGGGCCGTACGAGGGAGTTGAAGGAACTGCGCGCCGACATCGAGCGCGCGGGACTGGACACCCTCTCCGGCCGCAAGGCACCCCGCGCGCGCGTACTGCTCATCGCCGGCCGGTCCGGCTCCGGCCGGACGGCCCTCGCCGAGGAGCTCGTACGCCAGGTCGCCGACCGCTACCCCGGCGGGGTACTGCGCACCCGCCTGAGCGAACCCGACGGCACGCGCGTGCCCGTCGGGCGAGCCGCGCGCGAGCTGCTCGACGCGCTGGCGGAGCCCGCCCCCGCCGGAGCCCCCGAGGACGATCTCACCGAGGCGCTGCGCACCGCCCTGGCCGGCCGCCGGGCGCTGCTCCTGCTGGACGACGCGGCCGACGCCGAGCAGGTCGACGCACTGCTCCCGGACAACCCGGACTGCCTGGCCGTCACCGTCTCCTCGGGGCCCCTCACCGGTATCGCCGACGTCCGCCCCTGCACCCTCGGCGGCCTCGACACCAAGTCCGGGGTGGAGCTGCTGTCCCGGTTCACCGGATCGGTGCGCGTCACCGTCGACCCCCGGGCCGCCGAACGGCTCGCCGAGCAGTGCCAGGGCCAGCCGGCCGCCCTGGTGCTGGCCGGGGGCTGGCTCGCCGCCCGGCCCCAGGCCGCCGTCGCCGACCTGGCGAAGCAGCTGCACACGGACACCGGCCAGGGCACCGTCGTCGGCCGGGTCGCGCGGCTGGTGCACGACTCACTGCGCGCGCCCGCCGCCCGGACCCTGCGCCTGCTCAGCCTCGCCCCGGGAGGCCTGACCGACCCGCACACCGCCGCCGCGCTGGCCGGCTGCTCCGTGGAGGCCGCCCGCACCACCCTCGACGACTTCGCCGCCCAGGGCCTGCTGCACTCGGTGGGTTCCGCCCTGCCCCAGTACCGCGTGCCCCGCTGTCTGCACCCCGTGCTGCACGACCTCGCCCAGGCCCACGAGCGGCCCGGCGAGCTCCAGCTGGCCCGCGCCCGCATGCTGGAGCGGACCGTACGGCTGCTCCAGTCGTGCAGGGCGATCACCGAGACCGACAGCCCCCAGGCGCACGAGAAGCTCCTCGGCATGCCGCGCGCCCTGCGCTTTCCCAGCCCCCGGGCCGCCGCCGACTGGCTGCGCCTGCGCCGCCCCGCCCTCCTGGCGGCCGCCCGGCTCGCGGTCGCCGACGGGGAGCTGGACACCCTGGCCCGGCGGCTGATGGCCCAGCTGGTGCGCGCCCTGGTCGCCCACTTCGGCACCCAGGCCGCCGCGAGCGATCTGTACGACATCCACGGCCTGGTCCTCGACGTCGCCGAGCGCCGGGCACTGCCCCGGGAGCGGGCCGCCGCCCTGCTGAACCTCGGCGACCTCGATGCCCGCACCGGCCGTACGGCGGACGCCCTGGTGCGCTACCGGGCCGCGCTGGACGCCGGACGCGAGGCGAACGACCCGTACGCGACCGGCCGTGCGATGGAATCCGTAGGCGGCGCGCATCTCGAGCTCGGGAACTACGACCGGGCCGCGGACTGGTTCGGCCGGGCCCTGACCGAGCGGCTCGCCCGGGACGAGCGCGCGGAGGCCGCCCGGCTCTACGGACGCATCGGCGCCGCCCACACCTACGCCGGCCGCTACGGCGAGGCGCTGCGCAACTGGCGCGCGGCCGTCGCCGGGCACCGCAAGAACGGGGATGTCGCCGCCCAGGCACGGGCCTTGAGCGAACTGGCCCGGGTGCAGGAGTACGCGGGCCGGCTCGAGGAGTCGCTGCGCACCTGCGGGCAGGCCCTGGAGTGGGCACAGCGGGCCGAGGACACCCGCCTGCAGGCCGCGCTGCATCTGCGGCTCGCCGACTCCTTCGAGCACCTCGGCGACCCCGCGTCGGCCGCACTGCACCGGGCCACTGCCGAGCGGATGCTCGCCGAGGACGCCCCGGAAGACGACTCCGAAGCGCAACATGGCGAGAACGCCTGCGAAATCCGTAGCGCATCCGCGCAAGATTGATGCAAAGGAAGGCTAGACAGCGGGAACGCCTTCATTAGACTGGCTCTGCCGCACCATCTTCTGCGGTCTCTCCCGGTGTGCCCGAGCGTGCCCGGGTATGTGTAGTGATAGCCCCATATCTCTGAATACCCTCTGATCCAAGGACCGTGATCGACGTGAAGGTCGGCATCCCCCGCGAGGTCAAGAACAACGAGTTCCGGGTGGCCATCACCCCCGCCGGCGTGCACGAGCTCGTGCGCCACGGCCACCAGGTCGTCATCGAGCGCGGCGCCGGCGTCGGCTCCTCGATCCCGGACGGCGAGTACATCGCCGCGGGCGGGCAGATCCTGGACACCGCCGACGAGGTCTGGGCCGCCGCCGACCTGCTGCTGAAGGTCAAGGAGCCCGTCGCGGAGGAGTACCACCGCCTGCGCAAGGACCAGACGCTCTTCACCTACCTGCACCTGGCGGCGTCCAGGGAGTGCACGGACGCCCTCCTGGAGTCCGGTACGACCGCGATCGCCTACGAGACCGTCGAGCTGCCCACCCGCGCGCTGCCGCTGCTCGCCCCGATGTCCGAGGTCGCGGGCCGGCTGTCCACCCAGGTCGGCGCCTACCACCTGATGCGCGCCCACGGCGGCCGCGGTGTGCTCCCCGGCGGCGTCCCCGGCGTGCTGGCCGGCCGCGCGGTCGTCATCGGCGCCGGCGTCTCCGGCTGGAACGCCGCGCAGATCGCCATCGGCATGGGCTTCCACGTGACCCTGCTCGACAAGGACATCAACAAGCTCAGGGAGGCCGACAAGGTCTTCGGCTCGAAGATCCAGACCGTCGTCTCCAACGCCTTCGAGCTGGAGAAGGCCTGCCTGGAGGCGGACCTGGTGATCGGTGCGGTGCTCGTCCCCGGCGCCAAGGCCCCGAAGCTCGTCACCAACGAGCTGGTCTCGCGGATGAAGGCCGGAAGTGTCCTTGTCGACATCGCGATCGACCAGGGCGGCTGCTTCGAGGACTCCCACCCGACCACGCATGCCGAACCGACCTTCAAGGTCCACGAGTCGGTGTTCTACTGCGTCGCCAACATGCCCGGCGCGGTGCCCAACACCTCCACCTACGCGCTGACCAACGCCACGCTGCCGTACATCGTGGAACTCGCCAACCGGGGCTGGGTGGACGCGCTGCGCCGCGACCCGGCGCTCGCCAAGGGCCTCAACACGCATGACGGCAAGGTCGTTTACCGGGAGGTCGCCGAGGCGCACGGCCTGGAGCACGTCGAGCTCGCCTCGCTGCTCGGCTGACCCGTCCGGACGGTAAGTCGACCAAGTCACCTACCGGAAAAGGCGACACGTCAACTCGGGTCGTCAACACCGCGTATCCGGCCGGACCTTGCCCGACAAGGTCCGGCCGGATGTGTGTATGGTCACTTCCTGATTACTGGACAACTCGCCTCGAACGTAACCCTTCTGCCGATTCGCACATCCGTGAAACCTGCCGTGCGACGGCCGTACGCCCTTGACAGAGGGATGTTTCATTGCCGACACATCGGGCCGGGTCCGGCGGATTGTGTTGCTGCGGACGGCCGACACGCCATAGAGTCGCCAATCGTCGGCATGGTGCCACGCTGACCTGTCTAGAAGTTTCCTGGTCACCAAGGAGGTAAGACGACTTGTGAATGAGTCGACATTTACTCCCGGGGGTGGTCAACCAGGAATGCCCGCGCCGGGCCAGGGGTCCGCGGGATTCGCTGCTGTCGGCTCCATCGCTGTGCGCACCTTCGCAGCCCACCAGAGTCACCGGACTCCTGGGGTGACTCACCCAGCACACCAGAGCATGGATGGCCATCACGTGAACGCCATGGCCGGCGACGGAAGTGGCGCGCCCCACAACCATTTCGCCGACTACGACGAACTGCCCGAGGGGCACTTCTACGATCCCGACGCCGAGTACGAGCCGGATCCCGAGTACGCGGCCACGCTCGCGCCCGACGCGGCGCGCCAGCGCCGTGAGCGCATCGGTCCGACCGGACGCCCGTTGCCGTACTTCCCGATCCCGGGCCCGCTGACCGACCACGGCCCCGCGAAGATCATCGCGATGTGCAACCAGAAGGGCGGCGTCGGCAAGACCACGTCGACCATCAACCTGGGTGCCGCGCTCGCGGAGTACGGACGCCGGGTGCTGCTCGTGGACTTCGACCCGCAGGGCGCGCTGTCGGTCGGCCTCGGCGTCAACCCGATGGAACTCGACCTCACCGTCTACAACCTGCTCATGGAGCGGGGCATGGCGGCCGACGAGGTGCTGCTGAAGACCGCGGTCCCCAACATGGACCTGCTGCCCAGCAACATCGACCTGTCGGCGGCCGAGGTGCAGCTGGTGAGCGAGGTCGCGCGCGAGTCCACGCTGCAGCGGGCGCTGAAGCCGCTGATGGACGACTACGACTACATCGTGATCGACTGCCAGCCCTCGCTCGGCCTGCTCACGGTCAACGCGCTGACCGCGGCGCACAAGGTGATCGTGCCGCTGGAGTGCGAGTTCTTCGCGCTGCGCGGTGTGGCGCTGCTGACCGAGACCATCGAGAAGGTCCAGGAGCGCCTCAACCCCGACCTGGAGCTCGACGGCATCCTCGCCACCATGTACGACTCGCGCACGGTGCACAGCCGTGAGGTGCTCGCGCGGGTGGTCGAGGCGTTCGACGACCACGTCTACCACACGGTCATCGGGCGCACGGTCCGCTTCCCGGAGACCACGGTGGCCGGTGAGCCGATCACCACGTACGCGTCCAACTCCGTCGGTGCCGCCGCCTACCGCCAGCTCGCCAGGGAGGTGCTCGCCCGGTGTCACGCCGAGTGAGTCTGCCGGGGGCCGACGAACTCTTCCGTACGACAGGGGGGATGGCGCTCCAGGCGTCCACTCCCCGGCGCGCCAACGGCGACGCCCGGGTTCCCGCTCCGGCGGGGGAGGGCGACGCGGCCGCGGCCGCCCAGGAGGACGCGCCGCAGTCGGTGCCCGCACAGGGCGGCGACGGCGAGGGCGCGGAGCATGTCGCGGCGGACGCGGAGCCGGCCGACGCCGGTGAGTCCCGCAGCCGGGGCGCCTCGGGCTCCGGGCGGCGTCAGGCGGCCCAGGAGGGCGCGGCGCCGCGCAAGCGGGGACGAGCGGCGGCACGGCGGCCCAGCGGCCGGGAGCGGCACGACGAGAAGATCACCGTGTATGTCTCCGCCGAGGAGTTGATGGACCTCGAGCACGCGCGTCTGGTCCTGCGCGGCGAGCACGGCCTCGCTGTCGACCGCGGCCGGATCGTCCGCGAGGCGGTCGCCGTGGTCCTCGCCGACCTGGAGAGCCGGGGGGACGCCAGCATCCTCGTACGACGCCTCCGTGGACGGTAGCGGTAGCCTGCGGAGGCCATGACCTCGAACGACGCACCCGCCCCCGGCGACCGGCCGCCCCGGCGCCGCGCCCTGGGCAGGGGCCCGGGCGGGGCGCCGCCGACGCCGGACCCTCCCGCCGATCCCGGCCCACCCGGGGCGGGCCCGGCCCCGGAAACCCGGGTGGCCCCGTCCCCCGCGCCGCCACCGGCGGCCGGAACCCACGACGCCGGGCGACCGGCCACGGGGCCCGGCGACGCGGCGGGCGCGGGGCTTTCCGCGCGGGGTGATGTCCCGGTCGAGCCGAGCGGCGGTGGGCCGGGTGGTGCGGACGTCGACGGCGGGTCCTCGGATGCCGGGGCGGAGGCAGGGCGCCGGGTTGCGCCGACCCGGGCACAGGACGCGTCGGCTGCCACGTCCGTGGACGTGCAGGGTCCCGTGGGCCCCACGGAGGCCGAGGGGGCTGGGTCGTCCGGCCCGTCGGGCGTGGTGCTCGAGGGGGAGGCGGGCGCCGGGCATCCTGGTGCGTCGGCGCCCGATGCCGTTGGCGGTGTTGCGGAGGCGGAGGGGGTGCCGGCCGATGGGGCCGGGGCGTCCGGCCGGTCGGACCTGGTGCTTGAGGGGGAGGCGCGGGCCGCGGATCCTGGTGCGTCGGCGCCCGATGGCGTCGGCGGTGTTGCGGAGGCGGAGGGGGCCTCGGCCGACGGGGCCGGGTCGTCCGGGCCGTTGGAGGGGGTGCTCGAGGGGGAGGCGCCCGCCGGGCATCCTGGTGCGTCGGCGCCCGATGCCGTCGGCGGTGTTGCGGAGGCCGAGGACGACGACGGGCGGTTCAAGGTTCGGCTGGCGAACTTCGAGGGGCCGTTCGACCTGCTGCTCCAGCTGATCGCGAAGCACAAGCTGGATGTCACCGAGGTCGCCCTGTCCAAGGTCACCGACGAGTTCATGGCGTACATCCGGGCCATGGGGCCGGACTGGGACCTGGACGAGACGACCGAGTTCCTCGTCGTCGCCGCCACGCTGCTCGACCTCAAGGCCGCACGGCTGCTGCCCGCCGCCGAGGTGGAGGACGAAGCCGACCTCGCCCTGCTGGAGGCCCGCGACCTGCTGTTCGCCCGGCTGCTGCAGTACCGCGCGTACAAGCAGATCGCCGACATCTTCAGCCGGCGGCTCGACGACGAGGCCCGGCGCCACCCCCGTATCGTCGGACTCGAACCGCACCACGCCGAGCTGCTGCCCGAGGTCGTCATCAGCATCGGCGCCGAGGGCTTCGCGCGTCTCGCGGTCAAGGCGATGCAGCCGAAGCCGAAGCCGCAGGTGTACGTCGACCACATCCACGCACCGCTGGTCAGCGTGCAGGAACAGGCCGGGATCGTCATCGCGCGGCTCAAGGAGCTCGGTCAGGCCGGCTTCCGGGAGCTGATCGCGGACACGGACGACACGCTCACCGTCGTGGCACGGTTCCTCGCCCTCCTGGAGCTGTACCGCGAGAAGGCCGTCGCCCTCGACCAGGAGACCGCGCTCGGCGAGCTGACCGTGCGCTGGACCGGCGGGGACGGGGACACCGCGCCGACGGTGACCGACGAGTTCGACCGGCCCCCCGAGCAGCCCCAGGAGGAGAGGAAGCCGTGAGCGAGGAAACCACCGAGAACCCCGCGGGGCTGCCCACCGTCGCGGACCTCGATCTCAGGCCCGCCCTGGAGGCGGTCCTCATGGTCGTGGACGAGCCCGCGACCGAGGAGCACCTGGCGAAGATCCTGGAGCGCCCCAGGCGCCAGGTCGCCGACGCGCTGCGCGCGCTCGCCGACGAGTACACCGTCCAGGGCCGCGGCTTCGAGCTGCGGCTCGTCGCGGGCGGCTGGCGCTTCTACACCCGCCCCGAATACGCCGCGGCCGTCGAGCGCTTCGTCCTCGACGGCCAGCAGGCCCGGCTCACCCAGGCCGCCCTGGAGACCCTCGCGGTCGTCGCCTACCGGCAGCCGGTCAGCCGCAGCCGCGTGTCCGCCGTCCGCGGAGTCAACTGCGACGGTGTGATGCGGACCCTGCTGCAGCGCGGTCTGATCGAGGAGGCGGGCACGGAACCCGAAACAGGTGCGATCCTGTACACGACGACGAACTACTTCCTGGAGCGGATGGGCCTGCGCGGTCTGGACGAGCTCCCGGAACTCGCGCCCTTCCTCCCGGAGGCGGAGGCGATCGAGGCCGAGACACAGGAAGGCGTGCCGTCGTTCGATCCGGACGCCCCGGATCCGGACGACGGTCCCCCGACGAACACGACGACGACGGAATTCTGATGCGAAGCAGCGGCAGCGGAAAGAGCGGCGGGCGCGGTAACCACCGTGGCGCCGGCAACAACAGGGACCAGAAGCAGGGGCAGGGCCGCCCCCGCAAGCCCCGCCCCGAGGAGCGCCGCTACGACGTCGGTCCCGGCGCCACCAAGGAGGGCCCCAAGTCGGGGCGCGGGGGCGCCAAGCCGGCATCCCGGAAGGGCGGCCGTACCGCTCCCGGGCGTTCGCGTGAGTACGAGACGCGGATGGAGGAGCGCAATCGCGACCGGTACGCGGCCAAGAAGGACGTGAAGCTCCCCAAGACCTTCCCCGGCGCCGAACAGGAGGGCGAGCGCCTGCAGAAGGTGCTGGCGCGCGCGGGCTACGGCTCCCGGCGCGCCTGTGAGGAACTGATCGAGCAGGCCAGGGTAGAGGTCAACGGCGAGATCGTCCTGGAGCAGGGCAAGCGGGTCGACCCGGAGAAGGACGAGGTCAAGGTCGACGGCCTGACCGTCGCCACGCAGTCGTACCAGTTCTTCTCGCTGAACAAGCCCGCCGGTGTCGTGTCGACCATGGAGGACCCCGAGGGGCGCCAGTGCCTCGGTGACTACGTCACCAACCGTGAGACCCGGCTCTTCCACGTCGGCCGGCTCGACACCGAGACCGAGGGTGTCATCCTGCTCACCAACCACGGCGAGCTGGCGCACCGGCTGACCCACCCGCGGTACGGCGTGAAGAAGACCTATCTCGCGCACATCGTCGGCCCCATCCCGCGCGACCTGGGCAAGAAGCTCAAGGACGGCATCCAGCTGGAGGACGGCTACGCGCGTGCCGACCACTTCCGGGTCGTCGAGCAGACCGGCAAGAACTACCTCGTCGAGGTGACCCTGCACGAGGGTCGCAAGCACATCGTGCGCCGCATGCTCGCGGAGGCCGGGTTCCCGGTCGACAAGCTGGTGCGCACCGCCTTCGGGCCGATCACCCTGGGCGACCAGAAGTCGGGCTGGCTGCGGCGGCTGTCCAACACCGAGGTCGGGATGCTGATGCAGGAGGTCGACCTCTAGCGGACCTCTAGCCGGCCTCCAGCCGGCCTCCGAAGGCTTGTCATCGACCGGCACCCCCTTTTATAGTCGCTGTGACTATTAAAGGGGGTGCCGGTCATGGACGGCTATGACAAACACGCCTTCGAACCCTTCGCCGTCACCGTCGACCTCGCCGTGTTCACCCTCCGCGCGGGCGCCCTGCATGTGCTGCTCGTCGAGCGCGGCCAGGAGCCGTACGCCGGACAGTGGGCGCTGCCTGGAGGCTTCGTCCTGCCGGACGAGTCCGCGGAACGCGCCGCGCGGCGCGAGCTGGGCGAGGAGACCGGGCTGACGGACGTCTCCGGGCTGCACCTGGAGCAGCTGCGGACCTACAGCGAACCCGGCCGCGACCCCCGGATGCGGGTCGTCTCCGTCGCCTTCGCCGCCCTGCTGCCCGACGCGCCGGAGGCGCACGCCGGCAGCGACGCGGCACGGGCCCGCTGGACGCCGTACGACTCCGCGCGGGGGCTTGCCTTCGACCACGACCGGATCCTGGCCGACGCGCGGGAACGCGTGGGGGGCAAGCTCGAGTACACCTGCCTCGCCACGGCCTTCTGCCCGCCCGAGTTCACCCTCGGGGAGCTGCAACAGGTCTACGAGAGCGTCTGGGGCAGGCCCCTGGACCGGCCCAACTTCCGCCGCAAGGTCCTCGCCACCCCGGGCTTCGTCGAAGCCGTCCCCGGCGCCGCGCGCCTCACCGGCGGCCGCGGCAAACCCGCCGCGCTGTACCGCGCGGGCACCGCCACCGCCCTTCACCCACCGCTGCTGCGGCCCACTCCGGAAGGACGTCCCGCATGACCACGACCACCGCCACCAGGCGCGCCGCGACAGGTGCGCTCACCGGCCTCGCCCTCGGGGACGCGCTGGGCTTCCCCACCGAGTTCAACGACGTCCCCGCGATCCTGGCCAAGACCGGCCCGTGGCGGGAGATGGAGCTGCCGAACCCGGCGATCGTCACGGACGACACCCAGATGACCCTCGCGCTCGGACGGGGCCTGCGCACGGCGATGGACCGCGGGCCGCTCACCCCGAAGCGGCTCGAGCGGCCGGTGCGCGAGGAGTTCGTGGAGTGGTACCGCTCGCCCGAGAACAACCGGGCCCCTGGCAACACCTGCCTCAAGGCCTGTTACCTGCTGGCACGGGAGGAGCGGCGCTGGCAGGACGCCAGTCAGATCGGCTCCAAGGGCTGCGGCGCCAACATGCGCGTCGCGCCCATAGGACTGGCCCCGGCCTTGACCGACGAACAGCGCGCGGGCGCCGCCCAGTTGCAGGCGGCCCTCACCCACGGCCACCCCACCGCCGTCGCCGCCTCCGACCTCACCGCCCACGCCGTACGGCTGCTGGCCGAGGGCGCCGAGCCGGCCGGCCTGGTCGGACTGCTGCGCTCCTACGCCTACGACAACCGCACCCGCTACCACGAGTTCTGGCTCGGCGACCTGTGGACCCGGTCCCAGGACCCCACCCCCGAGCACTTCATCGCGCGCGGCTGGGACGAGTGCCTGGAGATCCTGGGACGCCTCCAGGACGCCGTACGCACCGTCTCCCCGGAGACCGACCCCTGCCTGGCCACGGGCGAGGGCTGGATCGCGGAGGAGGCCCTGGCGACCGGCCTGCTCTGCTTCCTCCTCTTCGTCGACGAACCCCTCACCGCCCTGCGCCGCGCCGCCTGCACCTCCGGCGACTCCGACTCCATCGCCTGCCTGACCGGCGCCTTCGCGGGCGCGTACCTGGGCGCGGACGCCTGGCCCGCCGCATGGGCGGACCGCATCGAGTACCGGGGCGAGCTACTGAAACTGGGCACGCTCTGGGACGCCTGACCGATCGCCCCGCACGACCTCGTCGGACGGATCCGTCCGGAGGGCCGAGGCGCGGCGGGTGCGGACGAGGAAGTCCTCGACCCGGCGGCGGTCCAACTCCTCGGGCAGGGGACTGCGCCGGGCGGCCTCGGCGCCCTCCTCGGCCAGCCGGGCCATCCGGGACTCCACCTCTGGCCAGGGGACCTCGCCCCGCTTGACCGCGAGCAGCAGCTCGCTTCCTCGCCCACGTCGATCGTGAGGGCGCCCGTGCGCAGGAGGTCGCGGGCGCTGGTCAGGAGACGCAGCAGATGCATGGCGTCCTTCCAGCGCGGGGCGCCGTGGGAGCGGACATCGGCTTCCAGCTTGCGGCGCCGGCCGTGGGCGTACCGCGTGAACGTCTCGTGGGCCCTGCGGGGAAAGCGCGCCGCGCAGGGACAGCAGCTCACGGCCGGTGGCGTCGGCGTACTCCACCAGCGGGGAGTGCAGGCACTCCAGGATGCTGGGGTTGGCGCGCAGCGCCAGCTCGCAGAAGCGTTCCAGCTCCCAGCTGAACTGTTCCTCCGCCGGCCCCTCGACATGCGTCGGCGGCTTCTCGAAGCGCCAGAACAGGCGAGTGGGCGCGAGGAAGACGCCCCGGCGGTCGGTGTCACTGGCCTCCGTGGCCAGACCGAAGGCACGGGAGCCCATGACACAGGCGTAGATCGTGTGGTCGCCGACCAGAGTCTCCGGGCGCATGCCCGGGAGGGTACGCGGCGGATCACGCCCGGCGGATCGAACTTCCCTCCACCGTGATCTGCTCCTCGGGCAGCGGCCTGGTCGCCGGGCCCCGCTCCACCGAGCCGTCGGCGATCCTGAACCGGCTGCCGTGACAGGTGCAGTTGATCGTGCCGTCCGCGACATCGCCCACGAGACAGTTCTGGTGTGTGCAGACCGCCGAGAAGGCCTTGAAGTCGCCCTCCGCGGGCTGGGTGACCACGATCTTCTCGTCCTTGAGGATCGTGCCACCGCCCACCGGTACGTCGGCGGTCGAGACCAGCACCTGCCCGGCCGGGGTGTCCGGAGTGGCGGTGTCCGACGTGGTGCCGCCCTCGTCGCCGTCTCCGCCGTCCGAGCCGCAGCCGGCGGCCAGCGCCACGGCGCCCGTCGCGAGCAGAACCGTACGGCGCGTCGTGCGAGGGGTCATGTCGTCACTCCCGGAGTCAGAGGTTTCTGCATCTTGGCACCGAACGCACCGAACGCGAAGCAACCTGCCGCGAACCACCATGAAAAGCACACCCCGCCCGTCTCAGCGGGCGAGCGCGCGACGCCCGCTCCGCGCGCTCTGACTACGCTGGACGACCGAACAGCACATGGACGTCAGCAAGGAGCATCGTCGTGGCGGTACGCGCGGTCCGGGGGGCCGTCCAGCTGGAACGGGACGAGGCCGGTCATATGGAGGAGCAGGTCGGCGCGCTGCTCACGGCCGTTCTGGAGCGCAACGGTCTGCACACGGACGACCTGATCAGCATCTGGTTCACGGCCACCCCCGACCTGCACAGCGACTTTCCGGCCGCCGCCGCCCGCAAGCTGGGCATCGTCGACGTCCCCCTGATCTGCGCCCAGGAACTCGACATCGAGGGCGCCATGCCCCGTGTCGTCCGGGTCCTCGCGCACATCGAGTCCGACAAGCCCCGCGCCGATATCGCGCACGTGTACCTCGGTGCCGCGGCCGCCCTGCGCAAGGACATCGCCCAGTGAGAACCGCACTCGTCATCGGCACCGGACTCATCGGCACCTCGGCCGCCCTCGCCCTGTCCCAGCGGGGCGTCGTCGTCCACCTCGCCGACCAGGACCCGGAGCAGGCCCGTACGGCCGCCGCCCTCGGCGCCGGTACGGACGAGGCGCCCGAGGGCCCGGTGGACCTGGCGATCGTCGCCGCCCCTCCCGCCCATGTGGCCGACGTGCTCGCCGACGTGATAGGGCGCGGCGCGGCCCGCGGCTGCATCGACGTGGCCAGCGTCAAGGGCGGACCACGCCGCGAGCTCGAGGCACGCGGGCTGGACCTGTCGTCCTACCTCGGCACCCACCCCATGTCGGGCCGGGAGAAGTCCGGTCCGCTGGCCGCCAGCGGTGACCTCTTCGAGGGCCGCCCCTGGGTGCTCACCCCCACCCGGGACACCGACACGGAGGTGCTGAACCTCGCCCTGGAGCTGGTCTCGCACTGCCGGGCCGTGCCGGTCGTCATGGACGCCGACGCCCACGACCGGGCCGTCGCCCTCGTCTCCCACATGCCCCACCTGGTGTCCAGCATGGTCGCCGCGCGTCTGGAGCACGCGGACGAGGCCGCCGTACGGCTGTGCGGGCAGGGCATCCGGGACGTGACGCGGATCGCCGCGTCCGACCCCCGGATGTGGATCGACATCCTGTCCGCCAACCCCGGACCGGTCGCCGACCTGCTCACGGACGTCGCCGGTGACCTGGAGGAGACCGTGCGGGCCCTGCGCGCGCTGCAGTCCTCCGACGAGGACAAGCGCCGGCAGGGCAGCACCGGCATCGAGGACGTCCTGAGGCGGGGCAACGCGGGCCGGGTCCGCGTCCCCGGCAAGCACGGCTCCGCGCCGCGGGTCTACGAGGTCGTGGCGGTGCTCATCGACGACCAGCCGGGCCAGCTGGCCCGTATCTTCGCCGACGCCGGCCGTGCCGGGGTCAACATCGAGGACGTCCGCATCGAGCACGCCACCGGACAGCAGGCCGGTCTGGTGCAGCTCATGGTGGAGCCCAAGGCGGCACCGGTCCTCACCGCGGGGCTGCGTGAACGGGGCTGGGCGATCCGCCAGTGACCGCCTCCGGCCCTGCCCCCGAAGGGCCGGATCGTCCGCCTGTCGGAAGGGTCCCGGGGGGCCGGTAACCTGGTGCGGGGCGTGTCCGCGCCCCCGTACACCCCAATCCACCGCACCAGGAAGGTGTTCCCCCGTGGAAAACGGCGCCGCCCAGCCCGTGATTGTCGCCATCGACGGCCCCTCCGGCACGGGCAAGTCGAGCACCTCGAAGGCCGTGGCGGCGCAGCTCGGCCTGAGCTACCTGGACACCGGCGCCCAGTACCGGGCGATCACCTGGTGGATGGTGAACAACGGCATCGACATAGAGGACCCCTCCGCGATCGCCGCCGTCGCCGGCAAGCCCGAGATCCTCTCCGGTACCGACCCCCGCAACCCCACCATCACCGTCGACGGCGTGGACGTGGCCGGCCCGATCCGCGAGCAGGACGTCACCTCCAAGGTCAGCGCGGTCAGCGCGGTGCCCGAGGTACGCGCCCGGATCACCGAGCTGCAGCGCACCATCGCCTCCGCCGCCGTCACCGGCATCGTCGTCGAGGGCCGGGACATCGGCACCACCGTGCTGCCCGACGCCGATCTGAAGATCTTCCTCACCGCCTCCCCGGAGGCGCGTGCCGCCCGCCGCAGCGGCGAGCTGAAGAGCGCCGACCTGCACACCACCCGCGAGGCCCTGATCAAGCGGGACGCGGCCGACTCCGGCCGCAAGACCTCGCCGCTGGCCAAGGCCGGCGACGCCGTCGAGGTGGACACCACCGACCTGACCCTGCAGCAGGTCATCGAGTGTGTCGTCACGCTCGTCGAGGAGAAGCGGGCGGGGAAGTGACCGACGTCCCATCGCTGCGGGGCGCCGAGGTCGGGCGGCGCATCGGCGTCGGCCTGATGTACGGGCTGTGGAAGCCGCGTGTGCTCGGCGCCTGGCGGGTGCCCGCGAGCGGCCCGGTGATCTTCGCCGTGAACCACTCCCACAACATCGACGGCCCGATGGTCATGGGTGTGGCGCCCCGGCCGACGCACTTCCTGATCAAGAAGGAGGCGTTCATCGGCCCGCTCGACCCCTTTCTGCTCGGCATCGGCCAGGTGAAGGTGGACCGTTCGACCGCCGACCGCGCCGCCATCATGCAGGCGCTCGGCGTACTGGAGAGCGGCGGTGTGTTGGGCATCTTCCCGGAGGGCACCCGGGGTGAGGGCGACTTCGCGGCCCTGCGCGCCGGCCTCGCGTACTTCGCGGTGCGCAGCGGGGCGCCGATCGTTCCGGTCGCGGTGCTGGGAAGTTCCGACCGGCCCGGACGGTTGATAAAGGCACTGCCTCCGCTGCGCTCGCGGGTCGACGTCGTCTTCGGCGACCCCTTCGAGGCAGTCGGGCACCGGGCGGGCGGCAGCGGCAGACGTACGCGCAAGGCGCTGGACGAGGCGACCGAGCGCATCCAGAAGCAGCTCACCGCGCACCTGGAAAACGCCAGGCGCCTCACCGGGCGCTAGGCCAGACTTCAGTAGTGGATCACGTTGTGTGCGGGGTCCACCGATCACCACGATGAACGACGAGGTACGGACTTCATGAACGACCACATCCAGCCCGACGGCTCGGACGCGTACGAGGGTGCGCACGAGCACGATCACGGGGCGCTGGGCGATGCCGAGTTCGCGGAGTTCATGGAGCTCGCCGCGGAGGAGGGCTTCGACCTCGAGGACGTCGAGGGCGCCATCGAGGCGGCGGGCCATGGCCCGCTGCCGGTGCTCGCCGTCGTCGGCCGGCCCAATGTCGGCAAGTCGACCCTCGTGAACCGCATCATCGGCCGCCGCGAGGCCGTCGTCGAGGACAAGCCGGGCGTCACCCGCGACCGTGTCACCTACGAGGCCGAGTGGGCGGGCCGCCGCTTCAAGGTCGTCGACACCGGCGGCTGGGAGCAGGACGTCCTCGGCATCGACGCCTCCGTGGCCGCCCAGGCGGAGTACGCCATCGAGGCCGCCGACGCGGTCGTCTTCGTCGTGGACGCCAAGGTCGGCGCCACCGACACCGACGAGGCCGTCGTCCGGCTGCTGCGCAAGGCCGGAAAGCCGGTCGTGCTGTGCGCCAACAAGGTGGACGGCCCGAGCGGCGAGGCCGACGCGGCCTATCTGTGGTCCCTGGGCCTGGGCGAGCCGCACCCGGTCTCCGCCCTGCACGGCCGCGGCACCGGGGACATGCTGGACAAGGTCCTGGAGGCCCTCCCGGAGGCCCCGGCGCAGACCTTCGGTGCCGCCGCCGGCGGCCCCCGCCGCGTCGCCCTGATCGGCCGCCCCAACGTCGGGAAGTCCTCGCTGCTGAACAAGGTCGCGGGCGAGGAGCGGGTCGTCGTCAACGAACTCGCCGGCACCACCCGCGACCCGGTCGACGAGATCATCGAACTGGGCGGCAAGACCTGGAAGTTCGTGGACACGGCGGGCATCCGCAAGCGCGTCCACCTCCAGCAGGGCGCCGACTACTACGCCTCGCTGCGCACCGCCGCCGCCGTCGAGAAGGCCGAGGTGGCCGTCGTCCTCATCGACGGTTCGGAGTCCATCTCCGTGCAGGACCAGCGCATTGTCACCATGGCCGTCGAGGCGGGCCGCGCGCTCGTCCTCGCGTACAACAAGTGGGACACCCTCGACGAGGAGCGCCGCTACTACCTGGAGCGGGAGATCGAGACCGAGCTCGGGCAGGTCGCGTGGGCGCCGCGGGTGAATGTCTCGGCGCGCACCGGCCGGCACATGGAGAAGCTCGTCCCGGCCATCGAGACGGCCCTGGAGGGCTGGGAGACCCGGGTCCCGACGGGCAGGCTCAACGCCTTCCTCGGCGAGCTGGTCGCCGCCCACCCGCACCCCGTGCGGGGCGGCAAGCAGCCGAGGATCCTCTTCGGCACCCAGGCGGGCACCAAGCCGCCGCGGTTCGTGCTGTTCGCCTCCGGTTTCATCGAGGCGGGCTACCGGCGCTTCATCGAGCGGCGTCTGCGCGAGGAGTTCGGCTTCGAGGGGACGCCGATCCACATCTCCGTGCGGGTGCGGGAGAAGCGCGGCAGGAAGAAGTAGCGCACGACGGACAGGGCGAAGGGGCGGTCCCACCGGGACCGCCCCTTCGCTGTGTCCGGTCAGGCGCCTCTGCGCGGGGCCGGGGGCAGTCCGGCCGGGACGTGGTGCATCCCCGAGGTGTTCCGGCCGACCGTGCCGACCCGCTGCCACTGCGGCGGCTGAGCGTCGCCCGCCTCCGCGGCGTGGGTGCCGTACGCGCCGCTCACCAGGGAGGCGCCGAACGATCCGGGGCTGTGGCCGCCGTAGGAGCCCGTACTGTGCGGGATGTTCCCGAAGGCGGTGAAGCCCAGCTCCTCCTCGCCGCTGCGGTCGCCCGGCAGCGAACGGAAGGACTTGACGTACTCGGTGTAGAGGGCGTCGTAGATCGGCGTGGCCGAGAGGCCGCTCCGGGAGTCCTGCGCCGGGCGCACGGGTGCGGGGACCGAGGCGAGGGACTGGCGGCGGGGAACGTCATATGCGTGCACGTATCTCCAAACGACCCCGCCCACCAAGGGATGCGGCCCTTTTGGGGCTTTCGCCGGTGACGTTCCCGGCCGCTCCGGCCGGGCCCCGGCGGGCCGGTCAGATGCCGGCCAGCGGCAGCGCGGCTGCGACCAGCTTGCCGTTCGCCGCCGCCTTGTCCAGCGCGTCGCGCAGCAGGTCCTCGCGCGGCTGGCGGCCGATCGAGCCGACCGGGGCGGCGAACATCAGCACCTGCTGGTGCTTGTTCGCGGCCGACCGCCAGCCGTCGGTGACCTGGAGCGGCTGGTGGGCCTGCCACCAGGCCACCGGACGGCCGCCGCTCGGGTTCGGCTGGAGCACGGCGTGCAGCTGGCCCGCCGCGAGCAGCACCGACCAGCCGTGCAGGACCGGGGGCACGGCCGCCAGCTCGGTCAGGGGCATGAAGCCCTGCTCGATGAGCAGCGGCAGGAAGTCGTCACCGGCCCCGAGCGAACCGGGCCGGGCGACCGGCGCGGTCGGCTCGACGACCAGCGCCGGGTGCAACTCCCCGGAGATCAGGACCAGTCCGCTGGTCACACCGAGCACGGCCTGTTCCGGGGTGGCCTTCGCGGACTCCGCCTCCGGGGCGCCGCCGATGGCCCGCACGGCACCCTGGAGCTGCTCCTCGGTGACCTGGACGACCTGCGAGGGCAGGCAGGTGGAGTGGGCGAAGGCGAGCACGGCGGTCTCGTCCCCGATGAACAGAACGGTGCTGGTGCGCTCCTGCTCCGGGTCGCCCGGGGTGCGGCAGGAGGTGCAGTCGTAACTGCCCGGGGCGGACTCTCCGGCGAGCAGGCGGGCTGCTTCTTCGTCGCCGATCTCGGCGCGTACCTCGTCGCTGACGTCGAGCATGCGCGGCACGGGTGGCTCCCTCGGGATGCGGTGCGTGGCACGACCGGGTGGCTCCCGGCCCGTGGTCCGGGGTGGGTCCCCGGCTCATGAAGAAGACAACGGGTGATCTGTGGCGGGAGTCACGCCCCAGGGCGAACGGAATCGAACCATCCAGCGCACACGGTCACGTCCGGTGCGGAATCGGGCACTCATCGTCAACTGCGGCTAAGCGTACGGCCGTTGGGTGGGTGAGGTGGCTCACAGGCCGAGCCCTGGCCTGGTCGACAAATCCGGAAATCAAGGAATGAAGTGGGTGGCCGGAAATCGCCGATACCCGAGGTAAGGGGCAACTGGCCTGGCATGACGGGGCATTGGTTGATCCGGACCGCCAAGGCTCCTTAGATTCCTCCGCCGTGTGCAGCGAGCACCGCTCGGGTACGTCCGCCGACCGCACGAACCGCACGACCGTACGACCCGCAGGCGGACGGGGCGAGCGCTGGTCACCCGCCCCATGGCGTGGTGAGCGCGTTCCGTCTTGGGGCCCCCGAGTCCTTCGGGAAGGACCTATATGTCCGAATGTGCCGATAACACCCGCGACCACGTCCGCAGGACCCGTACGGCGGCCGTCCTGGCCGGAGCGGCACTGCTCGCTCCGCTGGGACTGCTGGCCGCGACCGGATCCGCCGCGGCGGCGGACAGCGGAGTGTGGGACCGCATCGCCCAGTGCGAGAGCGGCGGCGACTGGCACATCAACACCGGCAACGGCTACTACGGCGGACTCCAGTTCTCCGCCGCCACCTGGCGCGCCTACGGCGGCACGGCGTACGCGCCCACCGCCGACCGGGCCACCAAGTCCCAGCAGATCGCGGTCGCCACGAAGGTGCAGCGCGCCCAGGGGTGGGGCGCCTGGCCCACCTGCTCGTCCCGCGCGGGGGCGTCTGAGGGCGCGCCCGGCGCGGCCCCGGTGACCGCGGGGCAGGCGCCCTCCAAGCCGAACTCGTCCACCGCGGCGGGCCGTTCGGCCGGGCACACGGACCGGGGGACGTCCCGCGGTGACTACACCGTCCGCGCGGGGGACACGCTGAGCGGGATCGCCGCGCGGCACGGAACGAGCTGGCAGCGGCTCTACGAGGCCAACAGGTCCGTCATCGGCGGGGATCCCGACCTGATCGTGCCCGGGCAGCGGCTGGACATCTGAGCCGCCACTCCCTCGCCGGGACACGGGCCCCGTCCGGGCGGCCGGACGGGGCCTTTGCGGCGCGGCTACGGAGGGCGCGAGCGGCCGAGTTCGCTCGCCTCGCGGGCGAACGTCACGGAGCCCCGGCGCAGTTCGTACACGATGGCGGGGTGGCCGTGCAGGGCGGGGGGCAGCCGCTGCTCGGCGATGATCACGCACGCGTCGAGCGCGGCGAGGAGCGCGTAGGTGCGGGCCGCCACCGCCGGGGACATGCCCTGGGCGGGCTCGTCGACGAGTGCCACGCGGGGGCGGGCCAGCCACTGCGGGCGGCCGGACGGGACTTTTGGCGGCGCGGCTACGGAGGGCGCGAGCGGCCGAGTTCGCTCGCCTCGCCGGCGAACGTCACGGAGCCCCGGCGCAGTTCGTACACGATGGCGGGGTGGCCGTGCAGGGCGGGGGGCAGCCGCTGCTCGGCGATGATCACGCACGCGTCGAGCGCGGCGAGGAGCGCGTAGGTGCGGGCCGCCACCGCCGGGGACATGCCCTGGGCGGGCTCGTCGACGAGTGCCACGCGGGGGCGGGCCAGCCACACCCGGGACAGGGCCAGCATGCGCTGCTCACCGCCGGAGAGCGTGCCGGCGCGACGCTCCATCAGCGGCTCCAGCCGCGGATAGGCGTTGAGGGCGGGGGCCGGGTCGGAGGCGGTGAGGGCGAGGTTCTCGCGCACGGTGAGGGAGCCGAACACGGCTCGCCGCTCCGGCACCAGGCACAGCCCGCGCCGGGCCCGCTCGTACGCCGGTACGTCCGTCACGTCCTCCCCGTCCCACCACACCGACCCGCCGGACAGCGGCACGGCACCGGCGAGCGCCCGCAGTGCGGTCGAACGTCCGGAGCCGTTGCGGCCCAGCAGCACGGTGAGGCCGGGGCCCGGGGCGGTGAGGCCGACGCCGTGCAGGGCCTCCAGCGGGCCGTAGCGCACGCGCGCGTCGCGCAGGGAGACGGTGGTCATGGTCCGGTCGCCTCCCCCAGGGTGTCCAGGACACGTCCCGGCGGCCCCGAGGCGACGATCCGGCCGGCCGTCATCACATGGACGACGTCGGCGAGGTCGGCGACCAGGTCGAGGTCGTGCTCGACGACCAGGAGCGCCGTGCCGTCGGCGGCCAGCGCCCTCAGGATCCGGGCCAGCGCGGCGATCTCGGCGGTGTCCAGCCCGGCGGCGGGCTCGTCGAGCAGCAGCACGCGCGGGGCGGTGGCGACGGCCCGGGCGAGCTCCACGCGGCGCAGCGCCCCGGTGGGCAGACCGGCGGCCGGCAGCGCCCGGGCCGGCCCGTCCAGCCCGAAGAGCCGCAGCATCCGCTCCACCACGCCGGGGTGGCCCGGGCGGGCCTGCTCGGCGCCCACCCGCACGTTGTCGGCCACGGTGAGCGTCGGGAAGACCGCCAGCTGCTGGAACGTCCGTGCGATGCCGAGCCGGGTGCGGGCCTGCGCGGGCAGCCGGGTGACGTCCCGTCCCCCGAGCAGAACGGCCCCGCGCACGGGTCGCACGGTCCCCGCGAGACAGTGGAACAACGTGCTCTTCCCGGCCCCATTGGGCCCGACGACGGCGGTCACCCGGCCCGCCGGAACCCCGATGTCCACCCCGTCCAGCGCGGTGAACCCGCCGTAGCGGACATACAGCCCGCGAGCCTCGAGAACGAAGGACACGGCGGCCCCGCCCCCGGAAACCCCAAAGCCGCCGCGCCCCCCGGGAGGCACACCCCCCGCCGCGAGCCACGCCCCCCGACCGCCCGGCCGCGCATCGGACGACACCCCGGCGGTGCCCTCCCGCCTCGTGGCGTCGGCGGTCCCGTCCGGGGTCGCGTGTCCTGCGTCCTCACCGGGTGCCTGTGGGGGCCCGGTGATGCCCTCTGCCCCATTGGGCCGGGGCCCTCGGCCACCGGACACGTCCCCCGCGTCCCCGCCCCGCCCCACGAATTCCCGGCCGCCCGGCCCCTCTTCCGGCGCCTCGCCTGTGTCGGGGGGGCGGTCGGCCGGGTGGGGGTGGTGTGCTGGGGTCGTGCCGGGGCCGTTGTCCTGGCGTTTGGGGGCGGCGGGCCCTTGCTCGTCGGTGTTCGTGGGGTCGGTCGTGGCCGGTGGGGGGCCGGGTGGGCGATGCCCCGACGAGAGGGGGTGGAGGGTGGGCCTCCTGTCCGGGCCCGGGCCCGTTGCCGTGGCTCCCCTGGGGTTTGGGGCGGGCCCCGGCTCGGGCTCCGGGCCGCGTAGGCGGTGGCGTAGGCGGGCGCCCAGCGGGGTCAGGTGCGGTGCGCCGGTCGGCCGGAGGCGGCGGGTGAGTCCCCGCAGCCTCTCGTACGGGCCCTCCGGGAAACGGCCCATCAGCACCGCCAGGACGCCGATCACCGCCGCCGCCACGCCCCCGCGCGTGCCCGCGTCCAGGCCCACCAGCAGCGCCGCCCCCAGCAGCGCGCCCAGGGCGCTGTCCGCCCCCAGGACCACCACCGCGGTGAACCAGAGCAGGCCCCGCACGGGGTCGTACGCGGCGGGGTCGAAGGCGCGCACCCCCATGCCGAGCATGCCGCCCCCGAGCGCGGCCAGCGCGGCGCCGGAGACGAAGGCCCACAGCTTCAGCGACGGCACGCGCACCCCCGCCGCCCGCGCCCCGGCCTCGTGGTCCCGCATCGCCGCCAGCGCACGGCCCGTACGGCCCCGCCGCAGCGCCACGACCGTCGCCAGCGCAGCCGCCAGCAGCACCAGTTCCAGGACGTAGTACGCGCGGTCCCCGTCGAAGCCCGCCGGCCGGCCCAGCGAGAGCCCGGACGTGGCGTACGGCTGGTCGAAGACGAACCGGCTCACGGCCACACCGACCGCGAACGTCGCCAGGGCCAGGGCCAGCCCCCGGCGGCCGATCGCCGGCCAGCCCGTCAGCAGGCCGAGCGGGGCGACAAGGACGACCGCCACCGCCAGCGCGGCCAGCTCCGGAAGCGCGGGCAGCCCGGGGAAGCGCCCGGCCGCGAGCAGCGCCGTCGACAGGGCGCCCAGACCCGCGTACGCCGCCTGCCCGAGCGAGATCTGCCCGCCGTGGCCGGTGACCACCACCAGCGACAGCAGGATCACCCCCAGGGCCGGCACCTGCACCGCCGTCCGCAGATCGTCCCCGGCGAAGCCCAGCGGCAGCAGGAACAGCGCCCCCGCCGCGATCCAGGCGCCCGGAGGATCCGGCACCCGTGCGACGGCCGCGCGCGGGAGGGCGTCGTGTGTGCCGACGCCGGGCAGCAACAGCGCGGCGAACAGCAGTGACACGACGAAGAGGTTGGCGCCGACCGCCTGGAGCAGCGGCTCGCCCCACCCGGACGGGTGCAGCCGGGTCAGCTGACTCTGCGCCACCCCGATGCCCAGCGCGACGCCCACCGCCACCGTCAGACTGCGCATCCGCGCGGCGACCGCGACCGCCACCACCTCCATGACGAGCAGCGGCAGCCCGTACGGGTCGAGCCGTACGTACGGCGCCAGCAGCACCCCGGTCAGACCGGCCGTGAACGAGCCGAAGGCCCAGCCGGCCGCCGCCACCCGGTCCGCGTCCACACCGGTGAGCACGGCCAGTTGCCGGTTGTCCACCACGGCCCGCAGCTCCCGCCCGAACCGCGTCCGGCGGATCACCGCCCCGGCCCCGACGGCCAGCACCGCCACCACCGCGAGCTGCCCCCACGGCTCGGCCGCCACCAGCACCGGCGCGTCGTCCCGCGCGCCCTGCCCCCACACCAGCGCCGCGCCGCCCACCAGCAGCACGAACACGCCGATGGACGCCACCAGCGTCCGCGCCGGGTCGCCGCCCCGCACGGACAGCGGCCGGAACACGAACCGCTCCAGCACCACTCCGATGCCGGGCGCGACGACCAGCAGGGTCAGTGCCGCCGCCCACCACAGTGGCCAGCCCGCGTCGACCACCAGGGCGCGCAGTACATACGCGCACACCATGGCGATCGCCCCGTGCGCGAAGTTCAGCACCCCGGTCGCCCGGTACGTCACGATCAGGCCGATCCCGGTGAGCGCGGCGGCGGCGCCCACCGACAGACCGGCCAGCGTGAGGTCGTACGTCAGCGAGGACATCGGCGGCCGGCGTCAGCCGGTTTCGTCGGCGGGCTCGCAGATCGGGCACGGCCGCAGCTCACCGCTCGCGATCAGCTTGCCGTCCACCGGCACCGCCTCCGGCTTCCCCGCGACCAGCGGGCAGTCCGCGCGGTGCCACAGCGTCCCGCCCGGCACCATCAGCATCTCCCTGCCGACAGCTACCGGCGCGTCGGCCGGCCGGGCGGAGGCGTCGGCGTCGGCCGGCTCGGCGGCGACCAGCAGGCCGTACAGCTCCTCCACGCGCAGCGCGGCGACGGCGTCCCGGCCGTGGACGAGCAGCACCGCCCCCGCGACGATCAGCGCGGCCCCGGGAACGGTGCAGGAGGCCAGGTAGGGCAGTTGCCGTTCGGCGTAACGTTCACCCGAGATCCCGTACCAGCCGAGCACGCACAGCAACGCGCCCGCGCCGAGCGCCGCCGAGCCCGCCCACAGCGCGGGGTGGGCGGTCCGCAGCCGGGCTGTCCGCGTCATGGCTCCCACCCCTCAGGGGTCCGTCCGTGTGCCTGTCCATGTCAGCCGATGGCTTGCACTATGCCCCCTGCGAGCTGACCCTGAAAGCACCGGGCGGACATGGCCCGGACCGACACCCGATTGGTGAGCCAGATGGTTCTCGGCAGCGATCTCACGCGGGGGAACGCGAAGAGGGGACGTGGCCCACGGACGGCGGGGCGGGGCACGGCGATCACCGCCGCCCTGGTGCTGGTCCTCGGGCCGGTCCTCGCGGCATGCGGCGACGACGGCGGGGGCGGCGAGAGCCCGTCCCCGACGACTCCGGCGGAGCGTACGACGAGTGCACCGGCCAGCGCGCCCGCGGACCGCGCGGCGGCTGAGCAGGAGATCCGGCAGAACTGGGAGAAGTTCTTCAGCCCGGAGACCTCCCTGGAGGAGAAGAAGAACCTCCTGGAGAACGGCGACGTGTTGAGTCCCGTCCTCGAGGCGTTCAGCGGTGACGAACGGATCCGGCAGGTGCAGGCGCAGGTCACCGATATCGCGTTCACCTCGCCGACCGAGGCGGACGTGTCCTTCGCCCTGACCCTGAGGGGCGCCACCGCCCTCCCGGACGCCTCCGGAACCGCCGTCGAGCAGGACGGCATCTGGAAGGTGTCCGCGAAGTCCCTGTGCGCTCTGGTGCGACTGAGCGGCGATGGCTCGACGCCGAACGTCCCGGGGTGCTAGCGCACTCGCCGCGGCGCTGCTGCTGGCCCTGACCGCGGCGTGCGGCAGCCGGTTGCCGGAGAGCGACTTCGGGGGCGGGGACCGCCGCCCGCCCGCCGCCACCCGGGACACGGGCGAGCCCGTCCGGGTCGGCATCATCACCAGCGCCACCAGCCCGGTCGGCGGCAGCGCCTTCACCGGCCCGCGCGACGGCGCACGGGCCTGGTTCGAGCGGCTCAACGCGCGCGGCGGCATCGACGGCCGCCGCGTCGAGGTGCGGCTGTGCGACGACGGCGGCAGCGGCGTCGGCAACAACGAGTGCGTGCACAGGCTGCTCGACGAGGAGAAGGTCGTCGCCCTGGTGGCCACCACCGCCCTGGACTACGCGGGCGCCTCCCGGGTCTCCCGCGCGGGCGCGCCCGACATCGGCGGCCAGCCCATCGGGACCGCCTACGACACCTACCCGCACCTCTACAGCATCTACGGCAGCAACGCCCCCAGGAACGGCACCCCCGGCTGGGACGGCACGCTGTACGGCGGCACCGAGGTCTACCGCTACTTCAAGCGCGAGCACGGCGCCCGCACCGCCGCCGTCGTCTCCTACAACCAGTCCGCGTCCGCCGCCTACGCCCGTCTCGTCGAACGGGGCCTCAAGACCGAGGGGTACGAGGTGGTCACCGAACAGGTCGACTTCGCGCTGCCCAACTTCCGCGCGGTGGCCGCCGATCTGAAGGAACAAGGGGCCGACCTGGTCTTCGACGCCATCGACGCCCATGGCAACGCCCGCCTCTGCGAGGCCATGGACGACGTCGGCGCACAGGTCACCGCCAAGGTGACCAACGTGCAGAACTGGACGTCCACCGTCGCCGAGGACTACAAGGACGCCCCGCGCTGCCGCAACGCCCTGTGGGCGACCGGCTCCAGCCGCAACTACGAGGACACCGGCCACGCCGCCGTACGGGCGTTCCGCGACGCCACCGAGCACCTGAGGACGCACTCCCAGTGGCAGCTGGAGGGGTGGGCCGCCGCCCGCTGGTTCACCGGCGCGGCGACATCCTGCGCCCGCACCGGCATCACGCGCGCGTGCGTCGACGCCTACGTCAACCGTGCCGACGGCTACACCGCGGGCGGACTGCTGCTCCCTGTCTCGTTCACCCCGTCCCCCGAGCCTCCGAAGACCAGCAGGACCTGCCTGTCCGTGGCCCGCTGGCGCGACGGAGAGGGCTGGGTCACCCAGGGCGACATGAACCGCACCTGCTTCCGGGTGCCGCAACTCGCCTACAAGCCCTGATTTCCCGTCCCGCTGCCCCTCTTCCGACACCTTCAGGACAGAACCTGTCCGCGAGGCCTGGCAGACTCCCCGCCATGGTGGAGACCTCGGCACGTCTGCTGCGTCTGCTGTCCCTGCTCCAGGCCCACCGCGAGTGGTCCGGCGCCGATCTGGCCGTACGACTCGGGGTCAGTGCCCGCACCGTGCGCCGGGATGTCGACCGGCTGCGCGAGCTCGGCTACCCCGTCAACGCCAGCCCGGGCACCGGCGGTGGCTACCAACTGGGCGCGGGCGCGGAACTGCCGCCGCTGCTGCTGGACGACGAGGAGGCCGTGGCCGTCGCCGTCGGGCTGCGCACCGCCGCCGGACAGGGCGTCGAGGGCATCGGCGAGACCTCCGTACGGGCCCTCGCCAAGCTGGAACAAGTACTGCCGAACCGGCTGCGCCGCCGCGTGGGCGCCCTGAACGCCTTCACCGTGCCGATGCTGCGCGGCCCCCGCGCGGACGCCGTCGACCCGGCCGTGCTGACCGAGCTGGCCAACCTCTGCCGGGACGCCGAGAGGCTGCGCTTCGAGTACCGGGGGCACGACGGCACGCCCACCCGCCGCACCGTCGAACCGCACCGCCTGGTGTGCTCCGAGCGCCGCTGGTACCTGGTCGCCTGGGACCTCGACCGCGAGGACTGGCGCACCTTCCGCGCGGACCGCATCACGCCCAGGCCGCCGCACGGGCCGCGCTTCGTCCCGCGCGAGCCGCCCGCCGACGACCTCGCCGCCTATGTCTCCCGGGGCGTCTCCACCCGCGCGTACGCCACACACGCCGTGATCCGCCTGCTGGTGCCGCTGGAGGAGGCCGCCGAGCGGATCTCACCCTCGACGGGGACGCTCGAGGCGGAGGGCCCGGACAGCTGCCTGCTGCGGACCGGGGCCGCGAGCCTGGACGTCATGGTCATCCATGTGATGCTGCTGGGCTTCGACTTCGAGGTGCTGGAACCGGTCGAGCTGGTCGACGCGGTCAGGGCTGCTCACGACCGGCTTGCTCGCTCTTTGGCTCGGGCTGGGACGTCAGGGCCGCGTACTCGGGATGGTGCAGGTCGAACGCCGGCGACTCCGAACGGACCCGGGGCAGGGTCGTGAAATTGTGCCGCGGCGGCGGACAGGAGGTCGCCCACTCCAGCGAGCGGCCGTAGCCCCAGGGGTCGTCGACCTCGACCTTCGTGCCGTACTTGGCGGTCCTCCAGACGTTGTAGAGGAACGGCAGCGTGGACAGGCCGAGCAGGAAGGAGCCGATGGTCGAGACGGTGTTGAGCGCGGTGAAGCCATCGGCCGCCAGATAGTCCGCGTAGCGGCGCGGCATGCCCTCGGCGCCCAGCCAGTGCTGCACCAGGAACGTGGTGTGGAAACCGATGAACAGGGTCCAGAACTGGATCTTGCCGAGCCGTTCGTCGAGCATCTTCCCGGTGAACTTGGGCCACCAGAAGTAGAACCCCGCGAAGGTCGCGAAGACGACCGTGCCGAAGACGACGTAGTGGAAGTGCGCCACCACGAAGTACGAGTCCGTCACATGGAAGTCCAGCGGCGGCGACGCCAGCAGCACCCCGGTCAGCCCGCCGAACAGGAACGACACCAGGAACCCGATGGCCCACAGCATGGGTGTCTCGAAGGACAGCGAGCCCTTGATCATGGTGCCGGTCCAGTTGAAGAACTTCACGCCCGTCGGCACCGCGATCAGGAAGCTCATGAAGGAGAAGAACGGCAGCAGCACCGCGCCCGTGGCGAACATATGGTGCGCCCACACCACGACCGACAGGCCGGTGATGGCCATGGTGGCGCCCACCAGCGTCAGATAGCCGAACAGCGGCTTGCGGCTGAAGACCGGAATGATCTCCGTGACGATGCCGAAGAACGGCAGCGCGATGATGTAGACCTCGGGATGGCCGAAGAACCAGAACAGGTGCTGCCAGAGAAGCGCCCCGCCGTGGGGGGCCTCGAAGACCTGGGAGCCGAACCGCCGGTCCGCCTCCAGCACCAGCAGCGCCGCCGCGAGCACCGGGAACGCCAGCAGGATCAGAATCGACGTGAACAGCGTGTTCCAGGTGAACAGCGGCATCCGGAACATCGTCATCCCGGGGGCGCGCATTCCGATGATCGTCGTGATGAAGTTGACCGCGCCGAGGATCGTGCCGAAGCCGGCCAGCGCGAGCCCCATGATCCACAGGTCGGGGCCGAGGCCGGGGGAGTACCGCATGCTGTTCAGCGGCGCGTAGGCGAACCAGCCGTAGGCGGCCGGCCCCCCGGTCACCACCAGCGATCCGAGCACGATCAGCCCGCCGAAGAGGAACAGCCAGTACGAGAACATGTTGAGCCGCGGGAAGGCCACATCGGGCGCGCCGATCTGCAGCGGCATGAGTTCGTTGGCGAATCCCGCGAAGCTGGGCGTCGCGAACAGCAGCAGCATGATCGTGCCGTGCATCGTGAACAGCTGGTTGAACTGCTGGTTGTCGACGATCTGTAATCCCGGCCGGGCCAGCTCGGCGCGCATCAGCAGCGCCATGACGCCGGCGATCAGGAAGAACACGAACGATGTGATCAGGTACAGATGACCGATCTTCTTGTGATCGGTCGTGGTCAGCCAGTCGATCATCACCCGCCCGAGCCGCTCCCGGCGCGGACGCGCCGGCTGCTCCGTCGCCCGAATGGTCTGCGTCCCCATCGCTCGCCCCTTCGCTCGTCGCGCGCCGGGCCCGCCGGAGCACGCCACATGTACTCCGGGCCCACGCCATGATGCTCGCCTCCTCACGCACTGCGACAGAGGGCGTGCGGATCAGTCATGAGGACGAGTGCCTTTTGTGTGCACAGGTTTCCGTTGTCATACGCGGCGGAGAAAAGGGAGGGGATCCCGGGAGCGCTTCCCCCGGCACTTTCCGCCGGGGTTTATGGCGAAGGCGGTGTGACACGCGGGAATTACGTTCGAATACCTCGGAAGGCGTACCGGACCGCCCATACGGGTGAAGGTCTTCGGGATGAACGTCTGTCGTGATCCTGTGACACAAGTGTGACCGCCGGCGGACGGTCCCCGCGTTCCCGGTGCGGACTTCCCCGGTCACGGGCCAGGGCATAGCGTGGCGGTATGGCATCCATTCCGACACCCCCCGCGGAACCCGACGACAGCCCGGACGCCTATGTCGGCCTCGCCGCCGACCGGGCCGAGCACCTCGCGCGTGAGCGCGGCTGGTCGACGGTGCGGGCGCTGGCTCCGGGGACGATCATCACCATGGAGTACCGCGTGGGCCGGCTGAACTTCGAGGTGAAGGACGGCCGGGTGGCCCGGGCCTGGAAGGGCTGAGCCCCGGCCGTCAGGGACGGGTCGCCGACGTCGTACCGCGCGGGTGACGCTCCGGGTGCGGCGGGCGGCGGCTGCCCGCCGGGGTGACCGGAGAGCGCTCCGCGCGGGAGGTGTGCGGGCCGGGCGCCAGATACGCCGGCGACCGGGACGGACGGCCCGCGCCGACCGGCTCGGGAGTCTGGTCCGGGCGGTCGGTGAGCGGCTCGAGCACGACGGGCCGCCCGACCGGACCCGCCGACGCGATACGGCTTCTGCGGGCCCGCCAGCGGTCGCGCAGGCCGAGGAGACGGGCCTCGGCGCGCGCGATCACCGGCTCGAACCAGGGCAGCGCGAGCAGGATCAGCAGGCCCGCCGCCCATCCGAGGACGACGTCGCTCAGCCAGTGCGTGCCGATGTAGACGGTGGACAGCCCCACGCCGAGCGAGGTCACCGCGGACAGGGCGGACAGCCAGCGGCGCGCTCTCGGGGTGGAGGCCAGATAGGCCAGGATCCCCCAGGTCACCACGGCGTTCGCGGTGTGGCCGCTGGGAAATATATCGCCGCCGAGCCACATCTCGTTCGAGCCGATCTCGGTCGCGTAGTGCGGTCCGAGGCGCCCCATGCCGTACTTCGCGGCACCCACGGTGACGTTGAGCAGCAGCAGGGAGACGCCCAGAGCGAGCAGCGGGCGCAACGTGTGCTGCCGCCAGGACCGCCAGCCCAGCCAGGCCGCGACCATCACGGCGGTCGGGCCGCGCTGGCCGAGCACCACGTAGTAGTCGACGAAGGCGTGGATCTCCGGCCACTGCTGGTAGGGGCGGAAGAACATCACCTGCCAGTCCAGCCGGACCAGCCAGGAGGTGATCACTACGGCCCACACGATCGCCACATAGAAGGCCAGGGTGGCCCCGAAGAGCACCATCCGGTGCCGGCTCATTCGCGGCATGCCGATGTGAGCCGGTCGTTCCGGCTCTCGGTCCAGCCTCGCGAACACCCGGTCCAGACGGGTGTGGTTCCGTTCGGTACGCACCCAATCGACGTTACAGCGAGTGAGCGCGGAACCCTGACGAATCAGCGTCTTTGTGATGACGATGTGATGTGGGATTCCTCTCAGATAGAATCTTTATTTCCGACGAATCCGGTCCGTGGCCTTCAATTTCTTCGACCGTTCGGGGCGGCAATTTTTTCCCGCTTTTGAATTCGTTCACCGGGGCCTGGTGGCAGAATTCAGCCGCCGCCCATCGGCCGCCCGGGCGGGCCGGGGATCAAGGCGGGCCCGAGCCGTTCAGCCAGAAGGCGCCGTACACCGCCGAGGCCACCGCGACGGCTCCCACCACCAGTGCCGGCCGGGGCGCGCGCTGCCGGGCCAGGGCCCGGGCGAGCGGCAGCAGCAGGGGGAACGCGGGCAGCAGCAGTCGGGGCTTGGAGCCGAAATAGCTCGACGCGCACAGGGCGAGCGCGGTGACGACACCGCTGTACACGAGCAGGGGGAGCGGCTGCCGCTGCCGTACGCCGACCGCGTACAGCCACACCACCAGGCAGACCCCGAGGACCAGTCCGAGCCCCGCCAGGGCGGACGGGTACGACGTGAACTTGGCGGCGACGAAGCGGGCGAAGGCGTAGCCGCCGTCGAACCCGTTCCGCCACCCGGCCTGCACGTCGAGATATCCCAGCGGACCCTGACCGGTCCGGTGCCCCACCCACAGAACGTAACCGGCGGCTCCCAGGGGCGCGAGCAGCATGCCGAGGATCCGGCGCGGGCGCACGCCCAGGGCGCCTGGGGTGCGGGGCGCGCCGTCCGAGGTGCGTATGCGCGGCGCGGCCGAGGACGGACCGGCGCTCTCACCGGCCCGCGCGCCGTCCGGCGCAACCGCGCTCCCACTCCGCACGAAGGAGGTGTCCCCGCGCCCGGAGCCGGCGCGTTCCCGCAGGAAGGACACGACGGCCGCCGCCCACACCGCCGCGACCACCGCGAGCCCCACCGGCCGGGTCAGCCCCGCCAGGCACGCCAGAAGGCCCGCCGTCACCCACCGGCCCGTCAGCACGGCGTACAGCGACCACGCGGCGAGCGCGGTGAACAGGGACTCGCTGTACGCCATCGACTGCACGATCCCGACCGGCAGCACCGCCCACAGCAGCACCGCGTACACCCCGGCACGCCGCCCGTACACATGGTCCGCCACGGCGAAGACGCCCCCTGCGGCGGCGAGCGAGGCGAGCACCGCGACGAGGAACCCCCCGTCGGCGTACGACAGCGGCGACACCGCCGCCACCAGCCGCTCCAGCCACGGCAGCAGGGGGAAGAACGCCAGGTTGGAGTGCACGTCGCCGCCCGGCAGCCGCACCTCGTAGCCGTATCCCAGCTCGGCGACCCGCGTGTACCAGAGCGCGTCCCAGCGGGCGGTCAGCAGCGTGTACGCGCTCTTGCCGCGCGCCTCGCTCCACAGGAACAGCACCACCAGGCCCAGGGCGCGCACGGCGGCGTACCCGAGGAGCGCCGGTGCGGCCCGGCGCAGTGCTCCGGGGCGGGCCGGTACGGCGCGTGTCTCGAGAACGTTCACGGGCCCGATTATCGACCCGGTCCGGAACCGGCCCCGCCCCCCGCAGCGTGTGAACCGGACGAGGGGAGTGGTGTACGCCACACCGATCCGCCGGAGCTGTGAGAGGTCCGCCACGCGACCTCCGCGTCCGCTGGCGTACTCTGACGTGTCACTCGCCGTTCGTTGCGCGGGCCGGAGACAGACACCGCTCCTCTCCGGCCGAGTCGCGGGGGAGTCCCCCACCCCGTGAGCCCGCCGAGCGCGAGGGAACATCTGGGAGGTACGTGTACATGTCCGGGACGACCACGGCCGCCGCCGCGCTGCGCCGTCGGGCGGCCGGGGCCGGTGCCAACCGCTGGGTGGTGCTTGTCGTCCTCTGCGTCAGCCTGCTGCTGGTCGCCGTCGACGCCACTGTGCTGCACGTGGCGGTCCCCGCCGTCACCGAGGACCTCAGGCCCGGCGCGGTGGAACTGCTCTGGATCGTTGACGCCTACCCCTTGGTCTGCGCCTCGCTGCTGATCCTCTTCGGCACCCTGGGCGACCGGGTCGGCCGCAGACGTGTGCTCCTCCTCGGCTACGCCCTGTTCGGCGTCGCCTCCGGCATGGCGGCCCTCGCGGACAACGCCCAGGTGCTGATCGTGGCGCGGGCGCTGCTCGGCGTCGGCGGCGCCATGATCATGCCGGCCACCCTGTCGATTCTGCGCCAGGTCTTCCCGGACCGGCGTGAACGGGCACTCGCCATCGGTCTGTGGAGCGCGGTCGCCGCGGTGGGCGCCGCGCTCGGGCCCCTGCTCGGCGGCTTCCTGCTGGAGCACTTCTGGTGGGGCTCGGTGTTCCTGGTCAACATCCCGCTGATGCTGGTCAGCCTGCCGGTGGGGCGGATCCTGCTGCCGGAGTCCAAGGGCGACGGCAACGGCCCCTGGGACGTGGCCGGCGCGCTGATGGCCGCCGCCGGACTCTTCGCGCTGGTCCTCGGGGTGAAGCGGCTCGGCGGCGGGGCATCCGTCACCGGCATGTGGACGGTGCTGCCGCTGATCTTGGGCGCCGGACTCCTCACCGCCTTCGTGCGCCGGCAGCGGCGCCGGGCGCATCCGCTGGTCGACCTGCGGATGTTCGCCCGTCCGGCGTTCGGCACGTCCGTGGGCTGCATCGTGCTGGCGATGCTCGCCCTGGTGGGTCTGGAACTGATCGCGGCGCAGTACCTCCAGCTCGTCCTGGGCCTCTCCCCGCTGGAGACCGGGCTGCGCCTGCTGCCGCTGACGATCGCGGCGATGGCGGCCGGGCTGGCGGGCGCGCGCATGCTGCGCCGGTTCGGCCCGCGCCGCATGGTCTGCGCGGGCTTCTGTCTGACGGCCGGCGCGGTGGTGCTGCTGACCGCGATGGGCGGGCACGACAACGCCCCGCTGCTGCTCACCGGCTTCGTCCTGCTCGGCTTCGGCCTGGAGACCACGCTGTTCGGCGCGTACGAGTCGATGCTCAGCGAGGCGCCGCCGGAACAGGCCGGCGGGGCGGCGGCGATCGGCGAGACCTCGTACCAGCTGGGCGCCGGGATAGGGATCGCGCTCCTCGGCACCGTCATGAACGCGGCCTACGCGCCCGGCGTCGCCGGTGTGCCCGGGGTGCCGGCTGATTCCTCCTCGGCGGCGGCGCATTCCCTGGGGGAGGCGTACAAGGTGGCGGCGCAGCTCGGCGGGCCCACGGGGGACGCGCTGCGGCACGCGGCGCGCCACTCCTTCGTGCACGGGCTGCATGTGACCCTGCTGGTGAGTGCGGGGCTGCTGCTGCTCGGGGCGGTGATGGCACTGCGGCTGCCGCGGGCGATGCAGTGCGAGGCGGCGGCCGTGGAGGTGCCCGCGCCGCGGGCAACGGTGGAGTCCCGTGTCTCGGTCTGACCCGGTTTGATCTCCTGTCCTTCCCGGGCGCGGTCCCTCCCGCGCATCCGAGCCCTGCAGGGTGGACGTGCGGGAGACTGCGGCGTAGCGTCGGCCCGGAGTCGAGACTAGCGGTGCTAGTTTTACCGTCCCTGGAGGGTGCCCCCATGTCCGCGTCCGCGAAGTTGCCTCCCTTCGACCCCGCCGACCCCCTCGGCCTCGACGATCTGCTCGAACCCGAGGACCTGGCGATCCGCGACACGGTGCGCGGCTGGGCGGCGGACCGCGTCCTGCCGTACGTCGCCGACTGGTACGAGAAGGGCGAGCTGCCCGGCATCCGGGAGCTGGCTCGGGAGCTCGGCGGGATCGGCGCGCTCGGCATGTCCCTCGACGGGTACGGGTGCGCGGGGGCGAGTGCCGTGCAGTACGGGCTGGCCTGTCTGGAACTGGAGGCGGCCGACTCCGGGATCCGCTCCCTGGTCTCCGTGCAGGGCTCGCTCGCCATGTACGCCATCCACCGCTTCGGCAGCGAGGAGCAGAAGCAGCGGTGGCTGCCCCGGATGGCCTCCGGCGAGGTCATCGGCTGCTTCGGCCTCACCGAGCCCGACATCGGCTCCGACCCCGGCTCGATGCGCACGTACGCCAAGCGTGACGGTGGGGACTGGGTGCTCAACGGGCGCAAGATGTGGATCACCAACGGCTCCGTGGCCGGTGTCGCCGTGGTGTGGGCGCGGACCGACGAGGGGATCCGCGGCTTCGCCGTGCCCACCGACAGCGCCGGCTTCTCGGCGCCCGAGATCAAGCACAAGTGGTCCCTGCGCGCCTCCGTCACCAGCGAACTGGTCATGGACGACGTACGGCTGCCCGCCGACGCCGTACTGCCGGAGGTGACCGGGCTCAAGGGGCCGCTGAGCTGTCTGTCGCACGCCCGGTACGGGATCGTCTGGGGCGCGATGGGCGCCGCGCGGAGCTCGTTCGAGGCGGCCGTCGACTACGCGACGTCGCGGGAGCAGTTCGGGCGGCCCATCGGCGGGTTCCAGCTGACCCAGGCCAAGCTCGCCGACATGGCGGTCGAACTGCACAAGGGGATTCTGCTCGCCCATCATCTGGGGCGGCGCATGGACGCCGGCCGCCTGCGTCCCGAGCAGGTCAGCTTCGGCAAGCTCAACAACGTCCGCGAGGCCATCGACATCTGCCGTACGGCCCGTACGATCCTCGGGGCCAACGGGATCTCGCTCGAATACCCGGTGATGCGGCACGCGACGAACCTGGAATCGGTGCTCACCTATGAGGGCACCGTCGAAATGCACCAGCTCGTGCTGGGCAAGGCGCTCACCGGAATCGACGCGTTCCGGTAGACCCGGCCGCGGAGGACCTCACACTGAGGCAGGGCCGGCGAGCGGCCCTGCCTCAGCTCTGGTTGAAGAAGCCGTCCGAACGGTGCGCGGCCGGCTCACCGCTGACCACCTCGGTGTCGGCCGGGCTGAGCAGGAACACCCGGTTGGACACCCGCTCGATGGAACCGCGCAGACCGAAGATCAGGCCCGCGGCGAAGTCGACGACGCGCTTGGCGTCACCGGCGTCCATCGCCGTGAGGTTCATGATGACCGGAACGCCCTCGCGGAACAGCTCGCCGATCGCGCGGGCGTCCCGGAAGCTGTCCGGGGTGACCGTGCCGATGCGGCGGCCCTTCTCCTCGGCGACGTCCGCGGCCACCTTGACGCGCGGATCGGTGACCCAGGCCTCCCCGGACTCGGGCCCGTCGGAGTAGTCGTCGTCGTAGTAACGCTCGTCTTCGTTGTCGTCGACGAGGCCAAGCCAGGCACTCGCCTTGCGTACCGATCCCATGGACGCCTCCTCTCACAGCGGTCTTTCTGCTTTCCGCATCCCTATGGTCGTCCATGATGCGGATGGCGCGCCAAGTGGATAGTCGCCGCGCGGGGGGTTTGTGACGGTACTGGTGCACGGCCAATCCGTCGAGAGTCCGGGTTTCCCAAGGGTCTTGAGGTAAACGGCTGCTGACTGTGAGTGAAATATGATTCTTCCCCGCGTCCGGGTGATGAGGGGTGCGTACGGGTGAACGCCGTGGCCGATACGATGCGGCCGCTCAGCGTCGTACAACTGCATGGGGGAGCGTCGTGTTCGGAATGGTCAGGCCGTGTCGGCACCGGCTCGGGGAGAAGCTCACCGCCCAGTGGATGGCTCATTTGTGCGGGCTGTGTCTGGCGTTGCGCGGAGATCACGGACAGCTCGCGCGCATCGTCACCAATTACGACGGGCTTCTGATATCCGTTCTGACGGAGGCTCAGTCCGGCCCCGCCGCAGCGGGACGGCGCACCGCGGGACCCTGTCCGCTGCGCGGCATGCGCACCGCGTCCGTCGCGCACGGTGAGGGCGCGCGGCTCGCGGCGGCCGTCTCCCTGGTCCTCGCCTCCGCCAAGGTGCGCGACCATGTCGCCGACGGGGACGGGCTGCTGGCGCGCGGGCCGGTCGCGCTCGCCGCGCGCCGGGTGGCCGCGAGCTGGGACCGGGCCGGGGCGCGGACCGGTACGGACATCGGGTTCGACACGGCCGTCCTCCTCGACGCCGTGGACCGGCAGACCGGCGTCGAGACGCTCGCCGGGCCCGGCACCCCGATCCTCACGGTCACCGAGCCGACCGAGACCGCGACCGCGGCGGCCTTCGCGCACACCGCGGTGCTCGCCGGGCGGCCGCACAACGCGGGGCCCCTCGCCGAGGCCGGGGCGCTCTTCGGGCGCCTCGCGCATCTGCTGGACGCGGTGGAGGACCGGGAGGCCGACGCCGCCTCGGGCGCCTGGAACCCGCTCACCGCCACGGGCACCCCGCTCGAGGAGGCCCGTCGGCTCGCGGACGACGCGGTGCACGGCATCCGGCTCGCCCTGCGGGAAGTGGAGTTCACCGACGGCCGTCTCGCGCACCGACTGCTCGTCCATGAACTGCCCAACTCCGTCCATCGTGCCTTCGGTACGGTCTCCTGTGCCCACGCCGGCGGTCCCTACGCCCCTCCCGGCGGACCCGGCGCCCCGCTGCCTCCCGAGCCGCCGCGCCGCGACCGGCGCGGGCTGGTCGCCGGCTGCGCGGTCTGGCTGGGACTCGCCTGCACCTGCCAGTTGTGCTGCGGCAGTTACGAGGACCCCTGGACCCGCGAGCACAAGGAGGGGTGCTGCACCACCTGCGACTCCAGCGGATGCTGCGACTGCGGTGAGTGCTGCAACTGCTGCCGGTGCTGCGGTGAGGACGGCGGCTGCGACTGCGGGTGCGACTGCTGAACCGGATCCGGAGGGTCGACTTCCGGACAGGGTGCGGCTGTTCGACCCGTCGTCAACTTGATGTGATCGCTGGTGACGCAACCCTTCCACCGGGTCAAATCCCCTACTTGGTTCAAAACTTGACGGCCGAAAGGCACCCTTGCGCCGAACGGTCGGTCGGCCGAATACTCGCCATCAGCGCTTGTCAGGGGCACGACGTGTTCGGAATCCGGGCACTCTGCTCACTGGCTGCGCCTCACGGGCCCCCCGACCCCACGAGGGCCCCCTACTTCCTTTGTGGAGGAACGCAAGTGAGGATCAAGCGCACTACCCCCCGCAGCGGCATGTCGAGACGCACTCGGCTGATCGCCGTATCCACCGGTCTCCTGGCCGCTGCCGCGATCGTGGTCCCCAGCGCGAACGCGGCCGAGACCCCCACCACCTTCAGCTCCGCCGAGCTCAAGAGCGTCAGCGGCTCGGTGCTGAAGGCCGACATCCCCGGCACCGCCTGGGCCGTCGACAGCAAGACCAACCGGGTGCTCGTCACCGTCGACAGCACCGTCTCCCAGGCCGAGATCAACAAGATCAAGCGGCAGGCCGGGGACGAGGCCGGGGCGATCACCATCAAGCGCACCCCGGGCACGTTCAGCAAGCTCATCCAGGGCGGCGACGCCATCTACGCGAGTAGCTGGCGCTGCTCCCTCGGCTTCAACGTCCGTTCCAGCAGCGGAGCCGAGTACTTCCTGACCGCCGGCCACTGCACCGACGGCGCGGGCACCTGGTACTCCAACTCCGGCCGCACCACGGTGCTCGGCTCGACGGCCGGCTCCAGCTTCCCGGGCAACGACTACGGCATCGTCCGGTACACCAACTCCTCGGTCAGCAAGCCCGGCACCGCCAACGGCGTGGACATCACGCGTGCGGCCACCCCGAGCGTGGGCACCACCGTCATCCGTGACGGTTCCACCACGGGCACGCACAGCGGCCGGGTCACCGCCCTCAACGCCACCGTCAACTACGGGGGTGGCGACATCGTCTCCGGCCTCATCCAGACCACGGTCTGCGCCGAGCCCGGCGACTCCGGCGGCGCGCTCTACGGCAGCAACGGCACCGCGTACGGTCTGACCTCCGGCGGCAGTGGCAACTGCACCTCCGGCGGCACGACCTTCTTCCAGCCGGTGACCGAGGCCCTGAGCGCCTACGGCGTCAGCGTCTACTGAACCCGGCTCCGCGCGACCGGTCACACCGGTCACACCGGTCCCGCCCGCAGCCGGCAGCGCGGCGAGCCCCCGCACGCAACTCGCGTGCGGGGGCTCGCCCTTGCGGGGGGACGGGGCTACCGTCGAAGGACACACCAGGACGCGCGCCGGGAGGCACCGGGCGCGGGATCGCCTGATGCGCCACGTCGGACCCTGGGGGGCCGTGATGGTCGAGGAACTGGTGACGGCGGGAGCGGCGGCGGCGTCCGCCGGAGCGGTCTACGCGATGGCGGCGGCGCGGGTCGTCAAGCAGTACGAGCGGGGCGTGGTGTTCCGGCTCGGCAGGCTCCGCCCGCAGGTGCGCGGGCCCGGGTTCACGATGATCGTCCCGGTCGTGGACCGGCTGCACAAGGTCAACCTGCAGATCGTCACGATGCCGGTCCCGGCCCAGGAGGGCATCACCCGCGACAACGTGACGGTACGCGTGGACGCGGTCGTCTACTTCAAGGTCGTCGATGCCTCCGCGGCGCTCGTCAACGTGGAGGACTACCGCTTCGCCGTCTCCCAGATGGCACAGACCTCGCTGCGTTCGATCATCGGCAAGAGTGACCTCGACGACCTGCTGTCGAACCGCGAGAAGCTGAACCAGGGCCTGGAGCTGATGATCGACAGCCCCGCGGTCGGCTGGGGCGTGCAGATCGACCGGGTCGAGATCAAGGACGTCTCCCTGCCCGACACGATGAAGCGGTCCATGGCCCGCCAGGCCGAGGCCGACCGCGAGCGCCGCGCCCGCGTCATCAACGCCGACGCCGAACTGCAGGCGTCCAAGAAGCTCGCCGAGGCGGCCCAGCAGATGGCCGAAACCCCCTCCGCGCTCCAACTGCGGCTGCTGCAGACCATCGTCGCGGTCGCCGCCGAGAAGAACTCCACCCTCGTCCTGCCCTTCCCGGTGGAACTCCTGCGCTTCCTGGAACGCGCCTCGCAGCCGGTGTCCACGGCCCCGCAGCCGTCCTCCCGGCCGGTGCGGGAGTCGGTGCCTGAGCAACGTCCGGCCGACACGCCCCGTGGGGAACCGGACCACGGAGGGGCGATTTCCGGCCAAGCGCGGATTCCGGGGCCTGTACCGCCGGTTACCCCCTCGTAACGTTTGCAGTGTGAACCGGTCTGCGTGCCATGACCTGTCAGGACATAGGGGGCGCACGGCCGTTGTCGTACGCGCGTCCTGAAGTCGACCTTGTGTGCTCCCTGTGGGGTTCGGAAGAGTAGGCGCCGTTCTACCGGCACGGGTGTGGCTTTTTGCTGTGCGCCGACCCCGTGGCCGTACGCCTTCCGGTCCGGTGAGGTCCCCACAACCTCCCGGGCCGTCCCCCACAGGAGGACGTGAGTTGAAGCACCGACGCATACCCAGGCGACGTGCGGTCATGGCGGGTGCGGGCATCGCCGCACTGGCCGCGGGCGCGGTCACCTTCCAGACTGCGAACGCCGGTGAGGTCCCGGCGGACCCCACGCCCCGGACCCTCTCGGTCGGAGCGGCCGGAAAGCTCGCCTCGACGCTCGCCCAGGACCTGGGCGCGGACGCGGCGGGAACGTACTACGACGCGAAGGGCAAGTCCCTCGTGGTGAACGTGCTCGACGAGGCCGCCGCCGAGACCGTCGAGTCGGCCGGTGCCAAGGCGAGAGTCGTGGCGAACTCCCTCGCCGAACTGAAGAGCGCGCGCGCCACCCTCAAGCAGGACGCCACCATCCCGGGGACCTCCTGGGTGACCGACCCGACCACCAACAAGGTCGTCGTCACCGCGGACCGCACCGTCTCCGAGACCGAGTGGGCCGAGCTGACGAAGGTCGTCGACTCCCTCGGCGCCAAGGCCGAACTCCAGCGCACCAAGGGGGAGTACAAGCCCTTCATCGCGGGCGGCGACGCCATCACCGGCAACGGCGGGCGCTGCTCGCTCGGCTTCAACGTGACCAAGGGCGGCGAGCCGCACTTCCTCACCGCCGGACACTGCACCGAGGGCATCTCCACCTGGTCGGACTCCTCCGGCAACGTGATCGGTGAGAACGCGGCGTCCAGCTTCCCCGGCGACGACTACGGCCTGGTCAAGTACACCGCCGACGTGGACCGCCCGAGCGAGGTGAACCTCTACAACGGCTCCACGCAGGCGATCTCCGGCGCCGCCGAGGCCACCGTCGGCATGCAGGTCACCCGCAGCGGCTCCACGACCCAGGTGCACTCCGGCACGGTCACCGGTTTGGACGCCACCGTGAACTACGGCAACGGCGACATCGTCAACGGTCTGATCCAGACCAACGTGTGCGCGGAGCCCGGCGACAGCGGCGGCTCGCTCTTCTCGGGCGACAAGGCGGTCGGCCTCACCTCCGGCGGCAGCGGCGACTGCTCCTCCGGCGGCACGACCTTCTTCCAGTCGGTGACGGAGGCCCTGTCGGCCACCGGTACGCAGATCGGCTGATCGCACTCGTCATCACGTCCCGCTCCTCCGCCACGGAGGGGCGGGACGTCTGCGTCACCGTGCACGGGGGTGACGACAGGACCTACGGGGCGAGCGCCGGCCGCGGGTCCGCGCCTGTCCGTTTCCGCCGCAGTGCCGCCATCAGCAGGGTGAGAGCCGTCCCCGCCAGGGCCCCACGCCGACAGGACCAGCAGCACGGCGGTCATGCCGCTGCCCCCGAAGTACGCGCTCGAGCGGGCCGCCCAGGTGCCCGCACCCGGTGGCAGCGCCGGTCCGACGGCCGGCCACCCAGAACGGCGGGAGCAGGGGACGCGGCAGTGCGCCGCCCGCGCTCGGGTTGCCCAGGATCACCACGAGCAGGATCGCCACCCCGATGCCGACGACCCCGAAAAGGCCTGCAGGGCGAGCGTGGCGGCCCCCACGGCGAAGGTGATCAGCGCGCCGGCCCCAACAGGGCCGCAGGCCCGCCCGGCAACGTGTCCAGCGCCAGTCCGGCGATGAGGGCACCGCCGAGTCCGCCGAGCAGGGTGTCGGTGGTCCCGCCGGGGTCGACGACCAACGCGCCGTCGAGGTCCCGGTTCCCGAGCTGCTCGCGGGCGGTGGCCGCGTCGGGCACCGGCCGCGGGTCCAGGGGTGAGCCGGGCAGCTGCTCCAGCCCGGTCACGGTCCGCTCGGCCGTGGCCGGGGGCGCGACGACCCCGAAGAGCGCGTCCCGCAGCTTCGGGTGGTGCAGGGCTCCCCATGTAGGAGGCGATGAAGAGCAGCTGGAGCGCGATCACGCCGAGGGCGGGCAGGGTGGCCCGGGGCGTGTCGGCGGCCCGGGTCTCGTCGAGGAACGAGTCGGGGCGAGTGCCGGTGTCGGCGCTCTGTGTCATGGTCCTGCGGTGCGGGGGAGTGGACGTTTGTGCAGGTGGGGAGGGGGCGAATGGTTGTCGCACATGCATTCGAGAATTGGTCTATGGTGGGGGTGAGGTAGCTGGGAACAGTTGTTCGAGAGTCGGTCGGGGCTCACGAGTGCGGGAGGTGAACGTGCCGGGTTTCACGCATCTGCACACCGTCTCCGGGTTCTCCCTGCGCTACGGCGCCTCCCATCCGGAGCGGCTGGCCGAGCGTGCCTCGGAGCGGGGCATGGACGCCCTCGCCCTCACCGACCGCGACACCCTCGCCGGGTCCGTCCGCTTCGCCAAGGCCTGCGCGAAGGCGGGCGTCCGCCCGCTGTTCGGCGCGGAACTGGCGGTGGCGGCACCCGTGACCCCGGAGGGCGACGAGTCCGTACGCCGGACGGAGAGGCGCCGCACCCCGGTGCGCGGCGGTGCCTTTATCGACGAGTCGACACCGCGCGTCACCTTCCTCGCCCGGGACGGCGCCCGCGGCTGGGCCGATCTGTGCCGTCTGGTCTCCGCCGCCCACACCCATGAGGGGCTCCCGCTGCTGTCCTGGGAGGACAACCACGCCGACGGCCTGACCGTGCTGCTCGGCCCCGACTCCGACGTCGGCCGGGCCCTCGCCGCGGGCCGCCCCGACCGCGCCGCCCGGCTGCTCGCCCCCTGGCGGGAGGTCTACGGCGACGCCCTGCGCCTGGAGGCCGTCTGGCACGGACGCGAGGGCACGGGGCCCGGCTCCCTGCGGCTGGCCGCCCGCACCCTCGGCTTCGCCGCCGAGCACCACGTCCGGCCCGTCCTCAGCAACGCCGTCCGCTACGCCGACCCCGGTCTCGGCCCGGTCGCCGACGTGCTGGACGCCGCGCGCCGGCTGGTCCCCGTCGACCCGGCCAAGGGGCTGGACTCCGGTGAGGCCTGGCTCAAGGACCAGGGCGCCATGCTGGAGACGGCCGAGCGGGTCGTGGAGGCCGCGGGCTTCCGGCGCGAGGCAGCCCTGCGGCTGCTGGAGCAGACCCAGGCCACGGCCGCCGAGTGCCTGGTCGACCCCGAGGACGACCTCGGCATGGGCAGCGTCCACTTCCCCGAACCGCATCTCGTCGGCGCCGGCCGCCGCACCGCCCAGCGGGCCCTGGCCTCCCGGGCGGCGGCGGGCATGGTGCTGCGCGGCTACGCCGGCCGCCGGGAGTACTGGGAGCGGATGCACTACGAGCTGGACATCATCGCCCACCACGGCTTCGCCTCCTACTTCCTGACCGTCGCCCAGGTCGTCGACGACGTACGGAACATGGGCATCCGGGTGGCCGCACGCGGCTCCGGCGCCGGCTCCCTGGTCAACCACCTTCTCGGCATCGCGCACGCCGACCCGGTCGAGCACGGGCTGCTGATGGAGCGCTTCCTGTCCAAGGAGCGGGTCGTGCTGCCCGACATCGACATCGACGTGGAGTCCGCGCGGCGTCTGGAGGTCTACCGCGCGATCATCGACCGGTTCGGCACCGAACGGGTCGCCACGGTCGCCATGCCGGAGACCTACCGGGTGCGCCACGCCATCCGTGACGTCGGCGCGGCGCTGTCCATGGACCCGGCCGAGATCGACCGCGTCGCCAAGTCCTTCCCGCACATCCGCGCCCGCGACGCCCGCGCGGCGCTCGAAGAGCTGCCCGAACTGCGGGAACTGGCGGGGGAGAAGGAGAAGTACGGCAGGCTGTGGGAGCTGGTCGAGGCCCTGGACGGGCTCCCGCGCGGCATCGCCATGCACCCCTGCGGAGTGCTGCTGTCCGACGCCTCCCTGCTGACCCGTACGCCGGTCATGCCGACCAGCGGCGAGGGCTTCCCCATGGCACAGTTCGACAAGGACGACGTGGAGGACCTCGGACTGCTCAAGCTCGACGTGCTGGGCGTGCGGATGCAGTCGGCGATGGCGCACGCCGTCACCGAGGTGGAGCGGGCGTCGGGGGAGCGGATCGACCTGGACGCGGTGCCGGAGGGCGACCCGGCGACGTACGGGCTGATCCGGTCCACCGAGACGCTCGGCTGCTTCCAGATCGAGTCCCCCGGCCAGCGGGACCTGGTCGGGCGGCTCCAGCCGGCCACCTTTCACGACCTGGTCGTCGACATCTCCCTCTTCCGGCCCGGTCCGGTCGCCGCCGACATGGTGCGCCCGTTCATCGAGGCGCGGCACGGACGGGCGCCGGTGCGCTGTCCGCACCCGGACCTGGAGGAGTCGCTGAAGGGGACGTACGGGGTCGTCGTCTTCCACGAGCAGGTCATCGACATCGTGTCGATCATGACCGGCTGCGGGCGCGGCGAGGCGGACCGGGTGCGGCGCGGGCTGTCCGACCCGGAGTCGCAGGGGCGGATCAAGGTCTGGTTCGCGCAGCACGCGGCGGCCCGCGGCTATGACGCAGAAACGATTCATCGCACCTGGGAGATCGTCGAGGCCTTCGGGTCCTACGGCTTCTGCAAGGCGCACGCGGTCGCCTTCGCCGTGCCGACGTACCAGTCGGCGTGGCTGAAGGCGCACCACCCGGCGGCCTTCTACGCGGGGCTGCTCACCCACGACCCCGGGATGTATCCGAAGCGGCTGCTGCTGGCGGACGCGCGGCGGCGGGGGGTTCCGGTCCTGCCGTTGGACGTGAACAAGTCGGGGGTCGCACACAGGATCGAACTGGTGTCTGATTCAGATTCACCTGATCCCCGAGGTTCGTCTGAACCCCAAGGTTCTGGCCCCGAAGGGGCGAAGAAGGTGTGGGGACTCCGGCTGGCCCTTTCCGACGTGCACGGCATCAGCGAGGCCGAGGCCGCCCGGGTCGCCGACGGGCAGCCCTACGCCTCACTGCTCGACTTCTGGGAACGGGCCCGCCCCAGCCGTCCGATCGCCGGACGCCTCGCCCAGGTCGGCGCACTGGACGCGTTCGGCGCCAACCGGCGCGATCTGCAACTGCACCTGACCGAACTGCACCGGGGCGCCCGGGGCGGCCGCGGAGAACAGCTCCCGCTGTCCGGCGGCCGGGGGACCGCCCCGGCCGGGCTGCCCGACCTCACCCCGTCGGAGAAGCTCAGCGCCGAGCTGGGCGTGCTGTCCATGGACGCCTCGCGCCATCTGATGGACGACCACGGCGCCTTCCTCGAGGAGCTGGGCGTGGTCTCCGCGCGGCGGCTGCGCGAGGCACGGCACGGGGACACCGTGCTGGTCGCGGGGGCCAAGGCGGCCACCCAGACCCCGCCCATCCGCTCCGGCAAGCGGGTCATCTTCTCCACCCTGGACGACGGCACCGGCCTGGTCGACCTCGCCTTCTTCGACGACTCCCACGACGCCTGCGCCCATACCGTCTTCCACTCCTGGCTGCTGCTGGTGCGCGGGGTGGTGCAGCGCCGCGGCCCGCGCAGTCTCAGCGTGGTCGGCTCCGCCGCGTGGAACCTCGCCGACCTGCTGGAAGTGCGCCGGGAGGAGGGGCTGGAGGGCGTCGCGGCCCGGCTGGCCGGGACGGACGGAAGCCGGGGCGGCGATCCCGGGGACGGCCCGGCCCGCAGGCGGCTCGCCGGTTCGGACGGGCGGCCTGCGCCGGCCGGTTCCGCGGCACAGGACCCGATGGAGGACAGGACGATCCGCATGCCCACGGGGTACGAGATGCACCCCTGGGCCGATCTGCGCCCCGCGGGTGAAGGGCCCGCGGTGGGAAGGAAGTTGTGGCACCAGAGTCCGGGGAGTGCGGGATGACCATTCTCTGCGTACGTTTCCAGCTGCCTCCGATGCATGAGGCCGCCCTGCCGGGGCTGCTCGGCCTGCTGGAGGAGTTCACCCCCGTGGTGCAGGCGATGCCCCCCGACGGGGCCCTGGCCGATCTGCGCGGCGCCGAACGGTACTTCGGGCGCACCGCCCTGGAACTGGCCTCGGTGATCCGCGTCCGTGCCCTCGCCCTGCACGGCGTCGACTGCGTGATCGGCGCCGGGCCCGGCCCGATGCTGGCCCGCATGGCCCTGGCGGACGCCCGGCCGGGGCTGACCCGCGCGGTGGCCGAGGACGAGGTGCGCGAGTTCCTCGCCGACAGGCCCGTCGTCGCGCTGCCCGGGGTCGGCACCAGGACCGCCCGCACCCTGTGCGAGTACGGCCTCGACACCCTCGGCCGGGTCGCCGCCGCACCGCTGTCCACGCTCCAGCGGCTGGTGGGCGCCAGGGCCGGGCGCGAACTGCACGAGAAGGCGAACGGCATCGACCGGGGCCGGGTCGTCCCCAACGAGGTCTCCCGGTCCCTGGCCACCGAACGCCCCTTCACCCGCGACGAACTGGACCCCGGCCGGCACCGCCGCGCCCTGCTCTCGGCCGCCGGGGAACTGGGGGCCCGGCTGCGCGCCCTCGACAAGGTCTGCCGGAGCCTCACCCTCACCGTGCGCTACGCCGACAGGTCCACCACCACCCGCACCCGCACGCTCGCCGAGCCGACCGCACACTCCGCCGCGCTCACCGAGGCGGCGTACGGCCTGTACGAGGCGCTCGGTCTGCAACGCGCCCGGGTGCGCGCGATCGCGCTCCGCGCGGAAGGCCTCGACCCCGCCGAGCAGGCCTCCCACCAGCTCACCTTCGACCCGGTGGACGAGAAGCTGCGCAGGCTCGAGGAGGTCGCGGACCGGGCGCGGGCGAAATTCGGCCCCCGCGCGGTGATGCCGGGCTCGCTGGCCGCATAGGCCCCGGTCCCGGTGGCCTCAGTTGGCCCACGGCGGCATGATGCGCGTGCCGTCGGCCAGGGTCGCCTCCAGACCGTGGGACGTGGTGACCCAGGAGACCGCGGCCTCCGCGGCCGGGTTCTCGACGGCGAGGGTCGCACCGCGGTTGACGATCACTGTGTCGCCCGCGGTGATCCGGTGGACGGTGCCGTCGAGGGTGATCAGCAGCTCGCCGGCGAGCAGATGGAAGATCTCCTCCCGGCTGACGGTGTGCGCGGGCGCGCGGGTGCCGGCGGGGATCTCACCCCGCCAGGCGCACAGTTCCCTGCTGCCGGTCGACGGGGTGGCGTACGCGACGAAGCGGGCGCCGTGCATCTCGTGGACGACGGCTTCGGACGGGCGGACTACGGGCATGGCGGTGGCCTCCGAGGAGAAACTGGTCAAGGCGCTTGACTAGATGGTCAAGTATCTTGACCACTTCGTCAAGGTGCTTCAATGCCTCCGTGCAGAACTCCGAGGCCATGGCCCTGTCCGCCGCCCTGCTCGCCGTCGCCGGAGAGCTCACCCGGCGCATTCACGACGGCGTGGTCGCCCGTGGGTTCGAAGGAATGCGGCCCGTGCACGGTTTCGCTTTCGCCCGTCTCGCCCCGGACGGTGCGACGGTCACCGATCTCGCGGTTCATCTCGGGGTGACCAAGCAGGCCGCGAGCCAGCTCGTCGACGAGTTGGTGCGCAAGGGACACGCCGAGCGTCGCCCGCACCCCGAGGACGCGCGCGCCCGGCTGGTCGTCCTCACCGAGTCGGGGTGGGCCTGCACCCGGGCGGCCGAGGAGGCGGCGGCGGAGGCCGTACGGACCTGGGGCGCGGCCCTGGGAGAGGCGGAACTGCGCGCCTTGGCGGAGACGTTGCTGCGCATCGCGCCCAATGGGCCGATTCGCCCCACTTGGTGACGTCATATCAGTTGCCGACCGGCGACCGCAGGCTAACGCTGGAAGTTTTTACCGACCCGTAACTTCCCCCTTTTACTACTCACCCGTAACTTGACGAGTGAACAGCATCCTCGTGATCCGGATCACAGGGCGTAGGACCCCACCCTTCCCCTCTTCCGCAAGGAGATCACGCGATGCTGCCCTGGAAGCGAGTGATCAGACCCCTGGCCGCACTCCTGCTGGCCGCCGCCGTCACCCTCCCCGCCGCGTCGAGCGCTCAGGCCGCCAACGCGCCCCGCTCGGGCTGGAACGACTGGTCGTGCAAGCCCTCCGCCGCCCACCCCCGCCCCGTCGTCCTGGTCCACGGCACCCTCGGCAACTCCGTCGACAACTGGCTGGGCCTCGCGCCCTATCTGAAGCACCGCGGCTACTGCGTCTTCTCCCTCGACTACGGGCAGCTCCCCGGCGTCCCCTTCTTCCACGGCCTCGGGCCCGTCGAGAAGTCCGCCGAACAACTCGACGCCTACGTCGACGACGTGCTCGCCGCGACCGGCGCCGCGGAGGCCGACATCGTCGGCCACTCCCAGGGCGGCATGATGCCGCGCTACTACGTCAAGTTCCTCGGCGGAGCGGACGAGGTGAACGCCCTCGTCGGCATCGCGCCCAGCAACCACGGCACCACACTCAACGGCCTCACCAAGCTGCTGCCGTTCTTCCCCGGGGCCGAGGACCTGCTGAGCAAGACCACCCCCGCCCTCGCCGACCAGATCGCCGGATCCGCCTTCCTCACCAAGCTCAACGCGGGCGGCGACACGGTGCCCGGAGTCCGCTACACCGTCATCGCCACCCGCTACGACCAGGTCGTCACCCCGTACCGCAGCGCCTATCTGTCCGGGCCGAACGTGCGCAACGTGCTGCTCCAGGACCTCTGTCCGATCGACCTGTCCGAGCACCTGGCGATCGGACTGTTCGACCGGATCGCCTTCCACGAGGTGGCCAACGCCCTCGACCCGGCCCACGCCAAACGCACCACCTGCGCCTCGGTGTTCCACTGACACGTGTAGGCCGCGGCTGACACGTGTAGGCCGCGGCTGACACGTGTAGGCCGTGGCGCATGGCGCGGGGCCCTGTCCGGCCTGAGCCGCCGGACAGGGCCCCGAGTCGGGTCAGCGGCCCTGCCGCCCGGTCGCCGTGCGCCGCCGCGCGGAGGCGAACAGCGCCGCCGAGCCGAGCGCCAGCGCCGCGGCGCCGCCGATCATCAGATACGGAGTGCCGGCGTCACCGCCGGTCTCCGCGAGGTTCTCCGCGGCCCCGGCCGCCTTGGGCCGGTTCGCGGTCCCGGCGTCCGTGCCGGTGCCGTCGCCCGCCGCGGCCGGCTCCGCCGAGGTGCTGGGGTCGTCGTCACCGTGCCCGTGGTTCTCGACGGTCGACTTGTCGGCACCGTCCTTGATCTGCTCCTCGGACGGAGCGGAGGCCGTCGGCGCCGGGGCGGGCGCCTCCTTCGGCGTGTCGCCCGAACCGGAGGCCTCACCTCCGCCCGCCTCACCGTCATCCGCCTTGCCACCCTCCGCTTGGGAGTCGCCCCCCGCCTGCGAGCCGCCCCCGAAGGTGACGTCCGAGCAGGAGTAGAACGCCTCCGGGCTGTCCGACCGCTGCCAGACCGCGTACAGCAGCTGCTTGCCGGAGCGCTCGGGCAGGGTGCCGCCGAAGGTGTAGAAACCGCCCGACGCCGCCGGGTCGGTGGAGGTCGCCACCGGATGCGCCAGGTCCAGGTTGTCCCAGGCCAGCGGCTGCGACGGGTCGTAGCCGGGCTTGGTGATGTACACCTTGAAGGTCCCCTTGTGCGGGGCCGTCACGCGGTACTTGAAGGTGTACGAGCCGCTGTTGACGCTCGTCGCGGGCCAGTCGGCACGGGCCAGATCGAGACCCTTGAACGCCTCGTTGCCGGCGCTGCACAGCTTGCCGTCGGGGATGAGCTCCTGGTGGCGCCCGCCCGCGTCACCGATGCGGATGCCGTTCCAGTCGTACAGCGCCTGGGTGCCGCCGGCCGCGACCGCCGCTTTGCACGCCGCGGATCTGGGGCTCTCCGGGCCCTCGGCGTAGCACTGGGCGACGCGGCTGACCGGGTCTCCCACCGAACCGTGTGCGGACGCCGGTGCGGCGGGCAGCCCGGTCAGGGCGAGCGGGACGAGACCGACGGCGGCGACAGCGGCCTTGCGGCGTGCGGACATGGGGCAGCAACTCCTCGAAAGGGCGATCTCTGGATCCTGTGGGGGGCATCCCGTGGGGGTGGCTCAGAAGCTAGCCGCAAGGAACCGCGAAAACGCCCGGCGAAGGCCCCTGAGAGAGATCCTTATGGCCGCGTTAAGGGAGTGCTCAGGCTGGGATCAGGTAGGTACCGTGCGCGGCATGACGAACCAGCGGATCCGCCCGGCGGTCGCCACCGACGTCCCCGAGGTGAAGGCCGTGATCGACGCCGCCTTCCGGCCCTATATCGCGCGCATCGGGGTGGTGCCGGTGCCCATGGAGGCGGACCACGCGGCGAACGTGGCCGCGGGCAGGGTGTTCGTGGCCGAGGAGCCGCACGGAGCGGCGGGCACCGCGCGGGTTGCCGGTCTCGTCGTGGTCGAGCCGCGCGAGGACCACCTCTACCTGGACATCATCGCCGTCCGCCCCGATGCGCACGGCACCGGGCTGGGGCGGCTGCTGCTGGAGTTCGTGGACACACACGCGCGTGCGCTCGGACTGCCGGAGATCAGGCTCTACACGAACGCCATGATGTGGGAGAACCAGCAGATCTATCCGAAGTTCGGCTACGAGGCGGTGGAACGCAGGGTCACCGGGCCCTACGACCGGATCCACTACCGCAAGCGGCTGGACTGAGCCCCGTGCCGCGAGGGCGTTGGGTTCAGTAGTCGGGCCACCAGGTGCGGGCGATGTCCTTGCGGACCTCGGGTCGTCCCCCGAGACGCTCGTCGGCCTCCTCGCGGACCTGGCGGGTGTCCGTCTTCCTCGGGGGCTTCTGCACGGTGATGCGGCGCATGGCTGCCTCCTTCAGGGTCCACCGGGTTCCGTGTTCTCACGGAGGTAGACCTTTCGGGGGAGAGTTCCTCATCGGTTCTGTTCTGTCTGTGGCGGCAGTCACGAATCGATTGTCAGTGGCAGGTGTCACTCTGGGGCCATGACCACGTATGACAGTGACGGGGCGGGCACGGACGGTACCGACTGGGATGCGCGGGCCGCCGCCTTCGACGAGGAGCCCGACCACGGGCTGCGCGACCCGGAGGTGCGCGCGGCCTGGGCCGGACGGTTGCGGGACTGGCTGCCCGCGCGGACCGGCGATGTCCTCGACCTGGGCTGCGGCACCGGCAGCCTGTCGCTCCTCGCGGCCGAGCAGGGGCACCGGATCACCGGGGTCGACAGCTCCCCGGCGATGGTGGCGCTCGCCCGGGAGAAGCTCGCCGGACGCGACGCGGTGTTCCTCGTCGGTGACGCGGCGGCACCGCCGGTCGGCGAGGAGCGCTACGACGCCGTCCTGGTCCGGCATGTGCTCTGGACGCTGCCCGAGCCGCAGCGGGCGCTGCGACACTGGCGGGACCTGCTGCGGCCGGGCGGGCGGCTGGTACTGGTCGAGGGCGTGTGGGGGACGGTGAGCCCGGTCGGCATACCGGCGGACACGCTCACCGCCCTCCTCGCCCCGATGTCCGGGCGGCTGCGGGTGGAGCGGCTGTCGGGGGACCGGACGCTGTGGGGCCGCGACGTGGACGACGAGCGCTACGCGGTGGTCGCGGTTCCGGACTGATCCGAGAACCCCTCAGGCGAGCAGTGCCCCGAATCCGCCCTCGCGGGCCCGGGCGTCCAGCTCGTCGAGGGCGGCCACCGCGGCGGCCGCCGCCTCGGGATCCCTGGTGAGCAGACCGCTCGCCGCGAACTCGTCCTCGTCGAGCCGCCGTACGTCCGTGCCGTCCGCGGAGACCCACAGGTCCAGGTCGAGGTCCTCGACGACCAGCCGGCCGCCGGAGAGCTCCGCGGGGCGGGTGATGTCGCAGTAGTGGCCCTTGAGGGCGCCCTCGGCGGTTCGGACCTCCTTCACGGAGTACCACCGGTCGCGCCAGTAGTGCTCCGTGAAGACGTCACCGGGCTCGAAGCACACGAAGCCGAAGTCACGCACGCCGTCCCCCGCCCAGGGGGCGCGCACGCTGACGCGCGTGCCGTCGTCGGCGAGCAGCTCGGCCGGGTAGCGGATCTTCATCCGCCCCGCCTTGACGAGGACGACCTCCACCCGCTGCGGTCCGTCAGCCGAGCTCGCGGACATACCGCACCTCCGTCCCGCAGATCTCGTACCCGAACCACTTGTTGATCGCGATCATCGGCCCGTTCCCGGTGTCGTTGCCCGTGAACGCCTCCGTGTACCCGGCCGCACGGGCGCGATGCAGCGAGTCGTTCTTGGCGAGCTTGGCCAGACCCCGCCCGCGGTGGGCGCGGGCGGTACCGGTCATGAGCGTGGCGTACCGGGTGCCGCCGTCCGTGCGGGCCGCGGAGAAGGCGGCGGGGCGGCCGTCCACCAGCGCCACCGTGGTCAGCTCGGGGCTGAACATCGGATGCCGCCAGGTCTGTGCCAGCCACGCCTCGTAGTCGGTGAACGCGGTGTCCACATCGCTCGGCTCGTCCGCCATGGTCTCCGCGTCCAGCTCGAACAGCGGGCGCGGGTCACCGGCGAAGTCCGAGGCCCGGCGCAGCTCCACGCCCGGCGGCGGGTCCTGGAGCGGGGGCAGGGTGCCGTGCGCCAGGTCCAGGCGGAGGAAGTGGGCGGAGCGGCTCGCCCGGTACCCGTGCCGCTCCGCGAAGGCGCGGTGGCCCGGCTCGTCCAGCACCCAGGCCAGCAGCCTCGTCGCCCCGTGCGCGGCCAGATGCTCCTCGGCGGCGCGCACGAGCAGCGTTCCGGCGCCCCGGCGCGTGTGCCGGGGATGGACGTACACGTTGACGTTGCCCTGGCCCGGCTCGGAACTCTCGTGCGCCAGGTGCACCTGCGCCGTGCCGATCACCTCGCCGTCGGCCACGGCCACGAGGGGGCGGTAGCGGGCGGCGGGGTGCATGTGCGCCAGTTCGTGGGCCAGGGAGTCCGGGGTGACGAGGATGAACGGCAGCGCGGCGTGCCGGACCCGGGCGAAGCCCTCCAGGTCGGCGCGCGCGTCGGAGCGCAGATCGCGGACGGTCACTGTCATGGGGGCGCACGCTACGGGGGACGCGCGCGGCTTGCCTCCTATTTTCCGGGGGGTGCGGGATGGAGGGCGGGTGCGGTGCGCAGGGTGGGTGCGGGACAATCGGGGCGTGACCTTGAAGATCCGGATCGACGACGGCGTACCGCCGTACGAGCAGATAAGGGCCCAGATTTGCGAGCAGGCCCGGTCGGGAGTGCTGCCGGTGGGCTACCGGCTGCCGACGGTGCGGGGGCTGGCCGAGACGTTGGGGCTGGCCGCGAACACGGTGGCCAAGGCCTATCGGGCGCTGGAGGCGGATGGGGTGATCGAGACGCGGGGGCGCAACGGGACGGTGGTCGCTGCTGCGGGCTCTGCGGTGGAGCGGGAGCTGGCCTCTGCGGCGCAGGCCTATGCCGCGAGGGCGCGGCGGCTGGGGTGCTCGGAGGAGGAGGCGACGGCTGCCGTGGGGGATGCACTGCGTGCGGCTTATGGGTGAGCACGGGTTCCCTGTCGGGGCTTTGCGGGTCAGCGCCGTTGCGGCTGGGATTCGAGCCCGGCTGCGGGTGCGTTGTGGCTGGTCGCGCAGTTCCCCGCGCCCCTGGGGGTGTGTTCCTGAGCGTGGGCTGTATAGGTCGACCCCCGCGTTGGGGCTGGTCGCGCAGTTTCCCGCGCCTCTACGGACGCGTTCCTGAGCGTGGGCTGTACAGGGGGAGGCCTGCTGTTTGGGCTAGTTGTGTGAAGGTTTGGGCGTCGGTTACTGCTGCTGCGTTGGGGTCGTTGTTGAAGTACGCGTAGATGTTGTCGTGTGGGGACCATGTGGTCGCTATGCGGTCCAGCCAGGTGCGCAGGGACTGGGTGCCGTAGCGGGGCCAGGGGTGGGCGCGGCCCTGGTGGAAGCGGACGTAGCCCCAGTCGGCCGTGCGCCACAGGGGCGTCACGGGGCGGGCCTGTACGTCGGCCCAGCACAGGGCGGCGCCCCGGGACTCCAGTACGGCGCGTATCTCGGGCGTCCACCAGGACTGATGGCGCGGCTCGACCGCCACCCGGGTCGACGCGGGGAAACAGCGCAGACAGGTGTCCAGCAGCGTGGGGTCGGCCTGGAGCGTGGGCGGGAGCTGGAGGAGGACCGGGCCGAGCCGGTCGCCCAGTCCGGCGGCCCGGCTCATCAGACGTTCCACCGGCTCCTCGGGGTCGCGCAGCCGTTTGATGTGCGTCAGGTAGCGGCTCGCCTTGACCGCGACGACGAAGCCCGGCGGGGTGCGCTCCCGCCAGTTCTCGAAGGTCTCCCGGGACGGCAGCCGGTAGAAGGCGTTGTTGATCTCGACGGTGGGGAAGTGCGCCGCGTACTCCTCCAGCCAGTGCTGCACCGGAAGCTCGGCCGGGTACAGCACCCCGCGCCAGTCCTTGTACTGCCACCCCGACGTCCCGACAAACAAGGTCATACGACCATCAAAGCACCTACAGGTACAGGCCCGCGTCCTTGTCACCCCGGGGTTCGGGCAGGGCCGTCGGGGAGGTGCCCCGGCGCAGTGCGTACAGCTCGGCCAGGCTCGCCCCGTGGCGGCCGACGCCGTCCTCGGCGCCCAGCCAGTTCACCGCCTCCGCACGGGTCAGCTGGCCCACCTCGATCCGGGCGAGGCAGCGGCCGGGGCGGACCACCGCCGGGTGGAGGCGTTCCAGGTCCTCGTTGGTGGTGACGCCGACCAGCACGTTGCGCCCCTGGCCCAGCAGACCGTCCGTCAGGTTCAGCAGCCGGGACAGTGCCTGGCCGGCCGTGTGCTTGGCCTCGCCGCGGATCAGCTCGTCGCAGTCCTCGAGGAGCAGCAGCCGCCAGCGGCCCTTGCCCGCCGCGTCCTCCTCGCCGATCGCGATGTCCATCAGATAGCCGACGTCGGAGAAGAGCCGCTCCGGATCCAGGACGCAGTCCACCTGGCACCAGTCCCGCCAGGACCGGGCCAGTGTGCGCAGGGCGGAGGTCTTGCCGGTGCCCGGCGGGCCGTGCAGCAGGAGCAGCCGGCCCGAGATGTCCTCGGGGGTCGTCTTCATCAGGCGGTCCATGGCGTCCGCCACCGGCGCGGTGTAGTTGGGCCGGATCTCTTCCCATGTGCCCGCCGAGATCCGCCTGGGTGGTGCGGTGCGGGCCGCGGCGCGGGGAGACGTACCAGAAGCCCATGGTGACGTGCTCCGGCTGGGGTTCGGGCTCGTCCGCGGCGCCGTCGGTGGCCTCGTCCAGGATCTTCGCGGCGAGGTCGGAGCTGGTCGCGGTGACCGTGACGTCGGCGCCCCGGTTCCAGCGGGAGACCAGCAGGGTCCAGCCGTCGCCCTCGGCGAGCGTGGAGCTGCGGTCGTCGTCCTTCGCCAGCCGCAGCACCCGCGCGTTCGCGGGCAGCAGGGTCGCGCCGGAGCGTACGCGGTCGATGTTGACGGCGTGCGAGTACGGCTGCTCGCCCGTCGCGAAGCGGCCGAGGAACAGCGCGTCGACGACATCGGACGGGGAGTCGCTGTCGTCCACGTTGAGCCGGATCGGCAGTGCGTCGTGCGGTTGCGCGGACATGCCGCCATGATCGGTCACGGCGGCGCCGCGTGCACCCGATTTCCGCGCTCCGCGCGGCTGGTCATTCCGGTACCGCCCGGCCCGTTCGGTCCGGCGGACGGCGGAGCAGCCGTCCCGCCCGCCGGGTGCGGCGCACCATCGCGTACCCCTTGGTCAGCGCGCGGTCCCGGGCGAAGGTGCGGGCGACGGCCCGCCCCTCGACCAGCCGTTCGAACTCGGCGGCGGACGTGGACCTGCGCACCGTCACGCGCCGCAGGGCGTACGGCCCCTGGGCGCGCCGGGCGAGGCCGTTGCCGACGGCGAGTGCCTGGGCGTACCCCGCCTCCCGCACCGCCTCGCGCACCCGGCGGCTGGAGTAGCCGTAGGGATACGCGAACGACACGGGTACGGACCCCAGCTGGTCCGAGACGATCTCCTTGCAGAGGATCAACTCGGAGCGCAGCCGGCCCTCGTCGAGCTGGTCGAGCTGCGGATGGCTGTGACTGTGCCCGCCGATTTCCACCCCCTCGGCGGCCAGTTCCCGCACCTGGTCCCAGTCGAGCATGATGTCCGGCGCGCCGCCGGTGTCGTGCGGCCCTTGGAGCCAGCCGGTGGAGACGAACAGGGTGGCCGGGAAGCCGTGCCCGGCCAGCACGGGCAGGGCGTGGCGGTGCACGCCGTCGTAGCCGTCGTCGAAGGTGACCAGGACCGGCCGCGCGGGCAGCGGGCGGCCCGAGCGCCAGCGGGCGGCCAGTTCGGCGGTGGTGAGCGGAGTGAGGCCCCGGTCCGCGATGACCGCCATCTGCTCGGCGAACGCGCCGGGGGGGACGGACAGGGCGCGGGTCGCCTCGTCGGGGTCGTCCGCGACCGCGTGGTACATGAGGATCGGCACGCGTACGTCAGTCACGGCCACCGCCCTCCCCGACGTCCACCACGGAGAAGGTGACCCCGCCCCGCCGGGCCCGCACGCTCCCCACCAGATAGCCGCCCGCCGCCGTGAGCACCCCGGCGACGATCGCCCCCGCGCGGCCCGCGCCGCCCGGGCGGGCGAGCAGGGCGTCGCGCAGTCCCCGCACCACCCCGGCCGGCAGCACGCGTGTGGTGTACCGGCGTTCGGACTCGAGCCCCTTGTCCGCGCCGACGCTGCGGGCCACCAGCGCCTTGGACAGGCCCTCGGCGTAGGTCCGGGTCCGAAAGTAGCGGAAGCGCTCGCGGGCCGCGGGCACCCGGTGGTGGATCACCGCGCGGTCGTCGATCAGCAGGACCGCGTCGGGCCGGGCGCGACTGAGGCGGATGCACAGCTCCGTCTCCTCCCCGCCCAGCGGGCGCTTGCTGCCGTCGCGGCCGATGCCGCTGGCGAAGCCGCCTGCCGCGTCGAAGGCCTCGCGCCGGAAGGACGCGTTGCCGCCCAGGACGTTGCGCACCCGCGCCCGTCCGCGCGGCAGGCCCCGGTAGCTGCAGCCCACCACCCAGTCGAACTCCTCGGGGAACCAGCTGGGACGCCGGCCCGACGCCCAGACCGGCTCGGTGCGTCCGCCGACCGCCATCACGCGCGGGTCGGCGTACCCCTCGGCGAAGTGCTTCAGCCAGTCGCGTTCGGCCATGGCGTCGTCGTCGAGGAAGGCCACGACGTCGCCGCGGGAGGCGGCGATACCGGTGTTGCGGCCGGCGGACAGGCCGCGGGGGCCCGCGTTGGCGAGCACCCGCACGACGGCGCCGTCCGGGGGATCCTTGTACTCCTTGGCCAGGCGGTCCAGGAGAGCCGGGTTGTGGTCGACGACCAGCAGGGTCTCCAGAGCCGGCCGTGACTGCGCCCGCACCGAGGCGACCGCCGCGAGGACGTCCGCCCAGCGGTCCTCGGTGTAGGCACAGATCACGACCGAGATGCCCGGGGTTCCGGGATCGCTCAAGACGCCTTCCCCCGGACCGTGTCGAGCAGCGGCGAGCGGTGCGGCCGGCGGCGCAGGGCCCGCCGGTTGGAGCGCTCCCCGAGGATCACCCGCAGCACCCGGAAGCCGTCGCGCACCGCCCGCAGATTGCTGGTGCCGTGGATGCGCAGGTACTCGTGGCTGGGGATCTCCTGCACCTTCAGCCCCGCCTTGACGACCCGGATGTTCATCAGGGTCTCGACCTCGAAGCCGGTGCAGTCGAGGTCGATCTTGTCCAGGCAGTGCCGCCAGAAGGCGTTGTAGCCGTAGCAGAGGTCGGTGTACCGCGCGCCGAACTTGTGGTTGACCACGGCGCACAGCACCCGGTTGCCGAGTTTGCGGATGAAGGTCATGTCGTCGGTGCCGCCGCCGTTGGCGAAGCGGGACCCCTTGGCGAAGTCCGCGCCGGAGACCAGCGCGGAGACATAGCTGACGATTTCGTTGCCGTCCGCCGAGCCGTCCGCGTCGACCATCACGATGATGTCGCCGGTGCAGGCCTCGAAGCCGGAGCGCAGCGCGTCCCCCTTGCCCTTGCCGCGCTGTCCGACCACCTTCACGTCGGACCACAGTTCGCGTGCCACCTCGACGGTGTTGTCGGTGGAGTTGCCGTCGACCAGGACCACTTCGTGGATCCAGTCGGGAAGCGTCTTGAAGACGTACGGCAGGTTCTCCGCCTCGTTCATGGCCGGTATCACCACGCTCACCGGTGGCGCGATGGCCAGGTGCGTGGAGACGGGCCGGTATTTCCGGGCGACCGGCGGATCCTGGTCCGCGGCCGCCGACTGCAGTACGGAGCTCATGAGTCTGGTCCCTCTCGTCCGGTGGACCGCCCGCCCCTCGGGCGGCCCGGCTGTTCGTCCGGTTCGAAAGGGGGGTTCTCACTCCACGGCACGACGGACGCAACCGACGTGCACGCAGGGTGAGCTGGCAAAACTGGCCGGCCACGGAAACGGCAGCCGACCGCGCGGCACGGCCCGGTCACTGTTGCGGTCACCGAGCACGGCACCCCCCTACCGCGCCCCGCGCCGGTTCGTCGCGGTCCTGAGCCCTCCCCTGGAGCCGCGTACTGACGGACCGATGCGGGTGAGATGTATGACGGTATTGACGATTGAACCCGAATGGCAAGACCTGGAGAGGCACATCACGTATTTGGCGTTATGCCGTTACAGATGTCTCTTGCCCGGATTGTGTGTGCGCATGGCCGACTTTGCCCCCCGAAGCGTCGGATGCCGGGCTTCACAGTGGCGCACCCCGTAGGGGGCGTCAAGGGCCGAAAGTCCCCGCGGACAGATTCCGTCCAGAATTGAATCAGCAACAGTTTTGGCATGGACACTTCCGGTCAACACGCGTAGTTGGTACGACGGTTGTGGCAGAGATCCTGCTAAAGGGAGGTTCCATGAGACGTTCCCGACTTGTCCTCTTTCTTGGCTCACTCCTCCTCGCCGTCACCACCGCCCTCACCGGGGCAACGGCGGCCCACGCGGACCAACAGGCCGCACCCGGCGGCTATGTGGCGCTCGGCGACTCCTACTCCTCCGGTGTCGGAGCCGGCAGCTACATCTCCTCCAGCGGCGACTGCAAGCGCAGCACGAAGGCCTACCCCTACCTCTGGGCGGCCGCCAACTCACCCTCGTCCTTCGCCTTCACCGCCTGCTCGGGCGCCCGAACGGGTGATGTTCTCTCCGGGCAGCTCGGCCCGCTCTCCACCGCCACCGGCCTGGTCTCGATCAGCATCGGTGGCAACGACGCAGGGTTCGCCGACGTCATGACGACCTGTGTGATCCAGTCCGACAGCTCCTGCCTCTCCCGGATCGCCACCGCGCGGGCGTACGTCGACTCGACGCTGCCCGGCAGGCTCGACAGCGTCTACTCGGCGATCTCCGCCCGGGCGCCGAACGCCGATGTCGTGGTGCTCGGCTACCCCCGCTTCTACCGGCTCGGCACCTTCTGCGTCGGTCTCTCCGAGACCAAGCGGAAGGCGATCAACGACGCCGCCGACCACCTCGACAACGCCATCGCCCAGCGCGCCCGGGCGCACGGCTTCACCTTCGGCGACGTCCGCACCACGTTCACGGGCCACGAGATCTGCTCCGGCAACTCCTGGCTGCACAGCGTGGACTGGTTGAACATCGGCAACTCGTACCACCCGAAGGCGGCCGGCCAGTCCGGCGGCTATCTGCCGGTGCTCGACGCCGCGGCCTGATCCGTCAGGAGCCGCCGTCCGGACCGGAAGAAGAAGCGGAGGCCCCGCCCGTCGGGGTCTCCGTCTCACACGTCACCGAGAACGGCACCGTCCCGGACGTGGTGTGCACCGGCTCCCGGACCTCCACACCGATCCTGCTCCGGAACGTCCCGCTCTCCGAGTACGCCGTCACCGTCACCGTGTCCTGCTTCGAGCGCCCGCCCCCTTCGGCGAACGAAAGGGTCCGCCAGCCCGGATCGGCCACCGAGCCGTCCTCGGCGACCCAGCGGTAGGACACCTCGGCGGGCAGCCGTCCCACCGTGAATGTCGCCGTGAACGCGGGCGCCTGTGCGCCCGGCGGCGGACAGCCGCCGGAGTACTCCGTGCGCTCGCCGGTCACCGTCACCTTCACCGTCTGCGGCGGGGGAGTGCTCTGCTGCTCCTTCTCCTCGTCATCGTCCTCACTCGCGCTGGGGGACGGGGGCGGATCCTGCGTCCGCGGCGTCCCGCCTGCGCTCTCCTTGTCCTCGTCGCCGGTCCGCGCGGACGAACTGGCCCCAGCGCCGCCGTTCTTGGCCTCCGGAGCGTCGTCCCCGCGGTTCAGTAGCGCATACGTCATCCCGGCCAGCGCCAGGGCCAGCACGACCGCGCCCACGATCAGGACGACGGCGCTGCGCCGGTCACGCCCCGACCGGGTGACCGCGGTGGTCGCCGTGGGCGCTGTCGAGGCGTTCGCCGTGGGAGCGGGCGAGGGTGTCTCCGGGTGCGGCCGCGGAAGCGCGGCCTCCGTCGGCGCGTACGCCACCGAACGCGCCGTGTCCGCGCGGGGCGTGCCCCCCGCGCCGATGATCCGCAGCTCCTCCTGTGCCCGCTCGGCCGGCAGCCGCTCGGCCGGGTCCTTGCGCAACAGCCCCTCGATGACCGGGGCGAGCGGACCCGCCCGGCGTGGCGGCGGCAGCTCCTCGTCCACGATTGCCCGCAGCGTGCTGAGCGGGGTGTCCTGCCGGAAGGGCGACGCGCCCTCGACCGCCGCGTACAGCAGCACGCCGAGCGACCACAGATCCGACTCGGGCCCCGGCGTGCGTCCCAGCGCCCGCTCCGGCGCCAGGAATTCGGGCGATCCGACGACCTCCCCCGTCATGGTCAGCGCGGAGCTGCCCTCGACCATGGCGATCCCGAAGTCGGTGAGCACGACCCGCCCGTCGTTCGCGATCAGGACGTTGGCGGGTTTCACATCCCGGTGCAGCACCCCGGCGCCGTGCGCCGCCCGCAGCGCGGTGAGCACCTCCGCGCCGATGTGCGCGGCCCGCGCCGGCGGCAGCGGACCCTCCGCCTCCAGCACCTCGGCGAGCGAGAGGCCCCGGACCAGCTCCATGACGATCCATGGACGCCCGTCCGCGGTCGCCACGTCGTACACCGTCACCACGGTGCGGTCCGCGATCCGGGCCGCCGCCCACGCCTCCCGCTCCAGCCGGGCGTACAGCCGCTCGACGTCGGACGCCGGCAGCCCGGCCGGGGCGCGCACCTCCTTGACGGCGACCTCGCGGTGCAGCACCTCGTCGCGGGCCCGCCACACCGTCCCCATACCGCCCTCGCCCAGCGGCGACAGCAGCCGGTACCGGCCCGCGATCACCCGCTCACTGCCCGGTTCTTCGGACACGGCGCCCCCCTTGGCATCCGGGCGAATTCTCCCTTTCCTCATGAAAGTAGCTCAGCCGAGCGCGGATGCCGCCCCCCTGAACACCAATCCGGCTCCCAGCGCCAGGACGACGAACGCCGATCCGAGAGGCGCACCGCGGCGCACCAGCACCGCCCAGGGCGCGGCCGTCCAGCGGGGGCGCCGGTCCAGCAGCCGGGTCATGCCGCTGCCCGCCTTGACGACCGCGTACCCGGCCGCGGTCAGGGTCAGGGCCAGCCCGACGCCGTAGGCGACGACCAGCAGCAGCCCGAACCAGGCCTGGCCGAGCGCGGCGGCGCCGACCAGCACCACCACGGCGGACGGGCTGGGCACCAGCCCTCCGGCGAACCCGAGCAGGATCGTGCCGCGCAGGGTGGGGGCCGTGGGATGGGTGTGGGTGCGGCCGCCGTGGCTGTGCTCGATGTGGCCGTGCGGGTGCGGGTGTTCGTGGTCGTGCGTGTGGTCGTGGGTGTGCGGGTGTTCATGGTCGTGCGCGGGGCCGCGGTTGCGCAGGGCGCGGCGTACGAGGCCGGCGCCGGCCAGGGTGACGAGGACGCCGCTGGCGATGCCCAGCCAGGCGATCACCGAGGGCGCCGCCGCGGAACCGGCCGTGACCAGCAGTCCCAGGGCGACCACACCGAGGGTGTGGGTGACCGTGACCGAGGCGGCCATGGGCAGGACGTCGCGCAGTCGTGCCCTGCCCCCGCGCGCCGCGGCCGTCGCGGCCATAAGGGTCTTGCCGTGGCCCGGCGCGAGCGCGTGCATCGCGCCCAGTCCTACGGCGATCAGCAGGGCCAGCGCGGCGAAGCCCGCCGTGAGATCGCGCCGGGCGACGAGATCGTCCAGGGCGCGCGTCCAGCGGTCCGCCCCGCGCGGCAGCACGGCCGAGGCGGGAGCGTCGGCCTCTTCCCCGGTCAGGGCGGGCCCGCCGGGGCGGACGCGCAGGGCCGCGGACCTGGTGTCGGCAGGGGAGGAGAGCAACTCCTCCGGGTACCGGGTCAGTTCGCGGGACAGTGAGGAGGCGGGCACGTCCGAGGCGGTGAGCGTCATACGGTCGCCCCGCGCGGTGATCTCCCGCCAGCCCGGCCCGGACGCCACGCCCGCCGCCCGGAAGCGCACGTCCACAGTGTCGCCGTCCGGGAGGGGCGCGGTCAGCCCGCACTCCACGCGCAGGGTGTCGAGCCCCGCCTGACCGGGCCGCACACGCGCGCGGGCGTCGCGTACGGTCAGCGGCACCGCGCGCCCGGCCACCCGTACCTCGCTGTCCCGCGCGGCTGTGGCACAGCGCTTCCGGGCCCATCCGTCCCGGCCCAGCCGGTCGATGTCCGGCCCGGCCTGCGTGGCCGGGATCTCGGCGAGGTCCTCGATATGGCGGACGCGCAGTTCACCGGGCGCGGCCACCAGCCCGTCGTAGCGGTTCACGGTGAAGTTGCCGAGCGGATGCGCGCTCGCCGCCGTGGCCGGCACCAGCGCGAGCGCACCGGCGGCAGTGAGGACGGTGGCACCGGCGGCGAGGGAACGGCGGAGGGTCAACGTGCCGCCTCCAGTTCCTTCAGCGCGGCCCGCGCGGCACGGGCGCCCAGCGGCGAGAACTCCGGGTTCAGCTCCAGCGCGGCGGTGAGGGAGTCACGGGCGGCGCGGTCGTCTCCGGCGGCCTTCTCGATCATGCCCCGGTGGTAGAGGAAGACAGCGTTGCGGTAGCCGGTGGCGGTGGCGCGCCGGGCGTACCGGAGGGCCTCCCCGTCACGGCCGTTGACGTGCAGGGCCCAGGCTAGGGCGTCCGCGGTGTGCACACTGTGCCGGCGGTCCCACTCCGCGCGGGCCGCGCGCAGCGCCTCCTCGGCGTCCCCATGGTCCGCGGCGGCCAGCGCGGTGTCGAGGTCGGCGTCGACACCGCCGGCACGGGCCAGCGCGGTCCAGGCGTCCACGAGGGCGTACTGTTCGCGTGCCTTCGCGCGGTCGCCGTCGGCGCCGCGCGCCTCGTACAGCTCGCCCAGGGCGACCAGCGGACCGGGCAGCGGGGAACGGGCGACGACTCGCTCCAGTGTGGCGATAGCACCCGCGCGGTCCCCGGTCGCGGCCTGTGCGCGGGCCCGGCCCTCCAGGGCGGGCAGATACGCGTCGTCGGCGGCGAGCGCCCGCGCGTAGTGCGTGAGCGCCGTCCCGTGGTCGCCCCGGTTCCAGGCCAGCTGCCCCAGTGCGGTCGCGACATACGCCACGTCCGCGGGCGTGGCCGCGCTGTCGAGGGCGTGCTTTAGCACCTTCCGCGCGGTGCGCACGTCGCCCCGCAGCTCCCTCACGTACGCGTACCGCGTGAACACGGGAACCCCCGGCCGCCTGCGGTCGGCGGTGGTGGCGGCCTCGGCGGCCTCGTCGTACCGGCCCAGCTCGACCAGGGCGTCGATACGGGAGCACAGGGCGCGCTCGCTGTAGGGGTTGTGTTCCAGCGCCCGGTCGGCGAAGTCCAGGGCCCGGGTGAAGTCGTGCCGCGCGGCGGCGAGGGCGGCCCGGCCGGCGAGGGCGGGCTCGTTGTCCGGTGCGAGGGCGAGGGAACGCTCCAGCGCCCGCTCGGCCTGCGGGTAGCGCGAGGGGTCCCCGTGGGTCCGCGCCTGCTCGACGTAGGCGGTGCCCAGGGTGGCCCAGCCGCGGAAGTCACGCGGCTGGTCCCGCAGATGGGCCTGCAGGGACCGGACCCCGGCATCGAGGTCGCCCACGGTGAGCACACCGGCCGCGACCGCCGCCCCGGCCGCCGCGGTGCCGGTCCCGGCCCGCCCGCCGTCCCGGCCGCCTCCCACCGCGACGCTCCCCGCGGTCAGGGCGACGGCCAGCAGCACGGCACACGAGGCGGTGTGCAGCCCCCGCCCCCGCCGCGCGGCGGCGGCGAACCGCCGCAGCGCCGCGACCCGCCGTCCCCGGACGGCACCCGCCTCCGGGACGTCCGCCCGATCCCGGCCCGCGCCGCCCGGCCCTTGCCCGACGTGCCGTTCGCCCGCCGCGTCCGCGCCGTGGCCGGGGCTGTCCGCCGCGTGGCGGTGCGCGGTGCAGGAGGCGGGCCGCGCTGTGTGTGCCGGGTCCGGGAGGCGGGGAGCCGGCGGTGTGTCGTCGGCCCTCGCCCGAAGGCCGTTCGCCGGCTCGCCGTGCGCGTCCGCGCCACGGACGGCGGTCTCCCCGCCGTCCCCTCCCTGCCCCTGACGCGGTGTCGCCGCACGCGCCCGCCCGGGGGCGGCGGCCCCGGTCCGCTCTCCGTCCCCGCCGGGGCGTCCCGGTTCCGGCGACGTGTCGCCCGGGCCGGAAGCATCCGGTGCGGGCGGTACCGGGCCCTGCTCGTTGTCGTTCGTGCGCGGAGGCATGGCCTCTCCCTCGGAGTTCGACGGCGCGGCCCGTGCCGTGGGGGTGGGTGGGGACGGGCCGCGCCTGCTGGTGGGTGGGGGCGGGATCAGTACGCCCGGCCACGCATCCGGCGCCACCACATCAGCGCCACGCCGATCAGCAGCAGCCCACCGGCGCCCGCACCCGCCGACGCGGCGATCAGAGCCGTGTCGTCCGAGCCCTCCGCGCTCGCCGGGCTCAGCGCGTCACCGAGCTGGTTGCGTACGTCGTTGCCGCTGTCCACGCCCTTGCCGAGCGGGCCGCGCGACCCCTCCGTCGGGGTCGCCAGATACGGGAAGGACTTCCCGAACTCCTTGTCGTTGGCGTCCACCGCGTCGCCCAGGTCGTTCTTCGCATCGAGCAGTTCACCCTCGACGACCTGCAGTGCCGCGTCGATCACGTCGTCCGTGAGCCGCCGCCCGTTGGGGAAGCCGGCCTTGTCCCCGTCCAGGACACCCAGCCGCTTCGGCTCCGCGGCCGGCTCGATCGAGGTGTTGAGGCGCAGCATCTCCGACGGCGTCACATGCGGCGGCTGGTTGAGCCCTTCGACGCCCTTGAGGAAGACGTCGACGAGATCGTTGCGGGGCGTGGCGGGCGCCGGAATCTTGTAGATCCCCTCGATCAGCTTCGGCAGTTCCGGCTCGGTGACGTTCTTCAGGAACTGCGCGTCGTCCCACGGACCCGACGCGTTGAACGTGTCCTTGTCCTTCAGCGGGTTGACGACCTCGTTCACCAGCGGGTTGCCCAGCCGGGACACCTGGACGAAGTGCCCCTCGGCGTTCTTGCGCTGGGTCGTCGACCAGATCCCGACGATCGGCTGGTCGGCCGACTCGGTGATCATGTCCGTGGGGACCTGCAGCGCCAGGGAGTTGACGTTGTAGCCCTTGAGCGTGTCGTTGCCGACCTCCGAGAGGTTCCCGCCGTACAGCAGGTCGAAGACCCGCAGGTCCAGGAAGAACGGGTCGTCGGCCTGGCCGGCGAACGTCGTCGCGCCGCCCGCGAGTTCGTGCACCGCCTGTTTGCGCAGCGTGTCGTAGTCCGGCATGGACGCCTTGCCGACGTTCGACGGCGCGACCGGAACATCGTCCGCGATCTTCGTGCGGGACACCGCGTGCTGGTCCTTCAGCTTCAGCAGCTCGATGTCGTAGGTCTGCGTGATGTTGAGGTCCTGGTCGTCCAGGCTGGTGACCGGGCCCGTGTTGTAGAGGAACGTCTTGTCGTTCTTCGTGTGGGTCTTGAAGGTGTAGCGGAACAGCAACTCGCCCTGCGCGTCACCGTTGTTGTCGATGTGGATGTCGTACTGCGCGTCCTCGGCGAACGTGAAGAAGTTCGGACCGCCGGCCGGCTCCTCGAAGGGGATCCAGTTCGCGATGATCGTCGTCGTGTCCGGCTTGTCGGGGCTGACGAACGCGTACAGGTCCGTGTTGTCGAACTGCGGGGTGCCCGAGATCAGCGGGGCCTCCCGGTGGGAGGAGGCGGAGGCCGCCCCCGGTTCCAGCGTGGTCACGCCGGCGGCTGCGAGCCCCCCGGCGGCCAGCGCACCACAGATGAGGGTCGCGAGACTCCTGCGCCCCGCACCGGTCCTGGAATTAGGTGTCATGCCGTCCGTCCTCAGTGCCGACTTGCCCTTGACACACGGGGATTCGGAACACGCGGCGGGCCGGATTGGTCGAGTTTCCGGAAAGGTTCCCGGCCCCCTCCCTCCGGGGCCCCGCGCCCGTAGCATTTCTCGCTGCTGACCCGCGTTTTGGGCCCGGTGATCCGTACTTCCCATCCGGAGGCGCGCACGCTGCGAATGCCTCATGTGACCGGGCGGCCCCGCGGGGCCGGGAGAGGGGGATGCGCGTTGGAGGCGGACGAGCTGCTGGTGCTTGTGGCCGCGGGTGACCAGAAGGCCTTCGAGGACCTGTACGGGCTGGTCTCGGGGCCGGTGTACGGGCTGGTGCGGCGGGTGGTGCGGGACCCCGCGCAGTCCGAGGAGGTGGCCCAGGAGGTGCTGCTGGAACTCTGGCGCTCCGCCGCGCGGTTCGACCCCGGCCGGGGCAGCGCCCTGTCCTGGGTGCTCACCCTCGCCCACCGCCGCGCCGTCGACCGGGTGCGCAGCGTCCGCGCGGCCGGCGAGCGCGAGCAGCGCGAGGCCCGGCGCGGCCACGGCCCCGCCTTCGACCAGGTCGCCGAGGAGGTCGAGGCGGGGCTCGAACGGGAGTGGGTGCGCCGCTGCCTGGACCGCCTCACCGCACTCCAGCGCCAGTCGGTCACCCTCGCCTACTACGACGGCTACACCTACCGGGAGGTGGCCGAGCGGCTGTCGCTGCCGCTGGGCACGGTCAAGACCCGGATGCGCGACGGCCTCACCCGCCTGCGCGACTGCCTGGGAGGTGTGGCATGAGCCTGTTCGGCCGACTGACGTCCCGCGGCGACCTGCACTCGCTGGCCGCCCCGTACGCTCTGGACGCGCTGGAGCCCGCCGAGCGGGTCCGCTTCGAGAAGCATCTGAAATCCTGCGGCAGCTGCGCCGCCGAAGTGCGCGATCTCGCCGAGGACGCCGTCCGCCTCGCCTGGTCCACGGCGGCTCCGGCGCCCCCCGCGATGCGGGACCGGGTGCTGGCCGCTGTGCGCACCACCGCGCAGGAGCCCGCGCCGCAGGACCCGGCACGCGCGCGTGCGCCGCAACTGCCCCCGCACGTCTGGGGCACCGCACCGCCGCCGCGCCCCCGGGAGCGGCGCCGGTCACCGCTGTTCGTGCCGTTCGCGACGGCCACCGCCGCCGCGGCGCTCGTCGTCGCCTCCCTGTTTGCCGTCCAGGCGGACCGGACCCAGGACCGGCTCGACGCCGAGCGCGACCGGGCACGTGAGATCGCCCACGTGCTCGCCGCCCCGGACGCGCGCGCCGGCAGCGGCCGGGACCCGGACGGCCGCACGATCGGAGTGATCGCGTCCGCTTCGACGCGCAGCGCGGTTGTCACTCTCGGCGGGTACGACGACCCCCCGAACGGACGTGTGCGTCAGCTCTGGCTCATGGGCGCGGGGGAGCGGCCGCTTTCCCTGGGGCTCTTCGAGGGCGACACGCCCTTGGTCGCCTCCGGCCTCGACACCTCGGCGACATCACTCGCCGTGACCGTCGAGCCCGACGGCGGGTCGCCGCAGCCGACCGGTAAGCCCATTGCGCAACTCGCCCTGAAAACGGTCGGATTCGGAGAGTAACCGTCGCGGATTCGTCAACAGCCTTATGGGGAAGGTGAATCCTGTGACCTCGATACACGAGTGCCCATACGGGACGATAGGGTTACCCTGCCCGGGCCGGGTGGACTCGTACGGGTGGGGAGTGACATGGAACAGATAACAGTGCGCAGCAGGGCCAGGGTCCCTGCGATCACCTGCGGGAGCAGCGCGAGCAGTTCGCGCCTCGACCGCCATCTCTCAGTCCTGGCGGGACCGGCCGTTCCGCAGCGCGAGACGGCCGAGGCGACCACGCTGATGCGTGAGCTGACCGCGCATGACACCGCGCACAGCCGTGACGCCAGGGGCGCGCGGGCCCGGACGAGCCGCGTCAAGCTCTTCGCCCCGCTGCGCCGACTGCGCCGCTCCCTGTTCGGCAGCCGGTAGCGCCCGCGCCGGACGGCCCCCGCCGTCCCGGCGCAGCGCCCCGCCCCGTCCGTCATCCCCGCGGGCACCGAAGGGCACTCGGCGCACCAGCGAACCCAGCACGTCCCCTTGCCGGCGTCCCCCGGTCCCACCCGGCCGGGATCCGGGGTCCGCCGGCCTCTCCCCTCCGCCCCGCGCGTCACCGCTTGCCGTGCGCGTACTCCCGCACCGCTAGCGGCACGAACACCGCGAGCAGCACCGCGCACCAGGCCAGCGACCCCGCGACGGGATGCGCCACCGGCCAGGCCGCCCCCTCCGGTACCGGGGCGTTGCCGAAGAGATCCCGCAGCGCCGTCGCCACCGCGCTGATCGGATTCCACTCCGCCACCGCGCGCAGCCCGCCGGGGAGTCCCTCGGCCGGAATGTACGCGCTGGACAGCAGCGGCAGCAGGAAGGTCACCCCGCCCAGCTGACCGGCCGCCTCCTCGTTCCGGGTGAGCAGCCCCAGGAAGATCCCGGCCCACACGCACGCGAACCGGAACAGCAGCATCAGCGCCACGGCGCCCACCGCGGCCGGCGCACCGCCCTCCACGCGCCAGCCGACCGCCAGCCAGCACCTCGGGACGGCGGATCAGGCTCGCCGCCAGGTCCAGCCGCCGGCGCATACCGCCGGACCAGCCGGACGCCGGCCGGTCCGCCGCCTCCGTCAGCCCGAACCGGTCGAGCAGCTCGGCGGCCCGCGCGGCCGCCCCGTCCACCCGGTGCAACCGGGCGAACAGCCGCAGGTTCTCGCGCCCGGTGAGATCCCCGTCGATCGAGGTCTCCTGTCCGGTGACGCCGATCCTGCGCAGCCCGAGCGGGCCCCAGGGATGGACGGCATCCGTCCCTCCGATTCGACGCGCGCCGGCCCCCGGGACCGGAACCCCAGCCCGTCCGGCGTTTGAGGACGAGGGCCGTTCAGGGCCGAAACGGGGGTCCGGGGGCCTGCCCCCGGGGACGGGATGGGAAGGGGCGGCGGGGGCGAGGAAACCCTGCGGCGAGCCCGCCAACACCGACGGAAACGGTGGCGCGGCGCGAACGCTGCTCTCAGAGCAGCGCGAGTTGGCCCTCCGGGCCCTCCTCGTGGGGGTCCAGGACCGAGGCCGGGCGGCGCGCGGCGGGCGGGACCGGGAGCACACCGGCCTCGTGCAGTTCGGCCGGGGTGACAGGGCGGGGAAGCTCCTGATCCCTCAACGCCGCCTGCTGCGGCCGGAGTTCGGCCAGCAGGGCGAGGACCGTGATGAGTTCCAGGAGCTCCGAGGTCCAGGCCTGGGGCCAGGTGACCGGACGGATCGCGGCCAGCGTGCCCGGCTCGCCCGGCTCCGTACGGGCCGCGAACCACTGCTCCAGCACCCGGACACCGCCGGCCTCGAAGTCCCAGGCCTCGGGCGGCACGGGGGAGATACGGCCCTCGTCGAGCAGCAGCGCCTCCTCGTCCCGGTCATAGCGCACGGTCAACGGCCGGGAGGGCAGCGGCGCACGGACGTACGGCCGGCGTCCGCCCGGCAGTTTGGGCCGTTCCCCGTCCCGCCGCATCAGCCACAGCATCCTGCGGCCCACCGTCACACCCCGCTCCCAGGCATCCGCGTCCCCGGTGAGCGGCACCGCGAGGCCCGCCGACGTCGGCCGGGCCACGGCCGTAGTCCAGGCGAGGACGTCCACGGAGGAGGGGGCGCGGCCGAGCCGGGCGGCGAGGTGCCCCGTCAGGCCCGGGGCCAGATTGGGCTCGACGGCCCCCGGCCGGCGGTACAGCGGACGGACGCGCCCCGCGCGGAGCACGGGCAGCAAAGAGGTGGCGAGCAAGGGCGGACCGGCGTCCGTGTCGACGGCACCGCCCCGGCCCCCGCCCGCCTCCACGACGAACACCTGCCGCTCGTCCGCCACCCGCCACAACTCCGGCCGGGCCGCGTCGATCAGCCGCTGATCGGGGATGAGCCACTGCTCGTCGAACGGGGCGTAGAGCACCCGTACCGGCTCGGCGCACGGGCCAGACGCGCGGGCCAGCCGCTCCGTGCCGCCGTCCCGCCCCGGCAGCCGGCCGACCGCCGACTGCGGGGTCCGGGAACGCGTCGACCGGAACAGGGCCTCGCGGTCCGCTCCCGTGGTCTTCACCAGGGCGTCCCAACGGGCCTTCAGGGACGCCGCGTCGGGGGCCGCCGGCCACCCCCGACCGAGCCGCGGCGGTGCGACGGACCACGGCATGAGGTCCGCCAGCAGCGGAGCGTCGTCGTGCGTCACGCAGGGCATCGTACGGCCTGGGGCGAAGGCCGGATCAGGTGGCGTCGAGCGTCACCGTGAAGGAGAAGCGGTCGCCCCGGTAGTTGATGACGGCCACGTCCAGGGGCCGGCCGTCGGTGTCGTAGGTGATGCCCGTGTAGTGCAGGATCGGGCTGAGCAGCGGGACCTGGAGCAGGCGGGCCGTCTCCGGTTCGGCGAGCCGCGCCTCCACGGTGTCCGTGATCCGGCCGATGTCCGCGCCGACGACATCGCGCAGCACCTTGGTCATCGGCCACCGCACCAGGTCGTCCAGGTCGATGCGGGCGGCCAGTTCGGGGCGGACGTAGTTGCGGGCGTGGTTGGTCGGCTCGCCCGTCTTCTCGTCGCTGCGCAGCCGGTGGTAGGCCGCCGTCTCGGTCAGGTCGGGGAAGTACTCGGCGACCTCGGCCGGCACCGGCGCCGGACCGTACTCCAGCAGCTCGGTGGTCATGCCGCTCTGCTGGGCCACGATCGCGTCCACCGAGCCCAGCAGCCGCACCGGGGAGCCCCGCCGGGCGCCGGGCTCGATGAAGGTCCCGCGCCGGCGGTGGCGGGTGATGAGCCCCTCGTCCTCCAGCTCCTTCAGCGCCTGCCGCATGGTCAGCACGCTCACCCCGTAGTGCCCGGCCAGTTGTTCCTCGGTGGGCAGGCGGAGGGGGTCCTGGGGTGAGCGGCCGAGGATCGAGGCGCGCAGTGACTGCGACACCTGATACCAGAGAGGCAACTTGCGGTTCAGGACGATCGAATCCGGAGCGAAGGAGGTCACGGGCTATCCGTACCGGTCAAAGAACGTTCAGTGCAACGGCGGGAAGTGACGCTCGAGCCCCTGCCACACGTCGTCGTAGCCCTGCTGCAGATGCTCCGCGCGTGCCGCCTGGGGGGTCAGCGACACCGGCCAGCGCGTCTCGAACATGAAGGCCAGACCGTCGTCGATCTTCTGCGGCCGCAGCTCCGCGGCGCTCGCCTTGTCGAAGGTCTCCCGGTCCGGTCCGTGCGCCGACATCATGTTGTGCAGCGAGCCCCCGCCCGGCACGAAGCCCTCCGCCTTCGCGTCGTACGCGCCCTCGATCAGGCCCATGTACTCGCTCATCACGTTGCGGTGGAAGTACGGCGGGCGGAAGGTGTCCTCGCCCACCAGCCAGCGCGGGGCGAAGACCACGAAGTCCACCCCGGCCAGTCCAGGCGTGTCGCTCGGAGAGGTCAGCACCGTGAAGATCGACGGGTCCGGATGGTCGTACGAGATGGTCCCCATCACATTGAACCGGCGCAGATCGTAGGCGTACGGCACATGGTTGCCGTGCCAGGCCACGACATCCAGCGGGGAGTGGTCATAGGTGGCCGACCAGAGGTTGCCGCAGAACTTGTTCACCACCTCCACCGGGCGCTCGACGTCCTCGAACGCCGCGACGGGCGCCCGGAAGTCCCGGGCGTTGGCAAGCCCGTTGGCGCCGATGGGGCCGAGATCGGGCAGCCGGAACGGCGCGCCATAGTTCTCGCACACATATCCGCGGGCGGACTCGTCCAGGAGATCCACACGGAACCGCACCCCACGAGGGATCAGCGCGATGTGTCCCGGCTCCACATGCAGCAGCCCGAACTCCGTGCGCAGCAGCAGTCCGCCCTGCTCGGGGACGATCAGCAGCTCACCGTCGGCGTCGCTGAACACGCGGTCCATCGAAGCGGTGGCGTGGTACAGGTGCACGGCCATTCCGGTGCGCTGGGTGACATCGCCGTTCCCGCCCAGGGTCCACAGGCCCGCCAGGAAGTCGGTGTCCTCGGACGGTTCGGGCAGCGGGTTCCAGCGCAGCCGGTTGGGGTCGGGGACCGTCTGGGTGAAGGGCGCGGTGCGCAGCGCCCCGTTGCCCATGCGGGTGAAGGCGGGGTGGGCGGCCGACGGGCGGATCCGGTACAGCCAGGAGCGGCGGTTCTCCGCCCGCGGCTCGGTGAACGCCGAACCGCTCAGCTGCTCCGCGTACAGGCCGAGCGGTGCGCGCTGCGGCGAGTTGCGGCCCACGGGCAGGGCGCTCGGGATCGCCTCGGAGCTGTGCTCGTTGCCGAAGCCGGAGAGATGCTCCAGCCCTTCGGCCACCTTGCGCGCTGCCTCGCGCTCGCTCTCTCCTTCTCCCGCGCGGGCGGTGCCCCCATCGGTCATGTTCGCTGCTCCCTTGCTCTCCGATTCCTATGGGACACCGTAGGATTGCGTTTTCCGGGGCGCAAGAGGGCGCGTGATCCCTCTTCCGTGTCGGTTCGCCCCTCCTCTTGTCGGAGGACACGAACCCGACTTCAGGGGGATCCGCGGCCTCGCACCGGTGTTCTACGCTCCCCGGCATGACGTGGAGGCGGAGCATCGTTACCGCGCTCGCGGTCTGTGTCGCCCTGCCGGCCGGAGTCGCGGGCTGCGACTCCCGTGCCGCCCAGGGGCAGGACGAGGTGTCGGCCTCGCCCGTCGGCCGGCTCCTCGAGGAGCGGGACGCGGACGGGCGCCCCTACCGCGAGGTCAACGGGGAGAACGCGCCCGAGGTCGGTGTCGAGGTCGCGCCCGACGGCGACGGCGGCTGGGACGTGCGGCTGCGCGTGCGCAACTTCCGGTTCTCACCGGACGGGGCGAGCGAACGGGCGGTGGCCGGCCGCGGAATGGCCCGCCTCGAGGTGAACGGCCGCCGCGTCGCCCTGCTGCGCACCCCCGAGTACCACCTTCCCGACAGCTTCGTGCCGCGCGGCACGCACCAGATCACCGCCCGCCTGTACGCCGACGACGGCTCGGTGTGGACCGTGGACGGCGAGCCCGTCGAGAGCACCGCCGACATCACCGTGTCGCAGGAGGAGCCGAGCGCGGAGCCCATCACCGGGGCGGGTGTCCCCGGCGGACCGGGCCGCGCCGGGGGCGGCCGGGACCGTAGCGGAGGGCGAGGTTCACCGGACGGTACCGAGCAGGCATGATGAAGCCCGTGCCCCACGCGACCTCGCTCCGCAGAGCGCCCGTGCAGCGGCGCAGCGCCGAACGGCTGGCCAGAATCCTCGACGCCTGCGCCGAACTCCTCGACGAGGCCGGGTACGACGACCTCAGTACCCGGGCCGTCGCCGAGCGGGCAGGCGTGCCCATCGGCTCCGTCTACCGCTTCTTCGGCAACAAGCGCCAGATGGCCGACGCCCTGGCCCAGCGCAACCTGGAACGCTTCACCGAACGGGTCGGCCGGCGCCTCGAAGCCACCGGTGACCGGGGCTGGCGGCACGCCATGGACGTCGTGCTCGACGCCTATCTGGACATGAAGCGCACCGCTCCGGGCTTCTCCCTGGTGGACTTCGGCAACCAGATACCGGTCGGCACCCGCCGGACCGAACCCAACCACCGCGTCGCCGACCGCCTCACCGATCTGCTCTCCGCCTATCTGGACCGCGAGGCCGACGAGGACCTGAGCCGCACCGTCCTCATCGCCGTCGAGACCGCCGACGCCCTCGTCCACCTGGCGTTCCGGATGGCGCCCGGCGGGGACGAGAGGGTCATCGGCGAACTGCGCGGGATGCTGCGCGCCTATCTGGCCCAGGTGCTGGACTAAGCCCGGCCCGCACTATCCCCCTCCCCACCATGCGTACCGGTCGGTATGCTCGGCTCGTCCGTGCGCCATCGCCGCCGTACCCGGGAGGACCCGTGTCCCGCACCGCCCTTCGCATCTGTCCGCTGTGCGAGGCCACCTGCGGCCTGACGCTCACCATCGACGACGGCCGGGTCACCGGCGCCCGCGGCGACCGCGAGGACGTGTTCAGCAAGGGCTTCATCTGCCCCAAGGGCGCCGCCTTCGGCGCCGTCGACTCCGACCCCGACCGGCTGCGCGCCCCGCTCGTCCGCGTCGACGGAGAGCTGCGCGAGACCACCTGGGAGGCGGCGTTCGACGCCGTGGCCGCCGGGATACGGCCCGTCGCCGAGCGATACGGACCGCATGCCGTCGGCGTCGTCCTGGGCAACCCCAACGTCCACACCATGGCCGGCGCCCTCTACCCGCCCCTGCTCATCGGCGGGCTCGGCACCCGCAGCCTGTTCACCGCCTCCACCGTCGACCAGATGCCCAAGCACGTCTCGAGCGGACTGCTCTTCGGCGACCCCAACCTCATCCCCGTGCCCGACCTCGACCGCACCGACCACCTCCTGATGATCGGCGCCAACCCGCTCGAGTCCAACGGCAGTCTGTGCACCGCCCCCGACTTCCCCGGCCGGCTGAAGGCGCTCAAGGCCCGCGGCGGCACCCTCACCGTCATCGACCCCCGCCGCACCCGCACCGCCCGCCTCGCCGACCGCCACCTCGCCATCCGCCCCGGCACCGACGCGCTGCTCCTCGCGGCGATGGCGCACACCCTGCTCGACGAGGGCCTCGCCGACCTCGGCGAGCGGGCGCCGCACATCCAGGGCCAGGACGAACTCGCCGCCGCCCTGGCCGACTTCACGCCCGAGGCGGTGGCCGCCGCCTGCGACATCGACGCCGCCGTCATCCGCACCCTCGCCCGCGAACTCGCCGCCGCCCCCACCGCCGCCGTCTACGGCCGCATCGGCAGCTGCACCGTCCCGCACGGCACCCTTGCCAGCTGGCTCGTCGACGTCCTCAATATCCTCACCGGCAACCTCGACCGCCCCGGCGGCGCCCTCTTCCCGCAGGCCGCAACCGACAGGACACCGCGCCCCGCCGGACCCGGCCGCGGCTTCGCCCTCGGCCGCTGGCACTCACGGGTGCGCCGACACCCCGAGGCCAAGGGCGAACTCCCGCTGTCCGCCCTCGCCGAGGAGATCGACACCCCCACCGACGAGGGCCGGCCGGTACGCGCCCTCGTCGTCGTCGCCGCCAACCCGGTGCTCTCCGCCCCGGACGGCGACCGGCTCGACAAGGCGCTCGGCTCGCTCGACTTCATGGTGAGCGTCGACCCGTACCTCAACGAGACCTCACGCCACGCCGACGTTATCCTCCCCCCGCCCCCGCCCGCGCAGAGCCCGCACCACGACTTCGCCTTCAACACCCTCGCCGTACACAATCAGGTCCGCTACACCCGCGCGGCCGTCCCCCTGGAGCCCGGCCGCATGGCCGAGACCGAGATCCTCGCCCGGCTGGTCCTCGCCGCCACCGGCATGCACGGCGCCGACCCCGCCGCCGTGGACGCCCTGGTGATCGACCGGACCCTCGGCAAGGCCGTCCAGGACCCGCACTCCCCGGTGCACGGCCGCGACCCCAAGGAACTGGCCGCCCTGCTCACCGGCGACAACGGCCCCGAACGGCGCCTCGACATGATGCTGCGCCTCGGCCCCTACGGCGACGGCTTCGGCGCCGACCCGGACGGCCTCACCCTCGACAAACTGCTCGCCCACCCGCACGGCATCGACCTCGGCCCCCTGCGCCCCCGGCTGCCCCAGCCGCTGAAGACCCGCAGCGGCAAGGTCGAGCTGCTGCCGGAACCGATCGCCGCCGACCTCCCCCGGCTGCGCGCCGCCCTGGACGAAGGCCCCGACGGGCTCGTCCTCGTCGGCCGACGCCATCTGCGCTCCAACAACAGCTGGATGCACAACGTGCCCGCCCTGACCGGCGGCTCCAACCGCTGCACCCTCCACCTCCACCCCGACGACGCCGAACGCCTCGGCATACGGGACGGGCAGCCGGTACGTGTCAAGGGAGCCGGGGGCGAGGTGACCGCCCCGGCGGAGGTCACCGACGCCGTCCGCCCGGGCGTGGTGAGCCTGCCGCACGGCTGGGGGCACGACCGCCCCGGCACCCGCACGCGACATGCCGCGGCGGACCCCGGGGCCAACGTCAACCAGCTCCTCGACGGCAGCCTCCTCGACCCGCTGTCGGGCAACGCCGTGCTCAACGGAGTGCCCGTCGAAGTGGCCCCGCTGACCGCCGCCGTGACCGAAACGTCCGACGCTCTGACCTGAGCAAAGCTGCGACCGGGAGCGCCCGCGCACTGACAGGATGGCCGGGCCACACCTCTGTACGCCCACAAGGAGGAACCCCATGCTGATAGCCGTCCTGTCCGGTGTGCTCCTGGTCGTCATCGGCGGATGCGTCTGCGTCGTCTGGGCGGCGCGGGGCGGCCCGCGCTGGACGCACCGCGTGGCCAAGGCGACGCTGATGGCCGGCGAGGTGCTCCGGGTGACCCGTCCGCGCGGGGGCGGGCGGGGATCGTCGACGAACGCCTCCGACGGCGGGGAAGGCTGACGCGCGGCCCCGCGGGGACGCTCCGCCGTAGGCACTGAATCCCGGAGTCCGCTTTCTCACGGATCGGATGAAGCGCCGAGATCCCGTCCCGCATCTTCCCCCCGCCGCCTACTTTCCGTTAGCTTCCGTGACGCACACGTCCCGTACGACCCGCACGAGGCGTTCGACCGCGGAGCAACAGCGCCGTGATGACCCCCCGGGGGCCCCTCATGACACGCGCCATCACCCTGCACGATGTGAGCAAGGCATACACGCGAGGCATCCGCGTGGTGGACCGGCTGTCGCTGGACATCGCGCCGGGGGAGTTCCTCGTCCTGCTCGGTCCCTCCGGCTGCGGCAAGTCCACCGTGCTGAGGATGATCGCCGGACTGGAGGAGATCGACGAGGGCTCGCTGTTCCTCGACGGCGAGTACGGCAACGAACTGCCCCCGTCCGCCCGGGACATGGCGATGGTGTTCCAGAACTTCGCCCTGTACCCCCGCATGACCAGCCGCGACAACATCGGTTTCCCGCTGCGCATCGAGGCGCCCGGCACCGACCCGGCCCCGCGGGTGGACGCCACCGCCCGCATGCTCGGCATCGAGGACCTCCTCGACCGCTTCCCCGCCCAGCTCTCCGGCGGTGAACGCCAGCGGGTCGCCATGGGCCGGGCCATCGCCCGCCACCCCTCCGCCTTCCTCATGGACGAGCCGCTGTCCAACCTCGACGCCAAGCTCCGCAACCGTCTGCGCGCCGAGATCTCCCAGCTCACCCGCGAACTGGGCGTCACCACCGTCTATGTCACCCACGACCAGTCCGAGGCGATGTCGCTCGGCGACCGGGTGGCCGTGCTGCGCGGGGGCGTCCTGCAGCAGGTCGGCACCCCGCGAGAGGTGTACTCGCTGCCGAACAACGTCTTCGTCGCCGCGTTCATCGGCACCCCGCGCATCAATCTGCTGCGCGGTCTGGTGCGCGCCCCGCTGGACGGGGCGATGACCATCAGCCTGGGCAAACAGTTCCTGCGACTGCCCGAACCACTCTCCCTGGACCATCAGTTGCTGCGGGTCCAGCAGGGCCGTGAGGTCATCGTGGGGCTGCGCTCGGAGGCCGTCCGGATCGCCAAACCGTCCGCCGCCCGGACCGGTGAGGTGGCGCTCACCGGCCTGGTGGAGCACCTGGAGTTCCAGGGCCACGAGGTGCTCGTCCACTTCAACACCGGTTCCAGTCCCGCCGTGGTGCCCGAACTGGAGGCCCCCCGTCCGAGCCCCGGGCGCCAGGTGCGGCGCCGCCGCCGCGAGCAGGGCACGGTCCTGGAGCGACTGCGGGATCGGGCGGGGGCGCTGCGCGTCGGGTCCGTCGCCACGCTGGAGGAGCCCGTACGTCCGGACCGGGCGCCCACCTACGTCGAACCCCGTGTCCCCGGTGACCTCATCGTCCGCACCACCCCGGACATCCGGCTCCAACACGGCATGCAGGTACCGCTCCTGGTCGACCTCGCCCACCTGTTCGTCTTCGACCAGCACGGCGAACGGATCTGCCCGAACCCGGACCGGCTGCCCGACCTGGAAGAGTGACCGCACCCGTTTCCCCCTGGCGCCGAAAAACTATCATCGCTAGTTTGGGGGCCGGACGCGTGAGCAGCCGTCCCCCGACGCCCGCCCCGGAGGAAGCGCGATGAAGGCATACGACGGCATGTACATCGACGGCGCCTGGCGCCCGGCCGCCGGCCCGGACGTGATCGAAGTGGTGAACCCGGCCGACGAGGAGGTGATCGCCACCGTCCCCGCCGGCACCGCGGAGGACGTCGACGCCGCCGTGCGGGCCGCCCGCGCCGCCCTCCCGGCCTGGGCCGCCACCCCGCCCGCGGAGCGCGCCGCCCGCCTCGCCGCCCTCCGGGACGTGCTGGCCGCCCGGCAGGAGGAGATCGCCCGGACGGTGACCGCCGAACTCGGCGCGCCCCCGAAGTTCTCGGCGACCGTCCACGCGGGCGTACCGATCGCGGTCGCGGGCTCGTACGCCGAGCTGGCGGCGACGTACGCCTTCGAGGAGCGGGTGGGCAATTCGACGGTCCTGCACGAACCGGTCGGTGTGGTCGGCGCGATCACCCCCTGGAACTACCCCCTCCACCAGATCGTCGCCAAGGCCGCCCCCGCCCTCGCGGCCGGCTGCACCCTCGTCGTCAAGCCCGCCGAGAACACCCCGCTGGTCGCCCGGCTCTTCGCGGAGGCCGTGCATGAGGCCGGGGTCCCGGCGGGCGTGGTCAACCTCGTCACCGGGCTCGGTCCGGTGGCCGGCCAGGCCCTCGCCGAGCATCCGGACGTCGATCTGGTCTCCTTCACCGGCTCGACCGACGTGGGCCGCCGCATCGGCGCGATCGCCACCGGCATGGTGAAGAAGGTCGCCCTCGAGCTCGGCGGCAAGTCCGCCAACGTCGTCCTGCCGAGCGCCGACCTGGCCCGCGCGGTGAACGTCGGCGTCGCCAACGTGATGTCCAACTCCGGCCAGACCTGCAGCGCCTGGACCCGCATGCTGGTCCACCGCGACCAGTACGACGAGGCGGTGGAACTCGCCGCGGCCGCCGCCGCCAAGTACGGCGACCGCATCGGACCCGTGGTCAGCGCCAGGCAGCGGGACCGGGTGCGCGGCTACATCGAGAAGGGCCTCGCCGAGGGCGCCCGCCTGGCCGCGGGCGGCCCCGAGGCTCCGCGGGAGAAGGGCTTCTACGTCAGCCCCACCGTCTTCGCCGACGTCACCCCGGAGATGACCATCGCCCAGGAGGAGATCTTCGGACCCGTCCTGTCCGTCCTGCGCTACGACGACGAGGACGAGGCCCTGCGCATCGCCAACGGCACCGTCTACGGCCTCGCCGGTGCCGTCTGGGCCGGCGACGAGACGGAGGCGGTGGCCTTCGCCCGGCGCATGGACACCGGCCAGGTCGACATCAACGGCGGCACCTTCAACCCCCTCGCGCCCTTCGGCGGTTACAAGCAGTCGGGTGTGGGCCGCGAACTCGGCGCACACGGCCTGTCCGAGTACCTCCAGACCAAGTCCCTCCAGTTCTAGGAGACCGTGACCGTCATGGCCGTACGTGCCGCCGTTCTGCCCGCCGTCGGTGCCCCGCTTGAGGTCACCGGGATCGATCTGCCCGAGCCCGGACCCGGCCGGGTCCGGGTCCGGCTCGCCGCCGCCGGCGTCTGTCACTCCGACCTGTCCCTGTCCAACGGCACCATGCGCGTGCCGGTCCCGGCCGTCCTCGGCCACGAGGGCGCCGGCACAGTCGTCGCCGTCGGCGAGGGGGTCACCCATGTCGCGCCCGGCGACGGCGTGGTCCTCAACTGGGCCCCCTCCTGCGGCGCCTGCCCCGCCTGCGCGCGCGGCGAGGTGTGGCTGTGCGCGGGCGCCCTGGACGGCGCGGCGCAGGTGCACGCCCGCCGCGCCGACGACGGCACCGACCTGTACCCCGGGCTGAACGTCGCCGCGTTCGCCGAGGAGACGGTGGTGTCCGCCTCCTGCGTCCTGCCCGCTCCGGAGGGCGTTCCGCTCGCCGCCGCCGCCCTGCTGGGCTGCGCGGTGCTCACCGGCTACGGCGCGGTCCACCACTCCGCCCGGGTGCGGCCCGGGGAGACCGTCGCGGTGTTCGGCGTCGGGGGAGTGGGCCTCGCCGCCCTCCAGTCGGCCCGGATCGCGGGCGCGTCGACGATCGTCGCGGTCGACGTTTCCCCGGCGAAGGAGGACCTCGCCCGGGCCGCGGGCGCCACCGACTACCTCGTCGCCTCCGACACCACCGCCCGGCAGATCCGCGCGCTCACCGGCAAGGAGGGCGTGGACGTGGCCGTGGAGTGCGTCGGCCGCGCGAGCACCATACGCACCGCCTGGGAATCCACCCGGCGCGGCGGACGCACCACGGTCGTCGGCATCGGCGGCAAGGACCAGCAGGTCACCTTCAACGCCCTGGAGATCTTCCACTGGGGCCGGACCCTCTCCGGCTGCGTCTACGGCAACTCCGACCCCGCCCGGGACCTTCCGGTGCTCGCCGGACACATCCGGGCCGGCCGCCTCGACCTGGGCGCCCTGGTGACCGAACGGATCGCCCTCGACGGCATCCCGGCCGCCTTCGACAACATGCTCGCGGGCAAGGGCGGACGGGCGCTGGTGGTCTTCTAGCCGGTACGACCCCGACCAGCCCGTACGGCCTCGAGCAGTCCGTACGGCCACGAGCAGCCCCGGCCCCGTCGCGAGGCCGGGGCCTCCGGCATGCCCGGGGGCCGTATTCGGTGCCCCCTACAGGCGAAAAACTGTCACCGCACAACCCGTTGACGTCCATACCGTCCGGTCAGTACGTTCCCCGGAACCCGGGCCTCCCTGTTCCGCTGTTCCGTCCCCGCACCCATCGGAGCGTGCACGCATGGACACCGCACCTTCCGCCCAGCCGCTCAACGCCACCACTCCCGCCGCCCCCAACCGCCGCAGGGTCGCCACCGCCGCCGCCCTCGCGTCGGCCGTCGAGTGGTACGACTACTTCGTCTTCGGCATCGCCGCCGCACTGGTCCTCGGCGACCTGTACTTCCCCTCCGGCAGCCCCACCGCCGGGGTCCTCGCCTCGTTCGCCACCTTCGCCGTCGGCTTCCTCGCCCGCCCCATCGGCGGCATCGTCGCCGGCCAGCTCGGCGACAAGCGCGGCCGCAAGCCGATGCTGGTCCTCGCGCTCACCGTGATGGGCCTGGCCACCACCGGCATCGGTCTCCTCCCGACGTACGAGACCATCGGCGTCGCCGCCCCCGTCCTCCTCGTCCTGCTCCGCGTCGCCCAGGGCGTCGCCGTCGGCGCCCAGTGGGGCGGAGCGATGCTGCTGGCCACCGAGTACGCCCCCGAGGGCAAGCGCGGGGTGTACGGCAGCGTGGTCCAGCTCGGCGTGCCGATCGGGGTCGTGACCGCCAACTCCGTGTTCCTGCTGGCGGGCGCGTTCACCACGGACGGCGCCTTCAGCGCCTGGGGCTGGCGTCTGCCCTTCCTCGTCGGCGTGTTCGTGCTCGCCCTCGCCTGGTACATCCACACCCGGGTCGAGGAGACGCCCGAGTTCCGCGAGGCCGAGAAGGCCCTGGCGGAGAAGGAGCGGACCGAGCAGGCCTCCCCGCTGCGCACGATCCTGCGCGACCACCTGGGCACGGTGTTCCTGGCCGGCGGCTCCTTCGCCGTGAACACCGCGACGTTCTACATCCTCATCACCGGCATCCTGGACTACACGACCCGCGAACTCGACATGGACAAGGGGGCGGTGCTCACCGTCTCCCTCTGCGTCAGCCTCACCCAGCTCGTGCTGATCCCGGCCTCCGCCGCCCTGTCCGACAAGGTCGGCCGGATCCGGATCTACACCTTCGGCGCGGTCGGCATCGCGCTGTGGGCCGTCCCCCTGTTCCTGCTGATCGACACCGGGTCCCTGCTCTGGCTCGCGGTCGGCACCTTCGTCGCCAGCTGCTTCCTGAGCATCATGTACGGCCCCCAGGCCGCCCTGTTCGCCGAGCTGTTCACACCGGAGATGCGCTACACCGGTGCCTCCCTCGGCTACCAGATCGCCGCCGTGGGCGGGGGCGGGCTCGCGCCGTTCGTCATGGTGCTGCTGCTGGAGGCCACGGGCACCTCGATGGCGGTCTCCGGCTACATCATCGTCCTGGCCGTGATCGCCCTGGGCTCCATCAAGGTCCTGGCGGACCGGGCGCGTTCACGCTGAGTCCCGGGCCCGGTCGGGCCGTGGCTCCTCCGCCGTCCGCGGGGGAGCCACGGCCGTCGCCGTCCTCGACCGGGACCGCGACACCGCCACACCCGCCAGGCACAGGGCGCCGCCCGCCAGGGTCAGCGGGCCCGGCACCTCGCCGAGCGCCAGCCAGGACATCAGCACGACCAGGGCCGGCACCGCGTAGGTCGTCGCCCCCATCCGTCCGGCGGTCGTCCGGGCCAGGGCGTAGGCCCAGGTCGTGAACGCGAGGGCGGTCGGGAACACGCCCAGGTAGACCATGTTGAGCGTGGCGGACAGGGGCGCGTCGGCCGCATCCCTCACGAGCTGCCCGGCGAACGGCAGACAGGCCACGGCTCCCACCAGGCACCCGTACGTCGTCACCTGCAAGGGGCTCGCCGAGCTCAGCGCCGGCTTCTGTGCGACGACCCCCGCCGCGTACGCCACGGCCGCCAGCAGACAGAGCACCACCCCGAGCACCGAGGACCCGCCCGAGCCGGACATCGACAGCCCCACGGTCACCGCGCCGGCGAACGACACGGCCATCCCCGCCAGCAGCCGCGGCGGAACCGAGTCCCCGAGCAGCCGGGCACCGAGCAGGGCGATGAGGATCGGCCCCACGTTCACCACCAGCGCGGCCGTACCGGCGTCCACCTGCTGCTCACCCCAGTTGAGGGCCACCATGTAGAACCCGAACCAGAGCAGCCCCGATATCAGGATCCCCCGCCACGCCGACCGGGGCGGCGGCCCCACCCGCCGCACCAGGCAGATCGCCCCCAGCGTCAGCGCCCCGGCCAGCAGCCGTCCGAGAGCCAGCGCCCCCGGGGAGTACGCGGTCCCCGCACTGCGGATGGACACGAAGGCGGAGGCCCACAGCACCACGGTGACCGCGGCCGCGCAGGCCGCGAGCACCTCGGCACGAGAGGCGGGACGTGAGGAGACGTTCATCATGCTCCGAGGCTAGGAGGTCGAAGGAGGAGTGGCTCGCGGATTTCGGACGGGAGGACTCGCGGTCAGCGCAGCGCCTCCGCGTCGATGCCCAGCAGCTCCGACAGCGCGTGTGCGCCCGCCGGTGTCACCTTCACCGCACGCTCGGAGCCGATGCGCACGCACCACTGCTCGCGCAGGGCGTGCCGGCACAGGGCCGCCCCCGCGACTCCGGCGAGGTGGGGGCGGCGTTCCGTCCAGTCCAGACAGGCCCGGGCCAAGGGGCGGCGGCCCCGTTGGTCGAGGCCGATGCGGGCCGTGCCGAACCAGCGCAGTCCCGCGTCGGTGAGCGCAAACCCGGTGTCCTGACGCAGCAGCCCCCGCGCGGTGAGCGCGTCGGTGACGGCGATGCCGAGCCGTCCGGCGAGATGGTCGTAGCAGGTGCGCCCGCGGGCCATGGCGGAGCCGGCGCCGGACTGCCGCAGGGTGCGCGGGGGTTCGGCGGCATCCGGTGCGACCTGCGCGGCCACGTCCTCCACCAGCTGGGCGACCCGCGCGTCGGCGAGCCGTACGTACCGGTGCCGGCCCTGGCGTTCCTCGGCCAGCAGCCCGCCCGCGACCAGCTTGCCCAGATGCTCGCTCAGCGTGGACGCGGCGACCCCGCAGTGCCGGGCCAGCTCGCCCGCCGTCCAGGCCCGCCCGTCCAGCAGCGCCAGCAGACACGCGGCCCGGGTCTCGTCGGCGACCAGCGCGGCGAACCGGGCCAGCCCCGCCGCCCGGGGATCCTTCCTGCTCATGTCACCAGCATGCGGCACGGACCCTTCGGCCCTCACCGAACGGTCCGCCCGCTCCTGACCTGCTCGTACTGCAGCGCCAGTCCGTCCAGCAGGGCGGTCAGCCCCGTCTCGAAGGCCCGCTCGTCGATCTTCTCCTGCTGCTCGGCGAGCAGATGGGCCTGCCCCAGGTGAGGGTAGTCGGCGGGGTCGTAGGCGCTGGCATCGTCCACGAAGCCGCCGGCGAAGGAGCCGAGCGCTGAGCCCATGATGAAGTACCGCATCAGCGCGCCGATGGAGGTGGCCTGCGCGGGCGGCCAGCCCGCCTCGACCATGGCGCCGTAGACGGCGTCGGCGAGCCGGAGCGCCGCCGGACGGCGGCCGGGACCGCGGGCCAGGACCGGGACGATGTTCGGGTGGTCGCGCAGCGCGGAGCGGTAGGAGACCGCCCAGTCGTGCAGCGCGGTCCGCCAGTCCCGGCCGTCCTCGAACATCGACAGGTCGACCAGCGCGCTGACCGAGTCGGCCACCGCCTCGAGGATCTCGTCCTTGGTGCGGAAGTGGTTGTAGAGCGAGGGCCCGCTGACCCCCAGTTCCGCCGCGAGCCGACGCGTGGAGACGGCGGCCAGACCCTCCGCGTCCACCAGCGCACGGGCCGTCTCGACGATCCGGTCGGTGCTGAGCAGGGGCTTGCGCGGTCGGGCCATGGGGCACATAGTAGGACCGCGACAGAAACTAGCAGTGCTAATTTAAACGTACACGGTCCTAGCGGCTTTCACTTGGGGTGACGCGGTATGAACCTGGAGCTGAGCGACGAGCAGGAGGCCGTCCGCCGGCTCGCCCGGGACTTCGTCGAGCGTGAGGTCGTACCCTCCGCCGCCGCCTGGGACCGCGCCGAGGAGGTCGACCGCGGCATCGTCAAGAAGCTCGGCGAGGTCGGCTTCCTCGGGCTGACGGTCGACGAGGAGTACGGCGGCTCCGGCGGTGACCATCTGTCGTACTGCCTGGTCACCGAGGAGCTGGGCCGCGGCGACTCCTCCGTGCGCGGCATCGTCTCCGTCTCCCTCGGCCTGGTCGCCAAGACGATCGCCGCGTGGGGCAGCGAGGAGCAGAAGCGCGCCTGGCTGCCGGGTCTGACCTCCGGGGAGTACGTCGGCTGCTTCGGCCTCACCGAGCCCGGCACCGGCTCCGACGCCGGCCATCTCACCACCCGCGCGGTGCGCGACGGCGACGACTACGTCATCGACGGCACCAAGATGTTCATCACCAACGGCACCTGGGCCGACGTCGTCCTGCTCTTCGCCCGCTCCACCGACGCCCCCGGCCACAAGGGCGTCTCCGCCTTCCTCGTCCCCACCGACACCCCGGGCCTGACCCGCCGCGCCGTCCACGGCAAGCTCGGGCTGCGCGGCCAGGCCACCGCCGAACTGGTCCTCGAGGGTGTGCGTGTGCCCGCCTCGGCGATGCTGGGGGAGGAGGGCAAGGGCTTCTCCGTCGCCATGTCCGCCCTCGCCAAGGGCCGGATGTCGGTCGCGGCCGGCTGCGTCGGCATAGCCCAGGCGGCGCTGGACGCGGCCGTGCGCTACGCGGGCGAGCGGGAACAGTTCGGCAAGCCCATCGCCGGTCACCAGCTCGTCCAGGAGCTGATCAGTGACATCGCCGTGGACGTCGACGCGGCCCGGCTGCTCACCTGGCGGGTCGCCGACCTGATCGACCGCGGCCGGCCGTTCGCCGTCGAGTCCTCCAAGGCCAAGCTCTTCGCCTCGGAGGCGGCCGTCCGCGCCGCCAACAACGCCCTGCAGGTCTTCGGCGGCTACGGCTACATCGACGAGTACCCGGCGGGCAAACTCCTGCGCGACGCACGGGTGATGACCCTGTACGAGGGCACCAGCCAGATCCAGAAACTGGTCATCGGCCGTGCCATGACCGGGGTTTCGGCCTTCTGAGTACCGCCTGAGTATCCGAGCGGATGTGGCGGCGGCCACATCCGCCGATGCTCGTCCCCATGAGCGACACACCGGTCAAGCAGCAGAGCACGGCCGCCTTCTACGGACAGGCCGTCGCGTCCTTCGGGGTGGCCATGGGGGCCACCGCGGTCGGCATCTACAACCTGGAGGCCGACGCGTGGGTCCGCGCCTTCCTGGGTATCGCGGTCCTGTACCTGGTCACCTCCGCGTTCACCCTGGCCAAGGTCATCCGCGACCGCCAGGAGGCCGGACGGATCGTGAACCGGGTCGACCAGGCCCGCCTGGAGAAGCTCCTCGCCGAGCACGACCCGCTCCAGAAGCTCTGAGCCTCACTAAGCGCTCGCTCACCCTTGCCGGTATGGTGGTGACTCTGCCAGCGAATGAGGTGAGTGATGAGTACGGCGGAGGAGACGGCCGGCGGTGAGGCGCAGCCGTGGGGTGAGGTCACGCCCGACGCGGCCCGACGGCTGCTGCTCGCTGCCGTGGAGGCGTTCGCGGAGCGCGGCTACCACGCCACGACGACCCGCGACATCGCGAGCCGTGCCGGAATGAGCCCGGCCGCGCTCTACATCCACTACAAGACCAAGGAAGAGCTGCTCCACCGGATCAGCAGGATCGGCCACGAGAAGGCCGTGGAGATCCTGCGCACGGCGGCCCGCGCCGAGGGCAGCCCGGCCGAGCGGCTCGCCGACGCGGTCAGCTCCTTCGTCCGCTGGCACGCGGGCGGCCGCACCACGGCCCGGGTCGTGCAGTACGAACTCGACTCGCTCGGCCCCGACGCCCGCGCGGAGATCCTCGACCTGCGGCGCCAGGTCGACGCCGAGGTGCGCGGCATCATCGAGGACGGTGTGCGCACCGGCGACTTCGACGTCGTCGACGTGCAGGGCACCACCCTCGCCGTGCTCTCGCTGTGCATCGACGTGGCCCGCTGGTTCAACGTGGAGGGGCCCCGTACCCCGGAGGAGGTCGGCGCGCTCTACGCCGACCTCGTGCTCCGGATGGTGGGGGCCGGAAGCGCGGGCGCCGCTCAGAGGTAGTAGCGGGCCACCGACTCCGCCACGCACACCGGCTTGTCGCCGCCCTCACGCTCCACGGTGAACGCCGTGGCGACCTGGACGCCGCCCTTCACCTCGTCCACCGCGGTGATCGTGGCGGTGGCGCGCACCCGCGAGCCGACCGGCACCGGGGCGGGGAAGCGCACCTTGTTGGTGCCGTAGTTGACGCCCATCTTCACGCCCTCCACGGTGATCAGCTGCGGGCCGAACAGCGGCAGCAGCGACAGCGTCAGATAGCCGTGCGCGATGGTCGTCCCGAACGGCCCCGCCGCGGCCTTCTCCGGGTCGACGTGGATCCACTGATGGTCACCGGTGGCCTCGGCGAACAGGTCGATCCGCTTCTGGTCGACCTCCAGCCAGTCGGTGTACCCCAGCTGCTCGCCCACCGCCGCCTTCAGTTCGTCGACGGACGTGAAGATCCTCGGCTCTGCCATGTCCCGGCCTCTCGCGTCACGGAGTCGCAGGCGCATCGCTGTGCGCATGCCTAAGCAACTGCTTAGCATGGTCGTCCGGGCGGCGCCTGTCAACGGACACGTGCGCCGAAGGGGTGGGTAGGGTTCGGGGAGTGCAACGGATTCCGGAAAAGATCCATGAGCTCACGGTCGGCCAGCTCTCCGCCCGTAGCGGTGCCGCCGTGTCGGCCCTGCACTTCTACGAGTCCAAGGGCCTCATCAGCAGCCGCCGCACCCCGGGCAACCAGCGCCGCTACACCCGTGACACCCTGCGCCGGGTCGCCTTCATCCGCGCCGCCCAGCGCGTCGGCATCCCGCTCGCCACGATCCGCTCGGCGCTTGCCGAACTGCCCGAGGAGCGCACGCCCACCCGCGACGACTGGGCGCACCTGTCGGAGGCGTGGCGGTCCGAACTGGACGAACGCATCAAGCAGCTCAACCGGCTGCGCGACCATCTCACGGACTGCATCGGTTGCGGCTGCCTCTCCCTGGACACCTGCGTCCTGTCCAACCCGGACGACATCTCCGGCGAACGCCTGACAGGCTCCCGCCTGCTGCCCGAAACCAGGAGCACTCGCGAGACCGACCGCTGCCCCCGCCCACACCGGGGCTGAAGCACGGCAGCGGGCGCCCGTATGGGGGTGAACGGTAACCGAGGCTGGGCGGGGGGTGTGTCTCTCACCGGCGCTTGCCGGGTGCCGCTGCGCCCACCCGTGCCGCCCCAGCGGCACGATTGCCCGCAGCTGGGGCGGCATCGATGCCCGCAGCTGGGGTGGCGTCGCTGCCCGCAGTTAGGGCGGCAGAGCTGGGGTGGCGTCGCTGCCCGCAGCTGGGGCGGCAGAGCTGGGGTGGCGTCGCTGCCCGCAGTTAGGGCGGCAGAGCTGGGGTGGCGTCGCTGCCCGCAGCTCGTAGCCGGGCGCCGACGCCCTCAAGTCGCCCCTCAACTGTCCGTGGAACACAGCGCTGGAACGACCGGTTACCCGGAGCCAACGGGGGTGCGGCATCCCCGGCGCACCCCCTTGCCCCCGTTGCTCCCTGCGTCGATCAGCGCCTCAGGCCGACACCAGCAGCCTCGCCCGGCGGGCGTCCGCCAGGGCCCCGGGGGTGAGCACGGGACGCGGCACCAGGATTCCGCAGTCCGTGCAGACCGGGCCCGCCGACGGCTCGTGATCCAGATCGTGACGCCACACGAGCCGTTCCCCCCGGCACACGGGGCAGGCGGAGCCCGGCTCCCGCTCCAGCGCGGCGATCAGCCTCCGCAGCACCTCGGCCAGTGGCTCCCGCGGATGCACCCGGGGGTCGTCGCACCAGGCCACACCGAAACCGCCCCAGGTCATCCGGTGCCAGTCGTCCACACTCCCCGGGCGGCGCAGCCCGTCGTGCTTCTCCTTCCTGCGGCGCTCGGCGAACTCCACCTCATAGGCCAGCCAGACCGCCCGGGCCTCCTCCAGTTCGTCCAGTGCGGCCACGAGCCGCGCCGGGTCGACGGAGCGGTCCTCGGGATCGAACCCGGCCCGCGAGCACAAATGGTCCCAGGTCGCCCTGTGCCCGTAAGGAGCGAATCGTTCAAGGCACTTGCGCAGCGAATAGCGCCGCAGAGCCAGATCGCACCGCGGATCTCGGACCTGTCTCGCCAGACTCCGGAAACCGGCCATCGTCCTGCACCTCCGTCACACCTGCACCTGTAATCCGGTCACTTCGGCGTCGTCGAACGGACGTCGCCGAATAGACGTATCGACACGCGAATCGGCTCCATCCATTTTTTATGGCCCCCATCAGCCGGCCGCGGGGACTCGCGAACCAACTGCCCCTGCGCGTCTTTCAGTTGTGGTCGTCCGCGGGGTACCCGGCGGTAACGTGCTCCGTGCCCTCCCGCAGGGGAGCACTCTCCCTCGACAGCCTGAGAACTCCCCACGGCGTCCACGGGTTCCTGAACAGCTGATCGATATGCACACCGCATAGCGAACCGCCGGGCCCGGTGAGCCGCCCGGCGCCGGCCGCGGTCGCGTCACCCCAGGTCACAGCGGTGCAGGCGCCCCAAAACAAAGAGGTGCGGCGGGCCGCCGGCCGCGACCCGCCGCACCTCCCGCGCCGTGCTCAGCGGTAGAGCAGGTACTCCCGCCGCATCCTCCGGAACCCCGCCAGCTCCTTCTCCCAGCCGGCCACCACGTCGTCCGTGTCCGCGCCGGCGTCGATCATCGTGCGCACGAGCGTGGAGCCCGTGAGCTTGTCGATCCAGTTGTCCGGACGCCAGGCGAAGCCGGTCCAGGACCGCTTCGCCGTGATCAGCAGGTGGATGCCCGTACGCACCGGATCGAACGCCTTCCGGTCGTGTACATGAAGCTGCACGCCCCCGATGGTCTTCCCCTGGAACTTGGAGAACGTCGGCGCGAAGTACGCCTCCCGGAAACGTACGCCCGCCGGCGCCGACGCGTTCGCCGCGGCGGCCCAGTGCCCGTCGACGCCCTCCGCGCCGAGCAGCTCGAACGGCCGGGTGGTTCCGCGCCCCTCCGACAGGTTCGTGCCCTCGAACAGACACGTCCCGGAGTACACCAGCGCCGTCTCCGGCGTCGGCATGTTCGGGCTCGGCGGCACCCATGGCAGCCCGGAGGCGTCGTAGAAGTCCGACCGCCTCCAGCCCGACATCCGTACGGTCTCCAGCGGCACCGGCGTCGTCAGGAACTCCCCGTTGAACATCCGCGCCAGCTCCGCCACCGTCATCCCGTGCGCCTGCGAGATCGGCTGCCGTCCGACGAAGGTCGCGAACTCCTTGTGCAGCACCGGACCCAGCGCCGCCCGCCCCGTCACCGGGTTCGGCCGGTCCAGCACCATGAACCGCTTGCCCGCGAGCGCGGCCGCCTCCATGCAGTCGTACAGCGTCCAGATGTACGTGTAGAAGCGTGCGCCGACGTCCTGGATGTCGAAGACCACGGTGTCCACGCCGGACGCGGTGAAGATGTCGGCGAGCGCCTGACCGCTCTTCAGGTACGTGTCATAGACGGGCAGGCCGGTCGCCGGGTCGTCGTAGCGGCCCTCGGAGCCGCCCGCCTGCGCGGTGCCCCTGAAGCCGTGCTCGGGCCCGAAGACGGCGATCAGGTCCACCCGGTCGTCTTCGTGCATCACGTCCACGATGTGCCGCACGTCGCGGGTGATGCCGGTGGGATTGGTGACCACGCCCACGCGCCGGCCGTCGAGCGGCGCATAGCCGTCCTCGGCGAGGCGTTCGAACCCGGTGCGCAGCCTCCGCCCGCCCCCTTGTGCCACCCCCGGCCCGGACGCGGCCGCCGCCGGTGCGGCGGAGGCCGCGACCGCGGCCGTGGTGGTGGCGAGCAGGCTCCGTCTGGACAGCTTCATACAGTGACCTCCATGATCGCGGCGGGTGTCATGCCCACGCACGCTAGCGCGGCGTGACCGCCCCGGGGAGTGAAGCGGACCGGCCCGCCTCGGAACGCCTCTTCCACCGTGCATACCGACCGGTTAGTCTGATCGCCGGAAGTTGCAGGGAGCCGCGTCGAAGGAGACCGATGGTGCAAGCCGTGCAAGGTGCGAAGGTGGTCGTCACGGGAGCCGGCGGCGGCATCGGAGCCGCGCTCGCCCGCCGCTTCGCCGCGCAGGGGGCGCAGGTCGTCGTCAACGACCTGGACGCCGACCGCGCCAAGGCCGTCGCCGAGGAGATCGGCGGTCTCGCGGTCCCGGGCGACGCCGCCTCGACCGTCACCGAGGCCCGCGACGCCCTCGGCGGAACGGTCGACGTCTACTGCGCCAACGCCGGCGTCGGCCGCGACGGCGGGGAACCGGGAGAACCCCTCGACGAGCAGGGCTGGGCCCTCTCCTGGGACGTCAACGTCATGGCGCACGTCCGCGCGGCGCACGCGCTGCTCCCGGACTGGCTGGAGCGCGGCAGCGGCCGCTTCGTCTCGACCGTCTCCGCCGCCGGACTGCTCACCATGATCGGCACCGCCCCCTACAGCGTCACCAAGCACGGCGCCTACGCCTTCGCCGAGTGGCTGTCGCTGACGTACCGCCACCGGGGTGTGAAGGTCCACGCGATCTGCCCGCAGGGCGTGCGCACCGACATGCTCGACGCCACCGGCAGCGCGGGCGACCTGGTCCTCAAGCCGACCGCGATCGAACCGGACGACGTGGCCGACGCACTCTTCCGGGGCATCGAGGAGGACCGCTTCCTGATCCTCCCGCACCCAGAGGTCGCCGAGTACTACCAGGCCCGCGCCACCGACCCCGACCGCTGGCTCACCGGCATGAACCGCATCCAGCAGCACTGGGAGGCCACCCGGTGACCGGCCCCGCCGGCCCCTCCGTCCGCCCCGGGGCGGACCCGGCTGTACCCGCCGCGCACCACAGGGAGAGACTGGCCGCCTGCAAGGATGCGCTCCCGGCGGAGATGCCGGCGCACCGGCCGGACACGGCTAGTGGGAAGATCCTCCTCCGGGAACCGCGTTCCCTGTACCACCACAACTGAGACGCGACACGGAAGGCGGGTGGCGGCAGTGCCCAGGACAACGGACGGTGACGGAACTCCTGTGCCGCAGCGGCTCCTGGCCGCCGCCACCCGGCTCTTCGCCGAGCAGGGCTACGACCGCACCTCGGTGCAGGAGATCGTCGAGGCGGCCGGCGTCACCAAGGGGGCGCTCTACCACTACTTCGGCTCCAAGGACGACCTGCTGCATGAGGTGTACGCGCGCGTGCTGCGCCTCCAGCAGGAGCGTCTGGACCAGTTCGCGGACGCCGACGAGCCCATCGAGAAGCGGCTGCGCGGGGCGGCGGCCGACGTCGTCGTGACCACGATCGAGAACCTCGACGACGCGTCGATCTTCTTCCGCTCCATGCACCACCTCAGCCCGGAGAAGAACAAGCAGGTGCGCGCCGAGCGGCGCCGCTACCACGAACGCTTCCGTGCGCTGATCGAGGAGGGCCAGCGGGAGGGCGTCTTCTCCACGGCCACCCCGGCCGACCTCGTGGTCGACTACCACTTCGGCTCCGTGCACCATCTGTCCACCTGGTACCGCCCCGACGGCCCGCTCAGCCCGCAGGAGGTCGCCGGCCATCTGGCGGACCTGCTGCTGCGGGCACTGCGCCCGTGAGCCGCCGCCGGCCCATGAGGTGATCGAGCAGGGCGCCCGCCGCCGGGTTGCGCGGCCGTGACCCGCGCCCGGCCAGCACCACCGTGCGCCCCGGATCCGGCTGCCGGACCGTGACACACGGCAGCCCCGCCCGCTCACCGATCGGCCGGGGCACGAACGCCACCCCGATTCCGGCCCGCACCAGATCCACCAGCAGCCCCGCCTGGGTGACGTCGCAGGTGATCCGGCGCGTGAGCCCGCAGTGGGCGGCCAGTCGTCGTACGGCCGTCTCCAGACCGGTTCCCGCGCGGAAGTCGACGAACGGTTCCTCGGCGAGCTCGCTGAGCAGCGCCGTCCCGGCCCCGGCGAGCGGATGCCCCGGCGCGGTGATCAGCACCAGCTCCTCGTGCCAGGTCGCGTGCACCGTCAGCCCTTCCGGCAGCTCCCGCGCGTCCGGCGCGAGATACGCCAGATCCAGCTCGCCCGCCCGCAGGGCCTCGGTCAGATCGTCCACCGTGGCGTCCCGTACGGACACCTGGATGCCGGGGAACTCCTCGTGGAAGGCGGCCAGTTCCTCCGGCAGATCGACGCAGGTCAGCGTCTGGATGGTGCCGATGGCCACCCGCCCGCTGTCCAGCCCGGCCACCGCCGCGACCGCTTCCCGCGCGGACCGCTCCCCGGCCAGCAGCGCCCGGGCCCGCGGCAGCAGGGCGCGCCCCGCCTCCGTGAGCACGACCCGCCGGCCGGTGCGGTCGAACAGATCGGCGCCCAGCTCCCGTTCCAGATTGCGGATCGAGGTGCTGAGCGCCGACTGCACGATCAGTTCGGTACGGGCGGCCGCGGTGAAGGTGCCCTCGGTGACGACCGCCATGAAGTGGCGGAGCTGACGGATCTCCATCCATCGATTCTAGTGATCGGCCCCAGCGAAACCATCTGTTGGACCGCTGGGCCGGGGCAAACCGATGCTGGCGCCATGGATCTGATCCCGGCCCTGTGGACCACCGCCTACTCCCCGCACGCCCCCACCGCACCCCGCCTCCTGGCCCGCCGGCTCCTGCGTCTGCGGGACTTCCTGCACGCGCTGGCGCTGACGGACCACACACCGTTCGGCGGCTACTAGCGACCGCATCTAGCTAGATGTGCTTCTTCAGCTCCCGGCGCGCCAGCGACCGCTGGTGCACCTCGTCGGGCCCGTCGGCGATCATCAGCGTGCGGGCACCGGCGTACAGCTCGGCCAGCGGGAAGTCCTGGCTGACCCCACCCGCGCCGTACAGCTGGATCGCCCGGTCGAGGATGCCCACGACCGTTCGCGGGGTGGCGATCTTGATGGCCTGGATCTCGGTGTGCGCGCCCCGGTTGCCGACCGTGTCCATCATCCAGGCGGTCTTCAGCACCAGCAGCCGCAGCTGCTCGACGGCCACACGCGCGTCGGCGATCCAGTTCTGCACCACGCCCTGCCGGGCCAGCGCCTTGCCGAACGCGTCCCGGGACACCGCGCGCCGGCACATCAGCTCGATGGCGCGCTCGGCCATGCCGATCAGCCGCATGCAGTGGTGGATCCGGCCGGGACCCAGCCGGGCCTGGGCGATGGCGAAGCCGCCGCCCTCCTCGCCGACCAGGTTGGACACCGGCACGCGCGCGTGGTCGAAGATCACCTCGGCGTGGCCGCCGTGGTAGTGGTCCTCGTAGCCGAAGACCTGCATCGCGCGCTTGATCGTGACACCCGGGGTGTCGCGCGGGACGAGCACCATGGACTGCTGCCGGCGGATGTCCGCCCCGTCCGGATCCGTCTTGCCCATCACAATGAAGATCTTGCAGTCCGGGTGCATCGCCCCGGAGATGTACCACTTGCGGCCGGTGATGACGTACTCGTCGCCATCCCGCTCGATGTGCGTGGTGATGTTGGTGGCGTCCGAGGAGGCCACCTCGGGCTCGGTCATCGCGAACGCCGAACGGATCTCACCCGTGAGCAGCGGCTGGAGCCACTGCTTCTGCTGCCGCTCGTCGCCGAACTGCGCCAGCACCTCCATGTTCCCGGTGTCGGGCGCCGCGCAGTTGGTGACCGTCGGCGCGATCTGCGGGGAGCGGCCCATGATCTCGGCGAGCGGCGCGTACTGCAGGTTGGTCAGCCCGGCGCCGTGCTCGGAGTCGGGAAGGAACAGGTTCCACAGGCCCTGCCGGCGGGCCTCCGCCTTGAGCTCCTCGATCACGGGAACGGTGTCCCACGGCGAGGCGGACCGCTCACGCTGCTCGTGGGCGACCTGTTCGGCCGGGTACACGTACTCGTCCATGAAGGCGAGAAGCCTGGTGCGCAGTTCCTCGGTGCGCGCGTCGAACGCGAAGTCCATGTGCCGTCAGCCTTCCTGAAGAGTGGTCAGACCGTGCTCGATGAACACCGGGACCAGATCGCCGATGCGGTCGAAGCCGCGCCCGACCGTCTGGCCCAGCGTGTAGCGGTAGTGGATGCCCTCGAGGATCACGGCGAGCTTGAACCAGGCGAACGCCGTGTACCAGGACACCGCGGAGACATCGCGCCCCGACCGCACGGCGTAGCGCTCGACCAGCTCGGCGGGCGCGGGGTGCCCGGGCGCCTCAGCGGTCGTGGAGACGGGGGAGTCCGGCATGCTCAGCGGCATGCTGTACATCACCAGCAGCCCCAGGTCGGTCAACGGGTCCCCGAGGGTGGACATCTCCCAGTCGAGGACGGCCTTGATCCGGTCGTCCTCACCGATCAGCGCGTTGTCGAGGCGGTAGTCGCCGTGCACCACGGCGGGCGCGGGGGAGGAGGGCAGCTCGCGGCCGAGCGCGGCGTGCAGCTCGTCGATCCCGGCCAGCTCCCGGTTGCGGGAGGCGTCCAGCTGCTTCCCCCAGCGCCGCAGCTGCCGGTCCAGGAACCCCTCGGGCCGGCCGAAGTCCGCGAGCCCCACCTCGCCCGGATCGACGGCGTGCAGCTCGACGAGCGTGTCCACCAGGTTCAGCACGGCGTCCCGGGTGCGCGCGGGGCCGAGCGGGGCGAGCTGGCCGGCCGTGCGGTACGGGGTGCCCTCGACGAATTCCATGACGTAGAAGGGCGCCCCGAGCACCTCCTCGTCCTCGCACAGCAGCACGGGACGCGGCACGGGCACGGCGGTCGGGTGCAGCGCGCTGATCACCCGGTGCTCGCGCTTCATGTCGTGCGCGGTGGCCAGGACATGGCCGAGGGGCGGACGCCGTACGACCCACCGGGAACCGCCGTCCGAGACCGCGTACGTGAGGTTCGACCTGCCGCCCTCGATCAGCCGGCCGGTGAGCGGGCCGTTCACCAGGCCGGGCCGCTCGCGTTCGAGCAGGCCGCGGAGCCGGTCGAGATCGAGTCCGGGCGGGTGGTCGGGGCTCATCGTCGCTCCTTGAGGCAGGTGACCGTACCCGGCCAATGATGCCGACCGGTCGGTATGTCGTCCAGAGCGGGAGCGAAACGTGATCGGGCTTACGATAGGCGCTCACCGCACCGCCCGCGCCTGCGCCACCACGCGAATGGCCTGTATCGGACCGTCCGGCTTGCACAGCCGGAGCGGACGCCAGAGGGTCGAACGCATGAAGGCGATCAGCTACACACGGTACGGCGGCCCCGAAGTGCTCAGCTTAGGAGAGGTCGACGATCCCAGGGTCGGCCCGGATTCGGTGCTGGTGAAGGTACGGGCGGCGGCGGTCAACCCGGTGGACTGGAAGTGCCGTGAGGGCTACCTCGACTCCGTCCTGCGGCCCGTCTTCCCGGTCATCCCCGGCTGGGACGTCTCCGGCGTGGTGGTCCGGGCGGGGGTCGCGGTCCCGGAGTTCGCCGAAGGCGACGAGGTGATCGGCTATGTGCGCAAGGACTTCCTCTCCGAGGGCACCTTCGCCGAGTACGTGGCCGCCCCGGTACGCACGCTCGCGCGCAAGCCGCGCAACCTGTCCTTCGAGGAGGCGTCCGGCATTCCCCTCGCGGGGCTCACCGCCTACCAGGCGCTGCACCGGGTCCTCAAGGTCGCACGCGGCGACACCCTCCTGATGCACGCCGCGGCCGGCGGGGTCGGCTCCATCGCCGTACAGCTCGCCACCCACCTCGGCGCCCGGGTCATCGGCACGGCGAGCGAGCGCAACCACGACTTCGTACGCGAACTGGGCGGGGAACCCGTGAGCTACGGCGAGGGCCTCGCGGAACGGGTGCGCGAGCTGGCCCCCGAGGGCGTGAACGCGGTGTTCGACACGATCGGCGGCGAGGCCCTGGAGGCCTCCGTGAACCTCCTCACCCCGGCCGGCCGCCTGGTCTCGGTCACCGACCCCGAGGTGGTGACCCACGGCGGCCAGTACTGGTTCGTCCGCCCGGACCCCCAGGACCTGGCCCACCTGTCCGACCTGGCGGAAGAGGGCGCGGTGAGAGTACACGTCTCGGAAACCTTCCCCCTGGAACGCACAGCAGACGCCCACCGCCTGAACCAACAGGGCCGCACAAGAGGCAAAATCGTGGTAACGCTCCCCGAATAACCCCGCCTTTTTCAGCCCGTCCGGCGTTTGAGGACGAGGCCCGAAGGGCCGAAAGGGGGGTCTGGGGGCGCAGCCCCCAGGGGCGGGACGGGAAGGGGCGGCGGGGGCGAAAAACCCCAAACCCTCACCCCCGCAGCACCAGCCCTACCCCACACCCCACCGTCACCACCACACACCCCACCGCAGCCACCGCATACCAACGCCCCAGCGCCGCAGGCACAGCGCTAGCCGCCAGCCCCCGAATCCGCCGATGGGCAACCACCAGAAACCCCACCCAACAGACGCAGCACACCACACCGGCCGCCACCACACCCACGCCCACCGGCCCCCCGCCCGCCACCGCCGTCTTCCCGGCCAACACAGCCACCACCGTGCTCGACAGCGTCGTACGCCGCCACGCCAACCGAGTCCGCTCCGGCTGCAACCCAGGATCCCGCTCCGCCACCGGCGCAACCGCCCCGCTCACCCCTCCCACCCCACCAGCACCACCACGACCATCGCCACGGCCACCACCGCCACCACCAGACTCAGCAGCGCCGGAAACCGGGACACCGGCAAATCCTCACCGCGCCGCATCGCCCGCTCACACCGCACCCAGTGATTGACCGCCCGCAGCGCGCACAGCGCCCCGGCGGCGAGCAGGGCCAGGGCCAGCCCCACCCGCCACCCCCACCGCAGATCCGGCAGGAACTGGTCCACGGCGAACCCGCCGCCAATCAGTGCCAGCGCCGTACGCAGCCAGGCGAGGAACGTCCGCTCGTTGGCCAGCGAAAACCGGTAATCGGGCGTCTCACCCTCATCCCGCACCGCCGCGGGCGCGAACCACAACCGAACGTTCCGCACAAATTCGATCACGCCGGCGACCCTACCGGCGCGGCTCAGCCGATCCCGGACCCGGGCCCTAGGCACCCCCCGGGCCCCCGAACCCCCACCCCCCGACCGCCACCCCCTGAGCCGCTCATACGCCGCCAGCCCATCCGGCACCCACTCCCACTCACCCCCACCAAGCCGCCGCTCCACCTCGCTCTCCGACAGGAACCCGTGCCACGCCACCTCCTCCGCCTGCGGCCGCACCGGCACCTCGCAGCGCACCTCGTACACCGCCGACCACCAGGTCCGGCCCGCCCCATCGTCGTACAGGAACTTGAACAGGTAATCGGGACGCGGCAGCCCCCTCACGCCCAGCTCCTCCTCCGCCTCCCGCAAGGCCGCCTCGTCGTAGTCCTCGCCCGCGCCCACGACCCCGCCGACGAACATGTCGTACAGGGAGGGAAAGATCAGCTTGCCCGGCGTCCGGCGATGGACGAAGATCCGCCCCTCGGCGTCCCGGGCGAGAACGAAGACGCACCGGTGCCGCAGGCCCCGCGCGTACGCCTCGCCGCGGGGCGACCGCCCCACCACCCGGTCGTTCTCGTCGACGATGTCGATCATCTCGTCAGCACTCATACCTCCATCCAAGCAACGCACCACAAGTGGCCTGTTCATGACCGCAGTTGACGCGTGTAACGGCCCGGGCGCCCTTGACGTGATCCGTTGGCTGACGGTTTGCTGTCTGTGATCAGCTCATGGCGATCGGCAGCCGACCACTGCCGTACCGACCGCCCGCCGTGAGCCGAACCACAAGAAGAGCGCGTGAGGAAGTTCCGCGGTGTCCCCACCCCCGCCTCCCCTCGGCCGTGCCCGCAAACGCGGGGCACAGGGCTTCGACGAGGCTCTCGACGACGCCGAACTCGTCGCAGCGCGGGCCGCGTTGGCGCAGGGCCGTTGGCAGAAGACCCGCTCGCTGCTCGGCCGTACGGGGGAGGACTGGGACCGCCGGGGCCACCGGATCACGGTGCTCGCGCGGGAGTCGCACACCGCCGCCTGGGCGCGCGAGTGGCTGCTCGCCGAGCCCGACTCCGGTGACGCGACCATGCTGCTCGCCCTCGCCCAGGTGCGCCGCGCGCTGCGTGGCAAGGAGAAACCGGACCGCGTCCGCGAAAGCTGCCGGCAGGCCGCGGAGCTGCTGCCCGCCGACCCCACCCCCTGGCTCGGCCTGCTCCTCCTCGAGTGCTCCCTGGGGGCGGAGGGGGACGTGGTGCGCGTCTTCGAGCAGGTCCGCACCCGGTACCCGGACCATCACCACGCCCACCACCTGGTGGTCGCCTGGCTCGCGGAGCGACGCGTGGAGGCCGGCCCGGACCCGCTGCACGAGGTCTACGACTTCGCCAACTGGGCCGCCGAACAGGCGCCCGCCGACTCACCGCTGGCGATCCTGCCGGTCATCGCGCACGCCGAGCGCTACCGCACCCTGGCCGCCGCGGGCCATGAGCCCGCCGACCCGGTCGCCTCCGGCCACTGGGTCGGCCGCCGCGCCCGGCAGGTGATGAAGGCCGCCTTCGACTGGTGGCTGGAATGGGAGCGCGAAGACCATCCGCGCCGCCTCGTCGACCTCAACTTCCTCGCCCACGCCAAGGTCTGCGAAGGCCGGGGTGCCGAGGCGGCCGCCCTCTTCCACCGCATCGGCGACCACGCCACACCGGAACCCTGGTCCTACCCCGCACGTGACGCCCTGACCGCCTTCCGCACCTCCCGCGCCGCCGCCCTGGGCACGGCCTGACCCCAGCCTCACCCCCCGCACCGACCCCCCGCACCCCGCCGCAACCACCCCGACCCAAGGACGGTCTCGAGATGACGACGGACAGTTCGAGCAAGAGCAGAGCAACAGCCGACGGCATCAGTACGTTCAAGGGGCAGGAGCGCGCCCTGCGCGCCGACCGCCTCGGCACGGGGGGCCTGCTGCTCTCCGTCCTCGCCGCGACCGCCCCCCTCATGGTGGTGGCCGGTGTCATGCCCACCACCTTCGCGGTGATGGGCATCGTCGGCCAGCCCCTGCTCTTCGTGGTCCTCGGCCTCGTGCTGATCCTGTTCAGCCTCGGCTACGCCGAGATGAGCCGGCACGTCCACAACGCCGGCGCCTTCTACGCGTACATCTCCCGCGGACTCGGCGGCACCGCCGGCGCCGGCGCCGCCCTGGTCGCCCTCGTCGCCTACAACGCCCTCCAGGTCGGCATCTACGGCATCTTCGGCTTCGAGGTCTCCGGCCTCTTCGCCACCTACGCCGACATCGAGATGGCCTGGTGGATTCCCTCGCTCGTGGCCGTGCTGGCCGTCGGCGCGCTGGGCTGGCTGAAGATCGACGTCAACGCGCGCGTCCTCGGGGTCCTGCTGGTCATCGAGGTGCTCCTGGTCGTCGTCTTCGACGTCGCCGCCATCGCCGACCCCGGCACGGAGGGCCTCTCGCTGCACGCCTTCAACCCGGACACACTCACCGGCGCCGGCGTCGGCACCGCCCTGTGCTTCTGCATCGCGGCCTTCCTCGGCTTCGAACAGGCCCCCGTCTACGCAGAGGAGACCAGCAAGCCGCACGAGGTCGTGCCGCGCGTGATGTTCCTCGCCGTCGCCGGAGTCGCCGTCTTCTTCGCCATCAGCAGCTGGGCGCTCACCGTTGCCACCGGCCCCTCCGGGATCATCGCCGCCTCCCAGGAGCAGAGCGCGGGCCTGCTGTTCTTCCTCACCGAGGACCGGCTCGGCGCCACCTTCACCGACGTCCTGCATGTCCTCTTCGTCACCGGCATGTTCGCGGCCATGCTCAGCTTCCACAACGTCGTCGCCCGGTACGCCTTCGCCATGGGCCGCGAGGGCCTGCTGCCCGCCGCCTTCGGCCGTACCACCGGCAGCAGCGGCGCGCCCGGCACCGGCTCCCTGCTCCAGACCGGCATCGCCGCCGTGCTGGTCCTCGCCTTCGCGCTCACCGACGACAAGCCGACCGGCGACCCGACCGCGCCGGTGCTGCGCCTGTTCACCTGGGGCGGCAACATCGGTGCGCTCGGCGTGATCGTCCTGATGGCCATCGCCTCCCTGTCCGTCGTGGTCTTCTTCGTTCGGCGCGGCGCCGCCGGCGCACAGGCCTGGCGGCTGGTCACTTCGGGCCTCGCCGGCCTCGCCCTGGTGGTGATCGCCGGCTACACGGTCAAGGACTTCGACGTGCTGGTCGGCGCCGGCCCCGACTCCTCCCTGAGCTGGATCCTGCCCGGCGTCATCGGCCTCGCCCTCGTCGTCGGCCTGGTCCAGGGCGCCGTCCTGCGCTCCCGCGCCCCCGAGACCCACGCCCGCATCGGCCTCGGCAACGAGGCGTTCCGGCTCGACCAGGAGGCGGAGCGCAACGCGTAGGACGCGGTGCTCACGGACGTCCGACGGGCACCCGCGAACCCTGGCCCGACCGGGGCGCGGGTGCTCGAATGGAGCGGTGAACTCCGAACAGCCGCCGGAAGAAGCCGAACCGCCGGACGCACCGGACGCACGCGGCAAGCCCGTCGGCCGCCGCGTCCTCCTCGGCACCCTCGGCCTGGGCGCGCTCGGCGTGATCACCGCGCCCACCCTCCAGCGCGGCCTGGAGTCCTTCCTCGCCGGAGCCTCCGGCAAGGACCCCACCGGCCCGACCGGACTCCTCCCCAACGGCGGAGGCTTCCGCTACTACTCGGTCACCTCGTCCGTCCCGCGGAGGAACGCCGACACCTACCGCCTCACCGTCGTCGGCCTCGTCGGCGAGCACCCGCTGTGGCGCCCGGGCCCGTCCCCGCACACGGACGAGCCCGCCCGCCCCTCGACGGGGAGCGGGCGGGCCTCGATGCCGTACGCCGGTCCGGAGCGGCTAAATGATCAGTGACAGCAGCAGCACGAACCCGCCGGCCACCACCGAGATGATGGTCTCCATGACCGACCAGGTCTTGATCGTCTGACCGACGTTCAGTCCGAAGTACTCCTTCACCAGCCAGAAGCCGGCGTCGTTGACATGGCTGAAGAACAGCGAACCGGCACCGATCGCGAGCACCAGCAGGGCGGCGTGGGTGGTCGACATGTCGGCGGCGAGCGGCGCCACCAGACCGGCCGCGGAGACGGTCGCCACGGTCGCCGACCCGGTCGCCAGCCGGATCGCCACCGCGATCAGCCAGGCCAGCAGCAGCGCCGGGATCGACCAGTCCTTGGAGATGTCCAGGACCATCTGGCCCACGCCGGTGTCGATCAGCGTCTGCTTGAAGCCGCCGCCCGCGCCGACGATCAGCAGGATGCCCGCGATGGGCGCGAGCCCCTTCTCGACCAGGGACGAGATCCGCTCCCGGCTGAACCCGGCGGGCACACCCAGCGTGAAGATGCCGGCCAGTACGGCCGCGAGCAGCGCGATCAGCGGGGAGCCGATCACGTCGAAGACGCGCTGTACGGAGTTCTCGGGGTCGTCGATGACGATGTCGACCAGCGCCTTGGCCAGCATCAGCACGACCGGCAGCAGGATCGTCGCCAGCGTCGGGCCGAAGCCGGGCCGCTTCTCGAGGTCCTCGGACGGCCGCTGCGGGATCATCCGCTCCGGGGCCGGGACGTCCACCCAGCGCGCGGCGTACTTGGAGAACAGCGGACCGGCGATGACCACCGTCGGTATGGCGACCAGCACGCCCAGGGCCAGCGTCACACCGAGGTTGGCGCCGACGGCGTCGATCGCGACCAGCGGACCGGGGTGCGGCGGCACCAGTCCGTGCATCACGGACAGACCGGCGAGCGCCGGGATGCCGATGCGCATCAGGGAGTAGTTGCCCCGCTTGGCGACCATCAGTACCACGGGGATCAGCAGCACCACGCCGACCTCGAAGAACAGCGGCAGGCCGATCACCGAGGCGATCAGCACCATCGCCCACGGCATGGTGCGGCCGCTCGCCTTCGCGAGGATGGTGTCGACGATCTGATCGGCACCGCCGGAGTCGGCGAGCATCTTGCCGAGGATCGCGCCGAGGGCGATCAGGACGCCGACACCGGCGACGGTGGAGCCGAGTCCGGCACTGAAGCTGGCGATCACCTTGTCCAGCGGCGCCCCGGCGAACGCGCCGAGGGCCAGCGTCCCGATGGTCAGCGACAGGAAGGCATGCAGCTTGAACTTGGTGATGAGCAGGACGATGACGGCGATGCCCGCCAGGACGGCGATGCCCAGCTGAGCGTGGCCGGCCGAGGTGATCGGCTCGGGTGCGTCCGCTGCCAGCATCTCAACGCTGAGTCTGGTCACGGTGGTTCCCTAGTGTGTGCGGGGATTGGGGAGGAACCGGGGAGGTGGGGGCGCCCCGGGAGGGTCCGGCAGGGTGCTACGGGGTGGGCTCGGGGAGGGCCTGGAGGGCGGCGGCCGCCCGTTCGGCGATCTCCTCGGGGCTGCCCGTCACCTCCACGGCGATCCCGGCCTCGTCCGGCTCCAGCGGCTGGAGCGTGGCGAACTGGGAGTCGAGCAGTGCCGTGGGCATGAAGTGGCCCTGCCGGTGCGACATCCGGTCCTCGATGAGCGCGCGGTCACCCGTGAGGTGCACGAAGACCACACCGGGCGCGGCGGCCCGCAGCCGGTCGCGGTACGACCGCTTCAGCGCCGAGCAGCTGACCACCCCGCCCTGCCCCGACCGCTCGTGCGCCCACGCGCCGATGGCGTCCAGCCAGGGCCTGCGGTCGTCGTCGGTGAGCGGGGTCCCGGCCGTCATCTTGTCGATGCTGGCCTGCGGGTGGAAGTCGTCGCCCTCGGCGTACGGAACGCCGAACCGGGCCGCCAGCAGGGGACCGACGGTGGTCTTGCCGGTGCCCGCGACGCCCATGATCACGACGACTTCGGTGGTGTTCATCGCTGCCTCACTGTCTGCTGTCCTCGTCGACGCGTGATGTCGACGGCAACTGAAGCCTATTAATCGGACAACTTCAAGAGCCTGTGATGTATAAGTCTGACTTTTTATGAGGGTGATCCGCCCCGTACTCTGAGTGCATGAGCACCACGGGCCGGGGGCTGCACGGCCGCGTTCTGGACACCCTCGGCCCCGAGATCACCGCCGGCGAGTATCCGCCCGGCAGTGTCCTGCGCACCGACGAGCTCGCACAGCGTTTCGACGTGTCGCGTTCCGTGATGCGCGAGGTGGTCCGCGTCCTGGAGTCCATGCACCTGGTCGAGTCCCGGCGCCGCGTCGGCGTGACGGTCAGACCGACCAGCGAGTGGAACGTCTACGACCCCCAGGTCATCCGCTGGCGCCTGGCCGGCGCGGACCGTCCGCGGCAACTGCGCTCGCTCACCGTGCTGCGCTCGGCGATCGAACCGGTCGCGGCGAGCCTGGCCGCCCGTAACGCCACGGCCGAGCAGTGCGCCGAACTCACCGAGTGCGCCCTCGGCATGGTCGCCCACTCACGCGGTCACAAGCTGGAGGGATACCTCTTCCACGACGTGGCCTTCCACCGCGTCATCCTGAACGCCTCCGGCAACGAGATGTTCGCCCGCCTCGGCGACGTCGTCGCCGAGGTCCTGGCCGGCCGCACCCACCACGACGTGATGTTCGAGGACCCCGACCCGGCCGCCGTCACCCTGCATGTCCAACTCGCCGAGGCCGTCCGCGAACGCGACGGAGCCCGCGCGGAACGCCTCACCCGCGAAATCACCGAGGGCGCCCTCCACGAACTGGACATCCTGGCGCCCTAGTCCAGAATCTCCCCGTCGACGTACACCCACGCCCCGTCGACCCGCTCGAAGCGGCTGCGCTCGTGGAGCGAACCGCCCCGGTAGGAGGCGCGGAAGGTCACGGTCCCGGTCGAGTGGAAGGCGGACCCGCCCTCGCCGGCCAGGATCTCCAGCCCGGTCCACCGCAGCCCGGGATCGAAGTCGATCCGCTCCGGCCGTGTCCGCGGATGCCAGGTCCGCAGCAGATACGCGCCGTCCCGGCGCACGAACGCGCAGTACCGCGACCGCATCAGCCGCTCGGCGGTGGGAGCGCCGACGGCTCCCGCATGGAAACGCCCGCAGCAGGCCTCGTACGCCTCGGGCAGCCCGCAGGGGCACGAACGTGTGGTCATGGCGACCATTCTGTCCGATCGCCTCAAGGCCGGGATCCAGGGAGCCGTGCAGCAGTGGTCAATGGCGCGCTGAGCTGGGTGTCTACAGGGTGTACTCCGCCCAGACGGTCTTGCCGGGCGCGGAGGGTCGCGCGTCGGTGCCCCAGCGGGTGGCCAGCCGGGCCACCAGGAGCAGGCCCCGGCCCGACTCCGCGTCGCCGGGCGCCTCATGGACGGACGAGGGCGGCACCTGCTCGGTGCGGGTGTCCGTCACCTCGATGCGGAGTGCCTCCGGCGCTGCGGTCAGCCGGAGGTGGAAGTCCCGGCCGGGGACATGACCGTGCCGCACCGCGTTGGAGGTGAGTTCGGCCGCGATCAGGGTCAGGGTCTCGTTGACGCGGGAGTCGTACGGGTGTGCCCACTGGTCGAGCCGGTGGGAGACGAGACGCCGGGCGAGACGGGCACCGCGCGGGGTGGAGGTGAACTGCATGGCGAACTCGTGCGGGGTGGCCGGAACTTCCGGTGCCTGTGCGGTGGTGGTGTCCGAGGTTTTCACGGCGACGAGCCTGCCGAAGGCGATGCGGCGCTGACCAGCGGAAACGCCTGTACTGGCTGCGGTTGTACAGGTCCGCTGCCAAGTGCGTACACACTGAGGTGAGTTCTCGTACGAGGGAACCTGTGGGCGTTCGGGGGCCGGCCCTTCGTCACTGCTCGTAGCGTGACGCTTCGCGCTGCCTGCACGGCCTCAGCCTGTACGGCCGCGCACCAGAACGTGGGCGATGAGGTGCCGGAGGCGGCGGGCATGGTGGAAAAGGACGACGGGGCGAACTTCCTGCGGTGCTTCGGGCGGCAGATGAAGCTTCTGCGGGAGCGGGCCGGGTTGACGCGGAGAGAGTTGGGGTCCCGGCTCGGTTACGGCGAGGACCAGATCACGTCGGTGGAACTCGGCCGACGCATCCCCAAACCGGAGCTGATCGACAACGCGGACGAGGTACTGGACGCCGGGGGCGTCCTGCGGGCGATGAAGGAAGAGGTCGCGCGGGCGCGGTATCCGGCGTTCTTCCGGGATGCAGCGCGGTTGGAGGCCGAGGCGGTCGAGTTGCAGGTGTACGACACCCATATGGTCAACGGCCTGCTGCAGACGGAAGAGTACACGCGAGGGGTTCTGCGTATGCGCCGACCGCTCCTGAAGGAAGAGACGATCGAAGAGCGGGTAGCAGCGCGTCTGGCTCGCCAGGAGATTTTCGACAACTGGCCCGCGCCTCTGTTCAGTTTCGTCATGGAGGAGTCCGTGGTGCTGCGGCGACTCGGAGGTACCTCGGTGATGCGGGGACAGTTGGAGCAGATCCTTCTGATCGGAGAGAAGCGCAACGTCGAGGTGCAACTGATGCCGCTCGATCGGGAGGACAACGCTGGTGTGGACGGCGGCTTCACGGTGTTTTCCCGTGAGGGAGGAGAGCAGATCGGCTACACAGAAGCGCAGGGACGTAGCACACTGGTGACTTCTCGCAAAGAGGTCCGCGCGCTCGCCGCACGCTATGGGATCATCCGTGCGCAGGCCCTCACCCCGTGTGAGTCTCTGGCCTACATCGAGAAGTTGCTGAGGGAGCTATGAACGCCCGACGGATCACGACCATGGCCCAGGACCTGCGATGGTTCAAGAGCAGCTACAGCGGTGCCGAGGGCGGCCAGTGCGTAGAAGTGGCCGCTTCGCGGCAGGCCGTCCACGTCCGTGACTCCAAGAGCGTCACTGGTCCTGCGCTCACCGTGACCCCCACCGCATGGACGGCCTTCACCGGCTTCGCCGCGCGCCCCGGTGGCGAGATCTGACCCCGGTCCGCCTGAAGGCCTCCTGCAGTCCCCCGTGACCGCTGTCCGCAGAGGAGGATGGCCGACTGGGAAACATTGAAGGGGCCCTTGGTCACCAAGGGCCCCTTCAATGGTCTTGCTGGTGTCCGAGGGGGGACTTGAACCCCCACGCCCGATAAAGGGCACTAGCACCTCAAGCTAGCGCGTCTGCCATTCCGCCACCCGGACAAGGTGTCTGTCGCGCGGGCTTCCCCCCGCGGCGACGACGTAAACATTACCAGGTGTTCAGGGTGGCCGATCAACCCGCCCCGCGGCGGACCGGCCGGACCGGGTCTTGGGGCCCGTCCGCGGGGGAGAGAGGATGAGGACAAGCCACCAGCGGACACACCAGCAGCGGGAGGAAGCACGTGAGCCAGACGGACACGGCCAGGGGCGTCACCGGTGAGGACGAGGTCGTGGACCTCTGCCGCGAGCTGATCCGGATCGACACCAGCAACTACGGCGACCACTCCGGCCCCGGTGAGCGCAAGGCGGCCGAGTACGTCGCCGAGAAGCTCGCCGAGGTGGGTCTCGAACCGCAGATCTTCGAGTCCCACCCGGGACGCGCCTCCACGGTCGCCCGGATCGACGGCGAGGACCCGTCCCGTCCCGCCCTGCTCATCCACGGGCACACCGACGTCGTACCGGCCAACGCGGACGACTGGACCCACCACCCCTTCTCCGGTGAGATCGCCGACGGATGCGTGTGGGGCCGCGGGGCGGTCGACATGAAGGACATGGACGCGATGACCCTCGCGGTCGTCCGCGACCGGCTGCGCAGCGGACGCAAGCCCCCGCGCGACATCGTCCTCGCCTTCCTCGCGGACGAAGAGGCCGGCGGCACGTACGGTGCCAAGCACCTGGTGCGCAAGCACCCCGAGCTGTTCGAGGGCGTCACCGAGGCGATCGGCGAGGTCGGCGGCTTCTCCTTCACCGTCAACGAGAAGCTGCGTCTCTACCTCGTCGAGACCGCCGAGAAGGGCATGCACTGGATGCGGCTCACGGTGGACGGCACCGCCGGCCACGGTTCGATGACCAACGACGACAACGCCATCACCGAACTGTGCGAGGCCGTGGCCCGCCTCGGCCGGCACAAGTGGCCGGTGAGGGTCACCAAGACCGTGCGCGCCTTCCTGGACGAACTCTCCGACGCGCTCGGCACCGAGCTCGACCCGGAGAACATGGACGAGACCCTCGCCAAGCTCGGCGGCATCGCCCGCATGATCGGCACCACCCTGCGCAACTCGGCCGCGCCGACGCAGCTCGCCGCCGGCTACAAGGTCAACGTCATCCCCGGCCAGGCCACCGCGCATGTCGACGGCCGGTTCCTGCCCGGCTACGAGGAGGAGTTCCTCGCCGACCTCGACCGCATCCTGGGCCCGCGCGTGCGGCGCGAGGACGTGCACTCCGACAAGGCCCTGGAGACCGACTTCGACGGCCGGCTCGTCGACGCCATGCAGACCGCCCTGCGCGCCGAGGACCCGATCGCCCGGGCCGTGCCGTACATGCTCTCCGGCGGCACCGACGCCAAGTCCTTCGACGACCTCGGCATCCGCTGCTTCGGCTTCGCGCCGCTGCGGCTGCCCCCGGAGCTGGACTTCGCGGGCATGTTCCACGGGGTCCACGAGCGGGTCCCGGTGGACGGCCTGAAGTTCGGCGTGCGGGTGCTCGACCGTTTCCTGGACGCCTCCTGAGACGGTGATCCGATGAACTAGATATTCGTGCAGGCGTACGGAGCTGACTGGAAAGGGTGAATGCGACCATAAGCTCGTAGCCTCATTACTCCCTCCTCGTTACCCGTGATGTGATCCGCGACTTGGATCGCTTTGCCAACTAGGAGGAACAATGCTCAAGAAGGTCGTCGCTGTCGCGGCCGCCACCGGTGGTCTGGTTCTCGCGGGCGCGGGCATGGCCGCCGCCGACTCGGGCGCCCAGGGTGCCGCCGTGCACTCCCCGGGTGTCGTTTCCGGCAACGTCATCCAGGCGCCCATTCACATCCCCGTGAACGTCTGCGGCAACACGGTCTCCGTGATCGGGCTGCTCAACCCGGCCTTCGGCAACACCTGCGTCAACGCGTGACGTTGTGCCTCGCCCTCTAGGGCACGCCCGCTGAGGGTTCGAGCCGGCCGGCCCCGGAGCGCGCGCCATGCGCTCCGGGGCCGGCCGGTATGTGAATACGTCGGAACACCGGGAATTCAAGGGGAACACCGATTCCCGGCACCAGGTCGAAGGCAGGGAATTCAGCAATGCGACAGGTCACCCGCAAGGGCCTGATGACCATGGCGGCGGCCACGGGTGTGCTCGCCGCCGCGGGCGGGGCCGCCCACGCCGACTCCGGTGCGGCCGGCACCGCGGCCGGCTCGCCCGGCGTGCTCTCCGGGAACACGGTGCAGGCGCCGGTGCACGCGCCGGTCAACGTCTGCGGCAACACGGTCAACGTCGCCGGTCTCCTCAACCCGTCCGTGGGCAACTCCTGCGCCAACAAGGGCGGCGCCTCCTCCCACGGAGACGACGGCACCGGGGGCGCACAGGCCGACGGCCACACAGGCGACTCGCCCGGCGTGGGCTCCGGCAACCAGATCCAGGCCCCGGTCCACGTCCCGGTGAACGTCTGCGGCAACAGCGTGAACGTCCTCGCGGCCGGCAACGCCACCGAGGGCAACGACTGCACCAACGGCACCGCCGGCCAGAAGACGCCGGAGAAGCCCGGCAACCCGGGCAACCCCGAGCGGCCGGACAACCCCGGCGACGAGCCGAGCACCCCGGCCACCCCGGCCGAGGACACCCCGCGCGGCAACCAGCCGGACACCCACACCGCCACCCGGCCCCAGGCCGACGCAGAGCTGGCCCGCACCGGCAGCGAGCTGCCCATGGGCCTCGCCCTGCCGACCGGCGCGGGCGCGCTGCTCGCAGGCGCGGTCCTCTACCGCAAGGCCCGCAGCGCCGCCTGACCGGCACACGAAGCGGGCCCCGCGACCGCGGGGCCCGCTCCGTGTCTGATTCCGGTCGGGTGCCGCACCTCACCAGGTGGCGCGCACCTGGCGGATGATCCGCCGCCGCAGCCGCACCCTGCGACTGCCGTCACGCATCAGCGTCAGGCGGTACAGCTCCCAGTGACCGTACTCGGCATGGTCCGTCAGCAGACGTGCCGTCTCCTTGCGGGAGACCCCGCGCGGCACGTACACGTCGACAAATTCGTATTCCGGCATCGCATCTATTGTGCGGGCCGGGCCCCGGTACGGATAGCGTCTGCACTATGTCTGATGCTGCGCAGTCCACCGCTGCCGAGGTACGCGCCGCCGCCGAGGCGGTCAAGACCGCGCTCGACCGCCACCTGGCCGCGGTCGAACGCCGGTCGGGGGAGGACGACCCGGCCGTCTACGAGGCGTTCAACCAGCTGGCCGCGGCCGCGGAGACGTACGACGAACTGCTCTACGACCGCTACGACGAGGTCACCCCCTTCGAGATCCCCGGTGCCGAGGACACCGTGCCGTACACCGGCCCGGAGGAGCCGAACACGGTCAGCGTGCTGATCCGCCGTGACTACGCCGTCGCGGAACCGCAGCGGCTGCTGGCGCACGCCCAGCGGATCGAGGCGGCGGACGACGAGGGCTCGGAGGCCTCGGGGACCGTCCACGGCGCGCTCGGGCTGCTGTTCGGCGAATTCGAGCCGGACGAGATCGCCTCCCGGCACAAGGAATTCGGCCTCGAGGAAGGCGACTCCACGCTCTGGGTGACGGCAGCGGACGAAGCCCCGGAGCCCGGCGAGTGGCTCGACGCACCGTTCGAAGACGTGGACCCGCAGCACGTGATCTGCCGCTTCGACGTCAGCGCCGTCTTCGACGACGACATCGACGACGACCTGGAGGACGACCTCGTCCCCACCCTGGACGAGGACGAGGACGAGGACCTGGAACCGCTCGACGCGGACCGCTGACCCTCGCGCGAGGTGGGCGGCACCTCAGCTTTCGGCGCCCGCCGGGACCTGGGGTGCCAGCAGTATCGGCAACCGGGTCGTCCGCGGCTTGGCGGGCACCTCGGCCACGGCGCGCGGCAGCGCCTGCTCCACCCCGTGCACGACGGACAGATGCCGGCCGGCCCGGCTGAAGGCCGTGTACACCCAGGGCCGGCTCAGTGCCTGGGCGGCATCACCGGGCAGCACCACGACCACCGCGGGCCACTGGCACCCCACCGCCTGGTGCGCGGTCAGCGCCCAGCCGTGCCGCAGGGTCCGCTCCACCTGCTCGCGCGGTACGACGATCTCCTCGCCGCCGCACACCAGATGCAGCCCCTCACTGTCGGCCCTCACCACGCTCCCCGGCAGCGTGTGTCCCGGAGCGGGGGAGTAGGCGACCCGGTCACCCGGATCGAATCCGCCGAAACGCCCCGGCCCCGGATTCAGCCGCTCCTTCAGCGCCGCGTTCAGCGCGCGCGTCCCCACCGCACCCCCGTGGCCGGGGGTGATCACCTGGGTCTCCTCCGCCGGTACCCCGATCGCGCGGGGCACGGAGTCCGCCACCAGCTGCACGGTCCGGTGCACGGCCTCGCCCGCGTCCCGCACCGGCACGATCACGACCTCCTTGCCGGGCGCGGCCACCTGGTTCAGCTCGCCGACGCCGATCCCGGAGACCAGTTCGCCGAGCGGCCCGGGGTCCGGGCGCCGCGAGGCGATCTGCGGACAGATCCGCGCCGCCAGCAGGTCCGCGAACACCCGCCCGGGCCCGATCGACCACAGCACCCCGGGATCACCCGCCAGCACCAGCCGCGCCCCGTCCGGCAGCGACTCCGTCACCAGCGCGGCGGCCTCGACATCCAGCTGCGGAGCGTCCAGCACCACCAGCAGATCGACGTCCAGCGCACCATCTGCGTCCCGCCCCGGGCCCTCGGCGCCGGACAGCAGCCCGGCGACAGTGGCGACACCGGGACCCTCGACCAGCTCCGCGAACCGCGCACGCCCCGTCGGGCCGTGTGCCGCGGCCCAGACCCGCAGCCCCAGACCGTGGGCCGCGTTCAGCAGGGCCGCGGGCTCGGCCAGCGAGGCCTGCCCGCCGGTGTGCAGCACCAGTCCGTGCCCGGCGGCCGCCCGGATCAGCTCGGCGGCGGAGCCCTCAGCGGCAGCGGCAGCACGCTCCCACTCCTCGCCCTCCTGCTTGGGCACGGAGTTGACCAGCCGGGCCAGGCCGTCGGCAAGGCTCTCCTCGGCCATGGCGAAGCGCTCCAGCCCCACCAGAACGCGAACCGGCTGCTCCTCGTCCCCCTCAAGGCCGTCCTGGAAAACGAGAACGTCCCCCTCCGCAATGGCGTTCTGCACGGCGCCCTCGGGCTCCGGCACCCCCTGCCGCCCGAGCGCGTCGGCCAGCGCGGCCATCTCGAGAACGGTGTGCCCGGCCAACGCCGCCTGCTCCAGCAGCCACACGGCGACCGCGCGCCCCCGCCGCTCGTCACCCGGCCCGGCCTCGGCGCCGAGCAGCGCCCGGGCGAACCCGTCGGCCTGCTCGGGCCGCACCCCGGTCACCCGCAGCAACTGCCAGGGATCGGCCCGCAGCACCTCGGCGGCCCCCTCGCCCAGCGTGCCGGCGACCCCCGGGGCGAGCCCTTCCGGAGCGCCCCCTTGGACCAGCACCTCCCGTACGTCCTCGACGGTACCGGCGGCGGGCGCACCGCCCTGAGCCTCGCCCTGAGCCTCGGCCGGCGCCCGCCGCACGGGCTCGGGAGCGGGCCGCCGCCTCGCGGGCCGGGCCTCCTGGAACACGGTGGCGGCCGGCTTCTCCCCGCTCTCCACGGCCCGCACGGCGGCCAGCAGGTCGGCGGCCGTGCCGCTCAGCTTGGCGCCGGCCTCGATCGGCCCCCGCTCGGCCTTCCGCCGCTCGATCCGCTCCCGCTCGAGGCGCTGGGCGGCCAGTTCGGCCTCGGCCTCGGACACGTGCGCACCCTCGGCGTCGGGGCTCTTCGGCTCGGCGTCCTCGGTGCTCACAGCGTGCTCCAGTCATGATCGGGATAACGGTGCACGGGCGCCGACACATCGTCCAGCGCCCGGCAGATCTCGTCAGGAAGACTAAGGGCCTCCACTGACAACGCCGCCGTGAGCTGCTGAGCATTGCGCGCGCCGACGATGGGAGCGGCCACACCGGGCCGGTCCCGGACCCAGGCGAGTGCCACCTGCAGTGCCGTCACGGCGAGCCCGTCCGCCGCCGTCGTCACGGCGTCCACGATCCGGCTCGCGGTGTCGTCGAGGTACGGCGCGACGAAGGGCGCGAGGTGCTCCGAGGCGCCCCGGGAATCGGGCGGGGTGGCGTCGCCTCGGTACTTGCCGCTGAGCACGCCCCGTCCGAGCGGTGAGGACGGCAGGAGGCCTATGCCCAGATCGAGGGCGGCGGGCAGCACCTCACGCTCCACACCGCGCTGCAGCAGTGAGTACTCCATCTGCGTACTCGCCAGCCGGGTGCGCGTGCCCGGCACGGCCAGCTGCCAGGTCGCCGCCTTGGCGAGCTGCCAGCCGCAGAAGTTGGAGACTCCGGCGTAGCGCACGCGCCCGCTGCCGACGGCGATGTCGAGGGCCTGGAGCGTCTCGTCCAGCGGGGTGGCGGGGTCGTAGGCGTGGATGTGCCATACGTCGACGTAGTCGGTGCCGAGGCGGGACAGCGAGGCGTCCAGTGCCGCGAGCAGATGCCCGCGCGAGCCGTCGAAGCGGCGGTCGGGGTCGGGGACGCTGCCGGCCTTGGTCGAGATCACGAGGTCCCGGCGGGGGACGAGCCCGTCCATCAGCCTTCCGAGCAGATACTCGGCCTCTCCGTCGCCGTACACGTCGGCGGTGTCGACGAGGGTGCCGCCGGCCTCCCAGAAGGTCTTCAGGAGGTCCGCAGCGTCGTGCTCGTCGGTGTCCCGACCCCAGGTCAGGGTCCCGAGCCCGATCCGTGACACACGCAGGCCGGTGCGGCCGAGATGCCTCTGCTCCATGAACGCCGAGATTACTGGCCGGAGGCGGGGGAGTGGGGGCCTGTGGACAACCGATTTCCAGGCGCCCGGCGCGGGTCTGCACCGGGGGTGGCCGGCGCCGGCAGAGGGTGCCCGGGGGTGGGCTGCCCATCCGGCGTTCCCCAGGGTGCCCGGCGTTGGTGTGGGCCGGGAGTGGTTTGCGCAGCCCGGCGCTGACGGGGTGCCGTCGCGCCCACCCTCCCCCACTCTCGGCTTCGCTCGAGCGGGGGGACCCCCATCGCCCTGGGGGTACCTCCCAGGCACTTAAGGCACTGGGGGAGGCACGACTGCCCGCGGATCGCGGCAGGGAGCCGCGGATGGCGGCGGGCCGCGGGAGCGGCGGTGCGGCGGTGCCGCGGATGACGGCGGTGGGTGGCCGCGGGTATGCCGCCTACGGCGGGGAGGGGGCGGGGCGGGGGTGTTCGCCCGCAGTGGCTGGCGCGTCCGCGCCCCGCGCCTCCACCAACAGGCACAGTCGCGCCAGTCCGAGGACGGACACCCCCGGCCCGGCCCCGCACCACCCACCCACCGGGGGCGCTACCCAAGCCCCCACCGGAGGGACAGCGGCGCCGCAGGCATCCCCGCACCCACCGGAGGTATAAGGTCTCCGCACAAGCGACGTTACTCATCGGTAAGGGGAGACGGCCATGCAGCTAGGGATCAACCTCGGCTACTGGGGCGCCGGAATGGACGCGGACAATCTCGCCGTGGCCCAGGAAGCCGACCGCCTCGGATACGCGGTCTGCTGGGCCGCAGAGGCCTACGGCTCCGACGCCGCCACCGTGCTCACCTGGGTCGCCGCCCAGACACAGCGCATCGACGTCGGCTCCGCCATCTTCCAGATCCCCGCCCGCCAGCCCGCGATGACCGCGATGACCGCGGCCACCCTCGACTCCCTCTCCGGCGGCCGCTTCCGCCTCGGCCTCGGCGTCTCCGGCCCCCAGGTCTCCGAGGGCTGGTACGGCGTCAAGTTCGACAAGCCCCTCGCCCGCACCCGCGAGTACGTCGAGATCATCCGCAAGGCCATGACCCGCGAACGCCTCACCTACGACGGCGAACACTGGACCCTCCCCCTCCCCGGCGGCCCCGGCAAGCCCATCAAGCTCACCGTGCACCCGCAGCGCGAGCACATCCCCCTCTACATCGCCGCGATCGGCCCGAAGAACCTCGAACAGACCGGCGAGATCGCCGACGGCGCCCTGCTGATTTTCCCCTCCGCCGACCACCTCGAGGAAACCGCCGTCCGCCACCTCCGCGCCGGCCGCGAGAAGGCCGGCAAGACCCTCGACGGCTTCGACATCTGCCCCACGGTCCCCCTGGCCGTCGGCGACGACAAGGACGTCACCACCCTCGCCGACACCTTCCGCCCCTACACCGCCCTCTACGTCGGCGGCATGGGCAGCCGCAAGCAGAACTTCTACAACCAGCTCGCCCAGCGCATGGGCTACGAGCAGGAGGCCGCCGACATCCAGGACAAGTATCTGTCCGGCGACAAGCAGGCCGCAGCAGCAGCCGTCCCCCACGACCTGATCGACAAGACGACACTCCTCGGCTCCGTCGACCGCATCGCCGACCGCATGAAGGCCTACGCCGCCGCCGGAGTCACCACCCTCACCCTCGCCCCGGCCGGCTTCACGCTCGACGAGCGCCTCGCGTCGCTCCGCGCCGGCACCGAGGCCCTGGAGCGGGCCGGCCTCGCCTGATCCCGCAACCAAGACGTCACCGCGGCCGTGGTGGGGGCTCGGGGGTCCACCCCGCCACGGCCGTCACCCACAACAACGCCCCGCCGCTCCCACGGTCACGCCCTGATGCACCCGCGCACGTACTCCTTTTGGCGGAGTTGTCCGACACGCATGTTGCCGCACCCGGCCGCTCGCATTTGACTCGTTCTTTGCGGAACCGCAGCAGTTCAGCACCGCGAAGCCCGCGGAGAGGTGGCCCATCATGCTTTCGGCGAAGAGCCTGTTCCAGGAGATTCTCGACAACGACGAGTCGTTCGCCCTGTTCTGCTCCATCGCGGCGAGCGGCGAGTCCCAAGGAGGCTGGGAGAACGCCCGCATCGCCGCGCTGGTCCCCGAGACCGAGCGTGAACTCGCCCCCAAGATCACCAGGCACGGCGCCGACGAGGACAAGCACGGCCGCATCTTCAACGCGTTGATGAAGAAGCGCGGCCTGCAGCCCGTCCCGGTGCCCCCCGAGACCGACTACACGATGCTCCTGGAAAAACACGGCATCGGCCTGGCCCACGAGCAGCTCAAACGCGAGGAGCCACTCACGGTCCGGGACATCGTCACCTACTTGGCCCACAGCAGGGTCACCGAACAGCGCGCCTCCGAGCAGATGGAACTGCTCCGCAAGCACTTCGCCGACCACCCGGACCTCGGCCGCGCGGTCAGGATGATCTCGAACGACGAGGACAACCACCTCGCCTACTGCCACGAGGAGCTGCTTCGGTTCGCGTACGCCGGACACGGCAGAACCATCCAGCGCACCCTCCGCGAGTGCGCGCTCGCGGAGATCCGCATCTACCGGGACGTAAGCCTGGCGGTGATGGCCCACATGGGCCGCATCCTGGGCTGGCCCAAGCCCAAGGCGGCGATCCTGGCGGCGGGCATCCACGCCGTGTACGCGTACGAACGCCTGGGGGGCTGGCGCCGCATGGTCTCCCTCAGAATGCCCGACCGCCGGAACGCACTGGGCGGCCCGGCGACCCCGGAACCGGAAGCGGCCTGACAAACCGCACCACCCCACCCCCGCCTCCACCTCAGCCCCACCCCCCCTCTACATCCACCCCCGCCGCTTGAACAGCCGATACAACAGCACCTCCAGCCCACCCATCACCAGGATCACCACCGGATACGACCACTCCCACCGCAACTCCGGCATGTGCTCGAAGTTCATCCCGTAGATCCCCGCGATCATCGTGGGGATCGCGGCCATCGCCGCCCACGCGGAGATCTTCCGCATGTCGTCGTTCTGCCGCACGCTCATCTGCGCCAGATGCGCCGAGAGAATGTCCGAGACCAGCCGGTCCAGCCCCTCCACGGACTCGTTCACGCGGGTGAGGTGATCGTGCACGTCACGGAAGTACGGCCGCGCCTTGTCCTCCACGAACGGCACGCTCCCCCCGACCGTGCCCACCCCGGCCAGCCGTGCCATCGGCAGCCCCAACGGCCCCGTGGCGCGCCGGAACTCCAGGATCTGGCGCTTGAAGTCGTAGATCCGGGAGGCGATGTTGCGCGATCCGCCCCCCTCCGGAGTGAAGACCTCCGCCTCCAGCCCCTCCAGATCGGTCTGCAGCTCGATCGCCACCTCCAGATAGTGGTCGACGACCGCGTCGGACACCGCGTACAGCACCGAAGTGGGCCCCTCGTCCAGCAGCTCGGGCTCCCGCTCCAGCCGGTTCCGCACCACATCCAGCGGAGTACCCTCCCCGTGCCGCACGGTGACCACGAACGAGTCACCGAGGAAGATCATGATCTCGCCAGAGGAGACGGTGTCGCTCCGCGGCTCGTACACCACCGGTTTGAGGACCATGAACAGCGAGTCGTCGTACACCTCGAGCTTGGGCCGCTGATGCGCCTTGAGGGCGTCCTCCACGGCCAGCGGATGCAGCGCGAACTCCTGCGAGACCAGATCGAACTCCTCCGCCGTCGGCTCATGCAGCCCGATCCAGACGAAGCCCCCCACCGACCGCGCCTCGTCCAGCGCGTCGGAAAAGTCGCGGGGCCCCTCCGACCGATGCCCCTTCCGGTAGATGGCACAGTCGACGATCACGAAACGTGTTCTCCTTCCTCGTCGCGGACACGGGATACGCGCGTACGCCTACCCTGGGCCGCATGCCCACGTTGCTCCTGGTCCGGCACGGACGTTCCACCGCCAACACCGAGGGACTGCTCGCCGGCCGGACGCCCGGCGTCGCCCTCGACGACCGCGGGGCCGCACAGGCCGCCGCACTGCCCGGGCGGCTCGCCGAGCTGCCGCTGGCCGAGATCGTCACCAGCCCGCTCCAGCGTTGCCGGGAGACGATCCGGCCGCTGCTGGACGCCCGCCCCGGCGCGAAGGCGCACACCGAGGAGCGCATCGGCGAGTGCGACTACGGCGACTGGACGGGCCGCAAACTCGCCGATCTCAAGGACGAGCCGCTCATGGAGAGCGTGCAGGCCCACCCGTCGTCGGCGGCCTTCCCCGGCGGGGAGTCCATGCGCGCGATGCAGACGCGCGCCGCCGAGGCGGTGCGCGAGTGGAACGCGCGTGTGGAGCGCGAGCACGGTGCCGACGCCATGTACCTCATGTGCTCGCACGGCGACATCATCAAGTCTCTTGTCGCGGACGCACTGGGACTTCATCTGGACCTCTTCCAGCGGATTGCCGTTGAACCGTGTTCCATCACCGCGATCCGTTACACACGGCTGCGCCCGTTTCTCGTCCGCCTCGGGGACACCGGCGACTTCGCGTCCCTGGCGCCGCGCGAGGAGCCGCCCGCCGACGAGGCGACGGTCGGGGGCGACGCGGGCGCACCGTGATCGTCGGCCGCAGTAGGGTGAAGCGATCGCAGGAGTGCGCATTTCGTTCGTACCGCCCGTGAACAGCCAGCCCGTTCCCACGACTCCCACCCGCCCACGACTCTCAATGGAGACAGGACGTGTCCCGTCAGGTGTTCCTCTACGACCAGCCGGAACGTTTTGTGGCCGGTACGGTCGGACTGCCAGGGCGCCGTACGTTCTTCCTCCAGGCCTCCGCCGGCTCCCGGGTGACCAGCGTGGCCCTGGAGAAGACCCAGGTCGCCGCGCTCGCCGAGCGCATGGACGAGCTCCTGGACGAGGTCGTACGCCGCAGCGGCGGCAGCGCCGCGGTGCCCGCCATGGCGCCGACCGAGGTGGCCGACACCGCCCCGCTGGACACCCCCGTCGAGGAGGAGTTCCGCGTCGGCACCATGGCGCTCGCCTGGGACGGCGAGGACCAGCGCATGATCGTCGAGGCGCAGGCGCTCGTCGAACTGGACGCCGAATCCGAGGAGGACCTGGCCGAGGCCGAGGAGCGGCTGCTCCAGGACGAGGAGAACGGGCCCCCGATGCTCCGCGTCCGGCTCACCGGCGCGCAGGCCCGGGCCTTCGCCAAGCGCGCCCTGGACGTCGTCAACGCGGGGCGGCCGCCGTGTCCGCTGTGCAGCCTCCCGCTCGACCCGGAGGGACACGTATGTCCGCGCCAGAACGGATACCGCCGCGGAGCGTGACGACCGCCGACCCCGCCGCGGAGCTGCTCGCCCGAGGCGAGCTCACCGTGCGCGGACGCATCCGTGAGGCGTCGAACGCGGCGCTGTACTGCACCGTCACCCACGAGGGACGCGAGGCCACCTGCATCTACAAGCCGGTCGCGGGGGAGCGGCCCCTGTGGGACTTCCCCGAGGGCACGCTCGCCGCGCGGGAGGTCGCCGCGTACGAGGTCTCGGAGGCGACCGGGTGGGGGATCGTACCGCCCACGGTGCTGCGGGACGGCCCGTACGGCGAGGGCATGTGCCAGCTGTGGATCGACACGGCACCCGGCACGGAACTCCTCGCCCTGGTGGACGGCGAGGAGCCCGAGCGGGGCTGGAAGGCGATCGGTTTCGCGGAGACCGGTGAGGGCCGCCCCGCCCTGCTGGTGCACGCCGACGACGAGCGGCTGCGCCGGATGGCCGTGCTGGACGCGGTGATCAACAACGCCGACCGCAAGGGCGGCCACCTCCTGCCCACCGCGGACGGACGGCTGTACGGCATCGACCACGGGGTCACCTTCAACGCCGAGGACAAGCTGCGCACGCTGCTGTGGGGCTGGGCGGGGGAGCCCCTGCCGCAGGAGGCCCTCGACGTCCTGGAGCGCCTGAGGCACGCCCTCACCGCCGAGGGCCCGCTGACCGCGGTCTTGACCCCCCTGATCACCCCCGCGGAGATCGATGCCACACGCGCCCGCGTCGACTTGCTGCTCACCACCGGCGTGCACCCGCAACCGGGCACCGACTGGCCGGCCATCCCCTGGCCCCCGGTCTGACCGCCTTGCTGGAGATCACCGAGCGCACCGGGCGGCATGCGCGGAGAGCACACCGCGCGGGGCGTATGCAAGAGGGCCTTCCTGGTCATCAGGCCTGCTCCGGTTCGTATCCGGAACTCCGGTCCGGTTAGGCTCATGACATGCATGCCTGGCCCGCTTCCGAGGTCCCCGCCCTGCCCGGTCAGGGCCGCGACCTGAGGATCCACGACACCGCGACCGGGGGTCCGATCACCCTCGACCCCGGCCCCGTCGCCCGTATCTACGTCTGCGGCATCACCCCCTACGACGCCACCCATATCGGACACGCGGCGACCTACAACGCGTTCGACCTGGTGCAGCGCGTGTGGCTCGACACCAAGCGGCAGGTTCACTACGTCCAGAACGTCACCGATGTCGACGACCCGCTGCTGGAGCGGGCCGAGAGCGAGGGCCTCGACTGGACCGCGCTCGCCGAGCGCGAAACCGCGCTGTTCCGTGAGGACATGACGGCCCTGCGGATGCTCCCGCCGCGGCACTACATAGGCGCCGTGGAGGCGATACCCGGCATCGTCCCGATCGTCGAACGGCTGCGCGAGCTCGGCGCGACCTACGAGATCGAGGGCGACATCTACTTCTCCGTCGAATCGGACCGGCACTTCGGCAAGGTCTCCCACCTCGACGCGGCCGCCATGCGCCTGCTGTCCGCCGAGCGCGGCGGCGACCCGGACCGCCCGGGCAAGAAGAACCCCGTGGACCCGATCCTCTGGATGGCCGCCCGCGAGGGTGAGCCGAGCTGGGACGGCGGCTCCCTCGGCCGGGGCCGCCCCGGCTGGCACATCGAGTGCGTGGCCATCGCCCTCGACCACCTCGGCATGGGTTTTGACGTCCAGGGCGGCGGCTCCGACCTGATCTTCCCGCACCACGAGATGGGCGCCTCGCACGCCCAGGTGCTCACCGGCGAATTCCCCATGGCCAAGGCGTACGTCCACGCCGGCATGGTCGCCCTGCACGGCGAGAAGATGTCCAAGTCCCAAGGCAACCTGGTGTTCGTGTCGCAACTGCGGCGCGACGGCGTGGACCCGGCGGCCATCCGGCTGGCGCTGCTCGCCCACCACTACCGCGCGGACTGGGAGTGGACCGACCAGGTCCTCCAGGACGCCGTGACCCGCCTGGAACACTGGCGGGCCGCCGTCTCCCGCCCCGACGGCCCGCCCGCCGAAGCGCTGGTCGAGGAGATCCGCGAGGCCCTCGCCAACGACCTGGACGCCCCGGCCGCACTGGCGGCCGTCGACCGCTGGACGGTCCTCCAGGAGGAGACCGGCGGCACCGACACCGGCGCACCCGGCATCGTCTCCCGCGCGGTGGACGCACTACTCGGCGTGGCACTGTAAGCGAACGACGAACGGCGAAGGGCGAGCCGCGAACCGCGCACGGCAAGCCGCGTACCGCGCACGGCGAACGGCGAAGGCGAACCGCGAACGGCGCGGCGAAGGGCGAGCCGCGAACGGCGAAGGCGAGCCGCGCACGGCGAACGGCGAAGGGCGAGCCGCGTACCGCGCACGGCGAGCCGCGAACCGTGAACCGCGCACGGCGAGCCGCGAACCGTGAACCGCGCACGGCGAGCCGCGAACCGTGAACCGCGCACGGCGAGCCGCGTACCGCGCACGGCGCACGGCGAGCCGCGAGCGGCGAACGGCGAAGGCGAGCCGCGTACCGCGTACCACGCACGGCGCACGGCGAGCCGCGAGCGGCGAAGGCGAGCCGCGCACCGCGTACCGCGCACGGCGCACGGCGAGCCGCGAGCGGCGAACCGTGAACCGCGCACGGCGAGCCGCGAGCCGCGAGCCGCGAGCCGTGAACCGCGCACGGCGAACGGCGAGGCGTGAACCGAGAACGACCAACGTGCGAAGCGCGAACCGAGAACGAGGGCGCCCCCTCCCGCAAGGAAGGGGCGCCCTCGTTCGCGCTCCGCGCGTCAACGCGCTCCGCTCAGTCCTCCGACGACTCCTCGCCGTCCGCGCCGCTCTCCGGCTTGGGCGGCTGCGGCTTCGGCGGCCGGGCCTTCCCGCCCGGGCCCTCCCGCCGGTACGACGACCCGTCCGAGCCGTCCGCCGTGGCATGCCCGCCCGGCGGCCCCGACGCCCCGTCATGGCGCCGCAGATAGCGCTCGAACTCGCGGGCGATCGCCTCGCCCGACGCCTCCGGCAGTTCGGCGGTGTCCCGGGCCTCCTCCAGCGTCTGGACGTACTCGGCCACCTCGCTGTCCTCCGAGGCCAGTTGGTCCACACCCACCTGCCAGGCACGCGCGTCCTCGGGCAGCTCGCCCAGCGGGATGCGCACGTCGATCAGGTCCTCCAGGCGGTTGAGGAGGGCCAGCGTGGCCTTCGGGTTCGGCGGCTGCGAGACGTAGTGCGGGACCGCCGCCCACAGCGACACCGCGGGCACGCCCGCATGAGTGCACGCCTCCTGAAGGATGCCGACGATGCCCGTGGGGCCCTCGTACTTGGTCTCCTCCAGCTCCATGCGGCGGGCCAGGTCCGGGTCGGACGTGGTCCCGCTGATCGGGACCGGACGGGTGTGCGGGGTGTCGCCGAGCAGCGCGCCCAGCACGACCACCAGCTCCACGCCGAGTTCGTGCGCGAAACCGAGGATCTCGTTGCAGAACGAGCGCCAGCGCATGGACGGTTCGATGCCTCGGACCAGTACCAGGTCGCGCGGTTTCTCACCGCCGACCCGGACCACCGACAGTCGCGTCGTCGGCCAGGTGATCTTGCGGACGCCGCCGTCCATGAACACCGTGGGCCGGTTCACCTGGAAGTCGTAGTAGTCCTCGGCGTCCAGTGCCGCGAACACCTCGCCCTTCCACTCCCTGTCCAGGTGCGCGACCGCGGTGGAGGCGGCGTCGCCGGCATCGTTCCAGCCCTCGAACGCGGCCACCATGACCGGGTCGATCAGCTCGGGAACCCCCTCGAGCTCGATCACCCAGCGCCTCCTTCCGACGTGCCCTCGCGTACGGCCTCAACCTTACGGCGTGCCGGCGGGGCGCCCGCAGCCCCCCGACAAGGGGGGTGCCCCCATCACTGCCCCGCGCGGCACCCTGAAACACCCCTCGCCGGTTCCCGGGGCCCGGAGCCACAAGGCGGCACGCGAAAGGGGCGGCTCCGCGCGGAGCCGCCCCTCTCCTGCTACCGGCTCCCGTGCGGGGGAACCGGGGGACCGCCGGTCACTTCCTGTCGAGCAGTTCCTGGACGTTCGCGCGGACCTCGTCCGTGGCCAGGCCCCGGATCGTCAGCGTGGTACGGCGCCGCAGCACGTCGTCCACGGTCTCCGCCCACTCGTGGTCCCGGGCCCAGACGACCTGCGCCCAGATCTCCGGGGCGTCCGGGTGGACGCGCCGGCCCAGCGCCGGGTCCTCGTTGGCCAGCCGGGCGATGTCGAAGGCCAGCGAGCCGTAGTGGGTGGCCAGGTGCTTGGCGGTGTCCGCCGCCATGCGCGGGCCGGGCGCCGGACCGTCCACGAGCAGCCGGTGGGCGACCGCGCGGGGATTGGCCACACCCGGCAGCGGCAGCTTCTTCGGCAGCGAGGAGACCGGCTCGAAGTCCTCGCCCAGCGGGTGACCGGGCAGCGCCTGGAGCTTCTGCATCACGGTCCGGCCGATGTGGCGGAACGTGGTCCACTTGCCGCCCGCGACGGACAGCATCCCGCCCCGGCCCTCGGTGACGACCGTCTCCCGCTTGGCCTTGGCGGTGTCCCCGGGGCCGCCCGGCAGCACCCGCAGCCCGGCGAAGGCGTAGGTGATCAGGTCACGGTCGAGCTGCTGGTCGCGGATGGAGAACGCGGCCTCGTCGAGTATCTGCGCGGTGTCCTTCTCGGTGACCGCGACATCCGCCGGGTCGCCCTCGAACTCCTCGTCGGTGGTGCCGAGCAGCAGCATGTCCTCCCAGGGGAGGGCGAAGGTGATCCGGTACTTGTCGATCGGCGTGGCGAGCGCGGCCTTCCACGGGGAGGTCCGCTTCAGGACCAGATGCGCGCCCTTCGACAGACGGATGGACGGCGCGGCATCGGGGTCTTCCATACGGCGCAGGTGGTCGACCCAGGGGCCGGTGGCGTTCAGGACGAGGCGGGCGTTGACGCCGAACTCGTCGCCGGAGAGGCGGTCGCGCAGCTCGGCACCGGTGACCCGGCCCTTGGTGAAGCGCAGACCCGTCACCTCGGCGTGGTTGAGGACGACCGCGCCCGACTCGGCCGCCGCGCGGACCGTCATCAGGGCCATACGCGCGTCGTTCATCTGGTCGTCGCCGTACACGGCGACGGCCTTGAGGTTCTCGGTGCGCAGCTCGGGCACGTCCTGCGCGGCCTTGGCCGGGGAGAGCAGGTGGCCGACGCCGTCACCGAAGGCGGACAGCGCCGAGTACGCGAAGACGCCGGCCCCGAGCTTCGCCGCGCCGTGCGGCCCGCCCTTGTACACGGGGAGGTAGAACGTGAGCGGGTTCGCCAGGTGGGGGGCCACCTGACGGGAGACCGCACGGCGCTCGAAGTGGTTCTCCGCCACCAGCTTCACGGCGCCGGTCTGCAGGTAGCGCAGACCGCCGTGGAGCAGCTTGGAGGAGGCGGAGGAGGTGGCGCCGGCGAAGTCACCGGCGTCCACCAGAGCCACCCTGAGGCCGGACTGCGCGGCGTGCCAGGCGGTGGAGATGCCCAGGATGCCGCCGCCGATCACAAGAAGGTCGTACGACGCCTTGGAGAGCTGCTCCCGGGTCTCGGCACGGCTCGGGTTCGAGCCGGACGCCGGGTGCGTCCCCAGGGCAGGCACGGACTGCAGGGTGGACTGGGTGGTCATGGCGGTTTCTTACTCCTCGTCCTCGAGCCAGCCCATGGTCCGCTTGACGGCCTTGAGCCAGCTCTTGTACTCACGGTCGCGGGTTTCCGCGTCCATGCGGGGCGTCCACTCGGCGGCCCGCCGCCAGTTGGCGCGCAGGTCGTCGGTGCTGTTCCAGAAGCCGACGGCCAGGCCGGCGGCGTAGGCGGCGCCGAGGCAGGTGGTCTCGGCGACCATCGGACGCACCACGGGGGCGTCCAGGAAGTCCGAGAGCGTCTGCATCAGCAGGTTGTTGGAGGTCATGCCGCCGTCGACCTTGAGGGCGGTGAGCTCCACGCCGGAGTCCTTCGTCATGGCGTCCGCGATCTCCCGCGTCTGCCAGGCGGTGGCCTCCAGCACGGCGCGCGCGAGGTGCGCCTTGGTGACGTACCGGGTCAGGCCCGCGATCACACCGCGGGCGTCGGAGCGCCAGTACGGGGCGAACAGGCCGGAGAAGGCCGGCACGAAGTAGGCTCCGCCGTTGTCCTCGACGGAGAGCGCGAGGGTCTCGATCTCCGCGGCGGTGGAGATCAGGCCCATCTGGTCGCGCATCCACTGCACCAGGGAGCCGGTGACGGCGATCGAGCCCTCCAGGGCGTAGACCGTGTCCTGGTCGCCGATCTTGTAGCCGACGGTGGTGAGCAGCCCGCTGTAGGAGTTGATGATCTTGTCACCGGTGTTCATCACCATGAAGGTGCCGGTGCCGTAGGTCGACTTGGTCTCGCCCTCGGAGAAGCAGGTCTGGCCGAACAGGGCCGCCTGCTGGTCGCCCAGCGCGGAGGCGACCGGGATGCCGCCGAGCAGGTCGCCCAGCTTGCCGCCCTTGATCTCGCCGTAGACCTCGGCGGAGGAGCGGATCTCGGGCAGCATCGCCAGCGGGACGCCGATCGACTCGGCGATCTTCGCGTCCCACTGCATGGTGTGCAGGTTCATCAGCATCGTGCGGGACGCGTTGGTGACGTCGGTGACGTGGTGGCCGCCGTCGGCACCGCCGGTCAGGTTCCAGATGACCCAGGTGTCCATGGTGCCGAAGAGGATGTCGCCCGCCTCGGCGCGCTCCTTGAGGCCGTCGACGTTGTCGAGCAGCCAGCGGGCCTTGGGGCCGGCGAAGTAGGAGGCGAGGGGGAGACCGGTCTCGCGGCGGAAACGGTCCTGCCCGACGTTGCGGCCGAGCTCGCGGCAGAGGGCGTCGGTGCGGGTGTCCTGCCAGACGATGGCGTTATGGACGGGCTCACCGGTGTTCTTGTCCCACAGCACGGTGGTCTCGCGCTGGTTGGTGATGCCGATGGCCTTGATGTCGTCGCGGGTGATGCCGGCCTTGTCGATGGCTCCGGCGACGACCTCCTGGACGTTGGTCCAGATCTCGGTGGCGTCGTGCTCGACCCAGCCCGGCTTGGGGAAGATCTGCTCGTGCTCCTTCTGGTCGACGGAGACGATGCGTCCGTCGCGGTCGAAGACGATGCAGCGGGACGAGGTGGTCCCCTGGTCGATGGCGGCAATGAACGGCCCATGGCCGTGAGAGGCGATGCCGGCGGTGTTGGCGTCGGTCACTGTGTGCTCCTGGCTGATCCTTGGTTACGGGGCTGTATGTGCGGCGCGTCTACAACATTCGCTGTTTTCGGCGACCTGGTCACCTATGCGAAGACGACGTTGTAGATACCGGCCGCGAGGGCGCCGCCGATCAGCGGCCCCACCACCGGGACCCAGGCGTACGACCAGTCGGAGCCGCCCTTGTTGGGCAGCGGCAGCAGGGCGTGCACTATGCGCGGTCCGAGGTCACGGGCCGGGTTGATCGCGTAACCGGTCGGGCCGCCGAGGGACAGACCGATGGAGACGACCACGAGCGCCGTGATCAGACCGCCCAGCACGCCGAGGCCGTTGCCCGCGTCGTTCAGGCCCTGGGTGAGCACGGCCAGCAGCAGCACGACGGTGCCGATGATCTCCGTGGTGAGGTTCTGCACCGTGTGGCGGATCTCCGGACCGGTGGAGAAGACGCCGAGCACGGGGCCCGCGCCCTTCTCCTGCGCCTCGACCGACTTGGCGGCGGTGGCCTGCGCCCCCGGACCGCCGACGATCTCCTTGTCGGTGAGGTGGGCGTGGAACTGGCCGTAGTACGCGGCCCAGACCAGAGTCGCACCGATCATCGCGCCGAGGAACTCTCCGGCGAAGTAGGTCGGAACGTTGCTCCAGTCGCCGTCCTTGATGGCGAGCGCCACGGTCACGGCCGGATTGAGGTGCGCCCCGGAGAGCGGCCCCGCGATGTACACCGCCGTCATGACGGCGAAGCCCCACCCGAAGGCGATGGCGAGCCAGCCGGCGTTACGGGCCTTGGAGGCCTTGAGCGTCACGGCGGCGCACACGCCGCCGCCGAGCAGGATGAGTATGGCGGTACCGATGGTCTCGCCGATGAAGATGTCGGAGCTGGACACCCGCGACTCCTTTGTCCTTCGTCCAGGGAGCCGACCCCCGGGTCCCACCGGGGATTGGCGCCCTCAGTGGTGAGAGCGATGCCGGCCCTTGGCGTTGCCACACTCTAGCGCGTATTGCCGGTAGGTGTTCGACAATGCCGACCGATGGACGGGAGTCTTTCCCGACGCCACGAATGCGTCAAGAGTCTGGTTGGCGGAAACGCGATCGTTACTGATCGTCCCGAGTCGCCGGTCCCCACGCGGGTTCCGGCGCCCTCCCGCAAACGCTCGCTGCGCGGGTTGGGGCGTCCTGCCGGAAGGGGTTCCCGCGCGGGTTCGGGCGTCCTGCCGGAGACGGTCTCCGAGCGGGTTCCGGCGCCGTCCCGGAAAGGGTCCCCAGGCGGGTTCCGGCGCCGTCCCGGAAAGGGGTTCCCGCGGGGGTTCGGGCGTCCTGCCGGGAAGGGGTTTGTGGCAGCGCCGGGACCGGTATGTGCGGCGGCTTGCCGGGTTCGCGCGCTCCCGCCCGGAGTGGCTGGACACCTGGCGTGCCCTCGCCCCGCACGATCCCGGAGGGCTGCTGGTGGACGCCCAGCGGGCCGTGGACCGCGTCTGGGACTCGCCCGCGCGCGCCGAGCTGCTGCGCGAGGTCAGCCCGCTGATCACGGCCGCCGCCCGGGCGGACAACCGGGACCCGGTGCCGTGGCGGCTGGCCCTGGACCACGCCCGTGGTGCGCGGGCCGGCCACATCTACTTCGAGGAGCTGTGGGAGGCGGCGGTCCGGCGCGCCCCGCACCACCACGGCTGTCATGCGGCGGCCCCGCGAGGGCTCGGGCGTCCTGCTGGGAAGGGGTTCCCACGCGGGTTCCTGTGCCCTGCCGGAAGGGGTTCCCGCGCGGGTTCGGTGCCTCCCGGAAAGGCGGGCACGCCCGCGTGCGTACGCCCGCATGCGAAGGTGACCGGAACGCCGTACGGCACCCCGGTCGTTGTGCGTCGTGGGCTCAGAATCGCTCGGCGCCCAGGTCCCGCGACACCGCGCGGGCGCAGTCCCGGACCGCCGCGATCAGTTCGGGCCGCAGCTCGCCGCCCCGGCGCAGCCGCTCCACCGCCCCGGCGATGCCGACCGCGCCCACCGGCATCCGCCGCCGGTCGTGGATGGGGGCGGCGAGGGAGGCGACACCCTCCCAGGTCTCCTCCACGTCCGCCGCGTACCCGCGCGCGCGGGTGAGGTCGAGGATGCCCTCGAAGGCGTCGAGGTCGCACACGGTGCGGTCGGTGAAGGCCTTGCGGTCGGCCTCCAGGGCCTCGCTGTGGGCCACCGGGTCGTAGGCAGACAGCACTTTGCCCAGGGCCGTGGAGTGCAGCGGCTGCATGGCCCCGATCTCCAGGACCTGCCGGCTGTCGTCGGGCCGGAAGACGTGGTGCACGATCAGCACGCCCTGCTGGTGCAGCACCCCGAGATAGACGCTCTCGCCGCTGGAACGCGCCAGGTCGTCCGTCCACACCAGGGCGCGCGCCCGCAGCTCGTGCACATCGAGATAGGTAGTGCCCAGGCGCAGCAGCTCGGCGCCCAGCTGGTAGCGCCCGGAGACGTCGTCCTGCTCGACGAACCCCTCCTGCTGGAGGGTGCGCAGGATGCCGTGGGCGGTGCCTTTGGCGAGGCCCAGCGAGGAGGCGATGTCCGACAGGCCGAGCCGTCGCTCGCCCCCCGCGAGCAGCCGCAGCATCGCCGCCGCCCGTTCGAGCGACTGGATGTTCCGTGCCATCGCCGTCCTGCCTCCGTCCCCTTCGACCGTCGACCCGCGACGCGCCGCTGCCGCCGTTCGGCAATGCCGAACACTACCGGTCGATGCCGACCCCTCGCTAATGGTCCGCCGGGATCGTTTCGGCAACTCCTCCTCCGCACACCGCCCGTCGGCCATCATCGTCCGCCCCGTGGACGTCCTGAACATCAGGACGCGCTCCCGGATACCCTGACGGCGTGCGTCCTGCCGGGGAGCGCGATCAGAAGCTTTCCGGACAGCCGCAAAGCCGACAGCCGTCGCACCTGAGGGAGCCCCTTTCATGGCCTCGTTGCCGCTGACCCCTTCCGCCGACAGCCGGACCCGTGCGTCCGCTCTCCGTGAGGCGCTCGCCACCCGCGTGGTGGTCGCCGACGGAGCGATGGGCACCATGCTCCAGGCCCAGGACCCCACTCTCGAGGACTTCCAGAACCTCGAGGGCTGCAACGAGATCCTGAACCTGACCCGCCCGGACATCGTCCGTTCGGTCCATTCGGAGTACTTCGACGCCGGAGTCGACTGCGTCGAGACCAACACCTTCGGCGCCAACCTGACCGCCCTGGGCGAGTACGACATCCCCGAGCGCATCACCGAGCTGTCCGAGGCGGGCGCGCGCATCGCCCGCGAGGTGGCGGACGAGTTCGCGGCGCGGGACGGCCGGCCGCGCTGGGTCCTGGGCTCGATGGGCCCCGGCACCAAGCTGCCCACCCTCGGCCACACCACCTTCACCGCCATCCGCGACGCCTACCAGCAGAACGCGGAGGGTCTGCTCGCGGGCGGCGCCGACGCGCTGCTGGTGGAGACGACGCAGGACCTGCTGCAGACCAAGGCCTCCGTGATCGCCGCCCGCCGCGCGATGGAGACCGCCGGGTTCGAGGTCCCGCTGATCGTGTCCGTCACGGTCGAGACCACCGGCACGATGCTGCTGGGCTCGGAGATCGGCGCGGCGCTGACGGCGCTGGAGCCGCTGGGCGTCGACATGATCGGCCTGAACTGCGCGACGGGGCCGGCCGAGATGAGCGAGCACCTGCGCTATCTGGCCCGGCACTCCCGGGTGCGGTTGTCGTGCATGCCGAACGCCGGTCTGCCGGAGCTGACCAAGGACGGCGCGCGGTATCCGCTGACTCCGGGAGAGCTGGCGGACGCGCAGGAGACGTTCGTACGGGACTACGGGCTGTCGCTGGTGGGCGGCTGCTGCGGCACCACCCCCGAGCATCTGCGGCAGCTGGTGGAGCGCGTAGGGGACGTGACGCCCTCCGAGCGCGAACCGCGCCCCGAGCCGGGCGCCGCCTCTCTCTACCAGACGGTTCCGTTCCGGCAGGACACGTCGTATCTGGCGATCGGTGAGCGGACGAACGCCAACGGGTCGAAGAAGTTCCGGGAGGCCATGCTCGAGGGCCGCTGGGACACCTGCGTGGAGCTGGCCCGGGAGCAGATCCGTGAGGGCGCGCACATGCTGGATCTGTGCGTGGACTATGTCGGCCGGGACGGTGTGGCCGACATGGAGGAGCTGGCCGGCCGGTTCGCCACCGCCTCGACGCTGCCGATCGTGCTGGACTCCACCGAGGTCGACGTCATCCGGGCGGGGCTGGAGAAGCTCGGTGGGCGTGCGGTGATCAACTCGGTGAACTACGAGGACGGTGACGGTCCGGAGTCGCGGTTCGCGCGGGTGACGCGGCTGGCCAAGGAGCATGGCGCGGCGCTGATCGCGCTGACCATCGACGAGGAGGGCCAGGCCCGTACCGCGGAGAAGAAGGTGGAGATCGCCGAGCGGCTGATCGCCGACCTGACCGGCACCTGGGGCATCCGTGAGGAGGACATCCTCATCGACTGCCTGACCTTCACCATCTGCACCGGCCAGGAGGAGTCCCGGCGCGACGGTCTGGCCACCATCGAGGGCATCCGGCTGCTCAAGGAGCGCCACCCGAACGTACAGACCACGCTGGGGCTGTCGAACATCTCCTTCGGGTTGAACCCGGCCGCCCGGATCCTGCTGAACTCGGTCTTCCTGGACGAGTGCGTCAAGGCGGGCCTGGACTCGGCGATCGTGCACGCCAGCAAGATTCTGCCGATCGCCCGGTTCAGCGAGGAGGAGGTCACCACCGCCCTGGATCTGATCTACGACCGGCGGCGTGAGGGCTACGACCCGCTGCAGAAGCTGATGCAGCTCTTCGAGGGCGCGACCGCCAAGTCGCTCAAGGCCGGCAAGGCGGAGGAGCTGGCGGCGCTGCCGCTGGAGGAGCGGCTGAAGCGGCGGATCATCGACGGGGAACGCAACGGCCTCGAGGCGGATCTGGACCAGGCCCTGGAGTCCCGTAAGGCGCTGGACATCGTCAACGACACCCTGCTGGACGGCATGAAGGTGGTCGGTGAGCTCTTCGGCTCCGGGCAGATGCAGCTGCCGTTCGTGCTGCAGTCGGCCGAGGTGATGAAGAGTGCGGTGGCGCATCTGGAGCCGCACATGGAGAAGACCGACGAGGCGGGCAAGGGCACGATCGTGCTGGCCACGGTGCGCGGCGACGTGCACGACATCGGCAAGAACCTCGTCGACATCATCCTGTCGAACAACGGCTACAACGTGGTCAACCTGGGCATCAAGCAGCCCGTCTCCGCGATCCTGGACGCCGCCGACCAGCACAGGGCCGACGTCATCGGCATGTCCGGCCTGCTGGTCAAGTCCACCGTGATCATGAAGGAGAACCTCGAAGAGCTCAACCAGCGCGGACTGGCCGCCGACTACCCCGTCATCCTCGGCGGCGCCGCCCTCACCCGCGCCTACGTCGAGCAGGACCTCCACGCCATCTATGAGGGAGAGGTCCGCTACGCCCGCGACGCCTTCGAGGGCCTGCGCCTGATGGACGCCCTCATCGGCATCAAGCGCGGCGTTCCCGGAGCCCAGCTCCCCGAGTTGAAGCAGCGCCGGGTCCGGGCCGCCGCCGTGGAGATCGAGGAGCGTCCCGAGGCGGGCCATGTCCGCTCCGACGTCGTGACCGACAACCCGGTCCCCGAGCCGCCCTTCTGGGGCACCCGCGTGATCAAGGGGATCCAGCTCAAGGAGTACGCGACCTGGCTCGACGAGGGCGCCCTCTTCAAGGGCCAGTGGGGCCTGAAGCAGGCCCGCACCGGTACGGGACCGACGTACGAGGAGCTCGTCGAGACCGAGGGCCGGCCGAGGCTGCGCGGGCTGCTGGACCGGCTGCAGACGGAGAACCTGCTGGAGGCGGCCGTAGTGTACGGCTACTTCCCGTGCGTCTCCAAGGACGACGACCTGATCATCCTGGACGAGCAGGGCAACGAGCGCACCCGCTTCACCTTCCCGCGCCAGCGCCGCGGCCGGCATCTGTGCCTGGCGGACTTCTTCCGGCCGGAGGAGTCCGGCGAGACCGACGTCGTGGGTCTCCAGGTCGTCACGGTCGGCTCCCGCATCGGCGAGGAGACCGCGCGGATGTTCGAGGCCAACGCCTACCGCGACTACCTCGAGCTCCACGGGCTGTCCGTGCAGCTGGCCGAGGCGCTCGCCGAGTACTGGCACGCCCGGGTGCGCTCCGAGCTCGGCTTCTCGGCGGAGGACCCGGCCGAGATGGAGGACATGTTCGCCCTGAAGTACCGGGGCGCCCGCTTCTCCCTCGGCTACGGCGCCTGCCCGGACCTGGAGGACCGAGCCAAGATCGCCGACATGCTCCGGCCGGAGCGCATCGGCGTCCACCTCTCCGAGGAGTTCCAGCTGCACCCCGAGCAGTCCACGGACGCCATCGTGATCCACCACCCGGAGGCCAAGTACTTCAACGCCCGCTAGGCCTGTCCGGCGGATGAAGTCGGGGAAAGGGGCGGCGCCTTACAACCCAGGTGAGCGGGGTCTGGTGCGTCCAGCTGCAAGGCGGAGGGGGGAGTCGACGCGATGGGGGTCCCCCCGCTCGAGCGAAGTCGAGAGTGGGGGAGTCGGCGACCGACGACAACGCCGCAGATGGGCGTGCCAGGCCCCGCGTCCCCGGCATGATCCGCCGGACAGGCCTTATGGTCGACGTACCGCACAGGTCACATCAGGCATTCCAGGACCGCACGACGTAGACTGGTCCGTCCACCGCAGGCCGGTTCCCTTCCTGGGAACCGGCCTGATCTTCCCCTCAAGGAGGTACGTGGATGACCAGTACGGTCCCCGCGCTCGGAACTCTTACGGCCGAAGGCTCGGCCCTCCAGGCGGTGCTCCTGGACATGGACGGCACCCTGGTGGACACCGAGGGCTTCTGGTGGGACGTCGAGGTCGAGGTGTTCGCCTCCCTCGGCCACACCCTCGACGACGCCTGGCGCCATGTCGTGGTCGGCGGCCCGATGACCCGCAGCGCGCGGTTTCTCATCGAGGCGACCGGTGCCGACATCGATCTCGCCGAACTGACGGTGCTGCTCAACGACGGCTTCGAGGACCGCATCGACCGCGCCCTGCCGCTGATGCCGGGCGCCGCGCGGCTGCTCGCCGAGCTCTCCCAGCACGAGATCCCCACGGCGCTCGTCTCCGCCTCCCACCGGCGCATCATCGACCGGGTGCTGGCCTCGCTGGGGCCGCAGCACTTCGCGCTGTCGATCGCGGGTGACGAGGTGCCGCGCACCAAGCCGCACCCCGACCCCTATCTCGCGGCCGCCGCGGGACTCGGTGCGGACCCCCTGCGGTGCGCCGTCGTCGAGGACACCGTCACCGGCGTCACCGCCGCCGAGGCGGCGGGCTGCCAGGTTGTGGCGGTGCCCTCGGTGGGCCCGATCACCCCGGCCGCCCGGCGCACCGTCGTCCCCTCGTTGGAAGTCGTGGACCTGACATTCTTGCGCGGGCTGATGACGGAAATGCGCTAGGCGTTCACCCAGTGTGCCACGGCGCGGGAAACCGGAATTTCCGCCACTCGGTTGCCGGTGACGGGCAGTTGCCCGAAAGAATTCCTTCCGGTTACCGGTGGCCGAATTCCGGCGCCCCCGAGCCCTTTTCACATGTGAGGTTCACCACACGCAAGGGGGTCGACAACGATGTCCGGGTGTGCCGTCCGCCCGATTTCGGACGTCACCGGTGCGCCCTTGTGTCCTGATTGGTGGGAACCTGCACTAATCCTTCCCCGGTCACCTTCGCCGATCCGTTCACACCCGGTTTCACTGCGTGATGAGCGGTCAACTCCGGCCGCCGCGAACCCTCCTACGGGCGCGGACTAATGTCGTCGCGAGAACCTCGCCCCCTCCATGTGATCCGCTGCAACAACCCCTGCATGCCGGATACACGGAGTCGACAGTCCTGGAGAAACTCGAGCATGAACCGCAAGACTTTGGTGCTGGCGGCCGCGATGGGCCTGCTCGCGCCCGTGCTCGCCGCCTGCGGCGACACCGAGGGCGGGAGCGGCGACGGCGATGCGATCGTCGTGGGCACCACGGACCGGTTCACCGCATCCGAGGAGGACGGCCTCGCGCCGCTCGACCCGGCATTCGCCTATGACGTCGGCACCTGGAACATCCTGCGCCAGACCGTGCAGACCCTGATGGTCCAGCCCCGCGGCGACGGTGAACCGGTGCCCGAAGCGGCCGAGTCCTGCGGCTTCACCGACGCCGGCAACGAGCGGTACAGCTGCAAGCTGCGCGAGGGTCTCAAGTTCTCCAACGGCGACGCGATCACCGCGGCCGATGTGAAGTACTCCATCGAGCGTGCCCTCTCCATCGAGGCCGACAGCCAGGTGTTCGCGCTGCTGTCCACCATCGACACCGTGGAGACGCAGGGCGACAACGAGGTGATCTTCCACCTCAACGCAGCCGACGCCACCTTCCCGTACAAGCTGTCCACTCCGGTCGCGGGCATCGTCAACCCGGACGACTACGAGAAGAGCAAGCTGCGCGAGGGCTTCGAGGTCAGCGGTTCCGGGCCGTACACCCTGGACGCCGAGGTCGAGGACAACCAGATCGTCAAGGCGACCTTCAACAAGAACCCGTCCTACAAGGGCGCGTTGGAGGTGAACAACGACAAGGTCGAGATGAAGACCTACCAGACCGCCGAGGAGATGGGGGAGGCGCTGGAGAAGGGCGACATCCAGGTGATGACCCGCTCCATGTCGCCCGACCAGGTCAAGAAGCTCGCCAACGCCGCTGACAGCGAGATCGAACTGGTCGAGTCGACGGGTCTGGAAATCCGGTACCTGGCCTTCAACACCGAGGCCGAGACCGTCGAGGACAAGGCCGTCCGCCAGGCGATGGCCCAGATCATCGACCGCAGCAAGCTGGTCGGCAACGTCTACGGCACCCAGGCCGAGCCCCTGTTCTCGCTGGTCCCCGCCGGAGTCACCGGCCACAACAACGCGTTCTTCAACAAGTACGGCGACCCGAGCGTGGCCAAGGCCCGCCGGCTGCTCGAGGAAGCCGGCGTCAGCACGCCGGTGAAGCTGACGCTGCACTACACGACCGACCATTACGGTCCCGCGACCCAGGCCGAGTTCGAGCAGCTGAGCAAGCAGCTCAACGCCAGCGGGCTGTTCGCGACCGACATCGAGGGCGTGCCCTGGAGCGAGTTCAGCCCCGGTGGCCGCAAGGGCAAGTACGACGTCTACGGCATGGGCTGGTTCCCCGACTACCCGGACGCCGACGCCTTCATCTCCCCCTTCCTCGACGAGGACAACTTCCTCAACTCGCCCTACGCCAACGACGAGATCCGCAAGGATCTGATCCCGCAGTCGCGCCGCCAGGCCGACCGTCTGTCAGCGTCCGGCAGCCTCACGGAGATCCAGGACATCGTCGCCGACGACGTCCCGGTGCTGCCGCTGTGGCAGGGCAAGCAGTACATCGCCACACGCGACGGCATCACCGGCACCGCCTACGCCCTCAACTCGTCCTCGACTCTCCAGCTGTGGGAGCTCGGACGCGGCGCCAGCGGCTGACGGACCTGCACGGTGTCCGGATCGTCCACACGCTCCGGGCACACAGAACGACGAAGGCAAAGCACGTGAATCTGCGCAACCAGTGGCCGGTCCTGCCCCTCGTGGCAGGGCTGGCCTCCGGCCTGTTGACCGGCTGTGGCACCGAGGACGGCCAGGGAGCCGACGGCTCCGGCATCGTGGTGGGGATGTCCGACGACGTCCTGGCCACCGACCCGGCCTCCGGCTATGACCCCGGCTCCTGGCTGTTGTTCAACAACGTCTTCCAGTCGCTGTTGAGCTTCCCCAAGGGAGCCACCGAGCCACAGCCCGACGCCGCGGAGAAGTGCGCCTTCTCGGGCACCGGCACCAAGATCTACACCTGCACCCTGCGGGACGGGCTGAAGTTCAGCAACGGTGACCCGCTCACCTCGAAGGACGTGAAGTTCTCCTTCGACCGCATGCTGAAGATCAACGACCCCGACGGCCCGGCGGTCATGTTCCCCACACTGGAGAACGTCAGCACCCCCGACGAGAAGACGGTCGTCTTCAAGCTCAACACGGCCGACGCCACCTTCCCCAGCAAGATCGCCTCCGGCGCCGGCGCCATCGTCGACCACCGCGAGTACGACGCCAAGGGACTCCGTGAGGACGGCGAAGCGGTCGGCTCCGGCCCGTACAAGCTGGAGTCGTTCGGCGACGACCGTGCCGTGTTCTCCGTCAACGAGCACTACCGGGGCACCGCGGAGCCCAAGAACTCCGGCGTGACGCTGGAGTTCTTCCACGGCGACCAGAAGGGGCTGCAGCAGGCCGTCGAGAACGCCGAGGTCGACATCGCCTACCGCGGTCTCACCGCCCAGGCCATCGCCGACATCGAGGAGGCCGACCGCGGCACCGGCGGCATCGACGTCGTCGAAGGCAGCAGCGCCGAGGTCCAGCACCTCGTCTTCAACATGGACGACCCGGTCGCCGGGAAGCCCGGCGTACGCAAGGCCATCGCCCATCTCCTCGACCGTGACGCCCTCATCCGGGACGTCTACGAGGGCACGGCCACCCCGCTGTACTCGATCATCCCGGCCGGTATCGCGGGGCACAACACGGCCTTCTTCGACACCTACGGCGCACGCCCCTCCAAGGCCAAGGCCGCCGCGGCACTGCAGAAGGAGGGCATCAGCGGCAAGGTGAAGCTGACCCTGTGGTCCACCCCGTCCCGCTACGGCCCCGCCACCGACCAGGAACTGCAGGCGATCGCCGGACAGCTCAACGCCAGCGGCCTCTTCCGGGCCGACGTCCAGTCCGTCCCCTTCGCCCAGTACGAGAAGGACATCGCCGCCGGCAAGTACGGCGTCTACGTCAAGGGATGGGTCCCGGACTACCCGGACGCCGACAACTTCACCGGGCCCTTCTTCGGCAAGGGCAACGTGCTGGACAACCGCTACGACAACAGCACCATCACCGAGTCGCTCCTCCCGCGCACCGCCGCCCAGCGGGACCGCGCCGCCACCGACAAGGAGTTCGGCCAACTCCAGGACATCGTCGCCGAGGACATCCCCGTGCTCCCGGTCTGGCAGGCCAAGCAGTACGCGGTCGTCCAGGACGGTGTGTACGGCGTGGAGTACTGCCTCGACGCCTCGACCGTGTTCCGGTTCTGGGAACTCAGCAAGAACTGAGCCGTACGAGCACGACGAGGGCGCCCTCCTCGACGGGAGGGCGCCCTCGTGGTGTCGTATTCGTGGCGCTACTGCGCGCCAGGGCGCACCAGTCCGCTCTCGTAGGCGTAGACCGCGGCCTGCACCCGGTCGCGCAGGCTCAGCTTGGTCAGCACATGACCGACATGCGTCTTCACGGTGGTCTCGCTGACGAACAGATCGGCGGCGATCTCCGCGTTGGACAGTCCGCGCGCCACCAGCTTCAGCACCTCCACCTCACGCTCGGTCAGCGTGTGCAGCGTGTCCGGTACGGGCTCGTCACCGGAGGGCAGATGCGTGGCGTACTTGTCCAGCAGTCGGCGCGTGATGCTGGGCGCGAGCATCGCCTCACCGGCGGCCACCACGCGGATCGCCTGCACCAGCTCATTGGCCGGGGCGTCCTTCAGCAGAAAGCCGCTGGCCCCCGCCCTCAGGGCCTCCACCACGTACTCGTCGAGGTCGAACGTCGTCAGCACCAGCACCTTCGCCGGCCCGTTCCGTTCGGGCCCGGTGATCTGCCGGGTCGCCTCCACCCCGTCCATCCGCGGCATGCGGATGTCCATCAGCACCACATCGGGCTGCAGCGCCCGCACCTGGTCCAGGGCCTGGAGGCCGTCTCCGGCCTCGCCGACGACCGCGAGGTCCTGCTCGGCCTCCAGAATCATCCGGAACCCGGTACGCAGCAGCGGCTGGTCGTCGACCAGTAGGACGCGGATGGCCACGTAAGTCTCCTTCGCTAGTCCGGCCCCATTCTGCCCTGGTGACCCCCGCCCGACTCAGCCGCCCTCACGGGGAGGGGATACGGCGGGGGAGTACCGCCGAACTCGGGACAATGGGCCTGGTGGTCGCACCAGCCGCACAGCTTCGTCGGACGCGGACGCCAGTCACCCGTCTCCGTCGCCAGCCGGATCGCGTCCCACAGCGCGAGCAGCTTGCGCTCGACCCGCTCCAGATCGGCGAGCACCGGGTCGTAGGTCAGCACGTCACCGCTGCCCAGATACACGAGCTGGAGCCGGCGCGGGATCACGCGCTTCAGGCGCCAGACGACCAGCGCGTAGAACTTCATCTGGAACAGCGCACCCTCGGCATACTCCGGGCGCGGGGCCTTGCCCGTCTTGTAGTCCACGATCCGCACCTCGCCCGTGGGCGCCACGTCGACCCGGTCGATGATGCCGCGCAGCCGCAGCCCCGACTCCAGCTCCGCCTCGACGAACAGCTCCCGCTCGGCGGGCTCCAGCCGGCTCGGATCCTCCAGCGCGAACCAGCGCTCGACCAGCGTCTCCGCCTCCGCCAGCCAGCGGGCGAGCCGCTCGCCGTCGGGGTCGTCGGCGAACAGCTCCACGACCTCCGGACGGGTCTCGCGCAGCCGGTCCCACTGGCCCGGGACCAGCGCCTTCGCCCGCGGCGCGGTGCGCTCGGCCGCGGGGGCGTCGAAGAGCCGCTCCAGCACCGCGTGCACCAGCGTGCCCCTGGTCGCCGCCTCGCTCGGCTTCTCCGGCAGCCGGTCGATCACCCGGAACCGGTACAGCAGCGGACACTGCATGAAGTCGCTCGCACGCGAAGGCGACAGCGACGCCGGCGGTATGACGGAAGCCCCGGTCACCACGACCGCGTCCACTGCCGTCTCCGCCGTAACCGCGCTGCTGTCGGGCCGCGCCGCGCCCTCGGTGCTCGTCTCCATGACCACAGACCTTACGGCCCGCCACTGACAGTGCGGCGTGACGGAAGGGAGAGAAGGCGTGACCGTAGGGAGAGAAGGGGAAGGAGGGGGGTAGAGACAGGGGTGCCGGGGCGGAACGGGCGGCGATCGCCGCATACCATCGACGTGAGACCTCCCGTCCGGCAGGCGCCGGATACGCAGCGAACGAGGGGACACCGGTGGACGTAAGCGGCGGGCGCGGGCAGCCGCGGCCCGGCAACGACGAGTCGGCCGACCGCACAGGGCCCCAGGCCCCGGCCACCGACGACGCCCTCCCCCATACCGGCGCACACCCCACACCCCCCGCCGAGCCCGCCGACGGCACCGCCGGGGCCGGTCACCCCGCCCAGGACACCGACCGCACCGACCATGCCGTCCCCACTGACCGGAGCCCCACGCCCGGGCCGCAGGAGGGCACGCCGCACGAAGCGGACCGTCCCGAAGCCCCCGCCGCCGACCCGGACCCGGGCCCGCCGACGGCCCCGCCCGCCGGTCCCGGTGACCGGAGCCCCACGCCCGGGCCGCAGGAGGGCACGCCGCACGGAGCGGACCGTCCCGAAGCCCCCGCCGCCGACCCGGACCCGGGCCCGCCGACGGCTCCGCCCGCCGGTCCCGGTGACCGGAGCCCCACGCCTGGGCCGCAGGAGGGCACGCCGCACGGAGCGGACCGTCGCGAAGCCTCCGCCGGCGGCCCGGACCCGGACCGGCCGGCCGCTCCGCCCGCCGGTCCCGGTGACCGGAGCCCCACGCCCGGGCCGCAGGAGGGCACGCCGCACGGAGCGGATCGTCCCGAAGCCCCCGCCGCCGGCCCGGACCCGGGCCCGCCGACGGCCCCGCCCGCCGGTCCCCCCGAGAACCGGCACCACGCCCACCGCACGCCGGCCCACTCCGGCGGCGGCAAGGGGCCCGGGCCGCAGCGACCGGAGGAGCGGCAGCGGGGCGGACTGCTGATGGGGCGGCCGTTCGGGGTGCCCGTGTACGTCGCGCCCAGCTGGTTCCTCGTCGCCATCCTCATCACCTGGGTCTTCGGCGGACAGATCGACCGCGTGCTGCCCGGACTCGGCGCCGCCAGCTATCTGGTCTCTCTGTTCTTCGCGGTCGCCTTCTACGCCTCCGTGCTGGTCCACGAGCTCGCCCACACCCTCGCCGCCCTCCGCTTCAAGCTGCCGGTGCGCCGCATCCAGCTGCAGTTCTTCGGCGGTGTCTCCGAGATCGAGAAGGAGGCCGAGACACCCGGCCGGGAGTTCGTGCTGGCGTTCGTCGGCCCCCTGCTCTCCCTGGCGTTGTCCGGCCTGTTCTACTTGGCCCTGCTCGCGGTCGACCCCAGCAGCATCCCCGGGGTGCTGCTGGCAGGCCTGATGGTCTCCAACCTGATCGTCGCCGTCTTCAACCTCCTGCCCGGCCTCCCCCTCGACGGCGGCCGTATGCTCCGCGCCGTTGTCTGGGCCATCACCGGCAAGCCGATGACCGGCACCGTCGCCGCCGCATGGGTGGGCCGCGCCCTCGCCGTCTCCGTCCTGATCGGCCTCCCGCTACTCACCCAGTCCGGGGCCCTCGGCTCCGACGCCGTCGACAACGTCGGCATGGACACCGTCCTGGACGCCCTGCTCGCCGCCATCCTCGCCGCGATCATCTGGACCGGCGCCGGCAACAGCCTGCGCATGGCCCGGCTGCGGGAACACCTGCCCGAGCTGCGCGCCCGCACGCTCACCCGCCGCGCGGTACCCGTCGAGAGCGACACCCCCCTCTCCGAAGCCCTGCGCCGCGCCAACGCCGCAGGGGCCCGCGCCCTGGTCGTCGTCGACGCCGACGGCGTGCCCCTCTCCCTGGTCCGTGAGGCGGCCATCGCCGGCGTCCCCGAACACCGCCGCCCCTGGGTCCCGGTCAGCAGCCTCGCCCAGGACCTCACCGACGGCATGCGCGTCTCCGCGGAGCTCGCCGGAGAGGACCTGCTGGACGCCCTGCGCGCCGCACCGGCCACCGAGTACCTCGTGGTCGAGGAGACCGGCGAGATCTACGGGGTCCTGTCCGCGGCGGACGTGGAGCGCGCCTTCGTGAAGGCCATGGCAAGACCCAGCTGAACCGCGCCCCGAAGCGGCGCGGGGGACCGCGCGGCCACGAGGGACCCGCACCGGCCGCCTACGGTCCGGGCGGGCCCCGGGGAACGGTAGGCTGGTCACATGTCCGAACCGACCGGTGCCGCCCGCAGGCGCGGGCCCTTCAAGGTCGGGGACCAGGTTCAGCTGACCGACCCCAAGGGCCGCCACTACACGTTCACGCTCGAGGCCGGGAAGAATTTCCATACCCACAAGGGTTCCTTCCCCCACGACGAACTGATCGGTGCTCCCGAGGGCAGCGTTGTCCGCACCACCGGGAACGTCGCCTACCTCGCGCTGCGCCCCCTGCTCCCCGACTACGTCCTGTCCATGCCCCGCGGGGCAGCCGTCGTCTACCCGAAGGACGCGGGACAGATCCTCGCCTTCGCCGACATCTTCCCCGGCGCGCGCGTCGTCGAGGCCGGCGTCGGCTCCGGCTCGCTCAGCAGCTTCCTGCTGCGCGCCATCGGCGACCAGGGCATGCTGCACTCCTACGAGCGCCGCGAGGACTTCGCCGACATCGCCCGGCAGAATGTCGAGCGCTACTTCGGCGGACCGCACCCCGCCTGGCAGCTCACCGTCGGCGACCTCCAGGACAACCTGTCCGACGCAGACGTCGACCGCGTCATCCTCGACATGCTCGCCCCCTGGGAGTGCCTGGAGGCCGTCTCCAAGGCGCTCGTCCCCGGCGGCATCCTCTGCTGCTACGTCGCCACCACCACCCAGCTCGCCCGGACCGTCGAGTCCATCCGCGAGATCGGCTGCTTCAACGAGCCGACCTCCTGGGAGACGATGATCCGCAACTGGCACATCGAGGGCCTGGCCGTCCGCCCGGACCACCGGATGATCGGCCACACCGGCTTCCTGCTCACCGCACGCCGCCTCGCCGACGGCGTCGAGCCGCCCATGCGCCGCCGCCGCCCCGCCAAGGGCGCCTACGGCGAGGACTACGCCGGCCCCAACGCCGACGGAGGCGCCGCCCGCTGACGCGGCCCGTCACCCCCGCAACGTACAGGCGCCGTGGCGCAGTTCCCGGCAACCGCCCGGAACTGCGCCACGGCGCTTTGGCGTTGAATTCCGGTTCTCCGCACCGAAACCGCACACCCCGCCGTTCCCCCCGGACTGTGACGTGTGGCACGATGCTGGCCACCCCCACCGGCACAGCCCTCACAGGAGACCCTCCTCGTGCAGCCTTCCGCCGTCCCGGAGCTCGCTCACACCCATGCACGCCCGATCCACTGGGTCGCCACCGCCACGGCCCTCTCCGGTGTCGTGGCGCTCTCCTCCGTCCTGGGGCCCGACGCCGCGACCGCGGCCCCGACCCCGGGACCGCAGACGAAGAGCGCCCCCGCGCACATCGCCCCGCCCGACCCGGCGTCCGTCGAGTTCCCGCTCGACTGCGGCCCGGTGAAGACGGTGGTGAAGAAGAAGGCGTCCGGCGACCTCGACGGCGACGGGCGGCCGGAGACCGTCGCGGTGGTGCACTGCGACGCCCCCATGGGCACCCCGCCCGACGGCGTGTACGTCATCACCCAGGCCGCGGGCAGCGCCGCGCCGCGCGTGGTCGCCACGCTCGCCGACCCCCAGGACCGCACCAACGTCGACGACTTCGCCGTACGCGACGGAGAGGTCACCGCCACCCTCCTCGGCTACTCGTCCGAGGACGTGCCCAGTTGCTGTCCCGATGTGCGCGAGCGCGTGAAATGGCGGTGGGAGGACGGGGCGTTCGTGCGGTCCGCCCCGGCCGGAGCCAGGAGCGTGTGACCCGCGCGCGGGCGTGCGTCGGCGCGCGCACCCCGGAGGGTGAGAAGTCAGACGGCCGTGACGCGCCGTGCCATAACGGTCACCCGGCGTCCGGCCCGTAGACCTCGGCCCTGTCCGAAACCCGGCGGACGTGGATGCACTCGCCCGGACACTCCTTCGCGGAGTCGATCACATCCGTGAGGAGCGGCAGCGGCACGGGCGTTGTCGCACCCCTGTCCTGCAGCAACTCGTCCTGCGGGCTCTTCACATACGCCAGACCGTCGATGTCCAGCTCGAACACCTCGGGCGCGTACTGGGCGCAGATGCCGTCGCCGGTACACAGGTCCTGGTCGATCCAGACCTCCAGGGCCTCGCCGCGGACTCCGGCCTCCTGCTGCACGCTCATCTCTCCTGCCGTTTCCTGCGCCGGGCCGAACGGGAATCAGGCCAGCTCCGACGGGTGTTGAACACGTCGACCCTACCGCCGCCTGGGTTCCAATCATCATCGGTGGGTATTCCCCTGGCGTGAGGGAGAGCGCAAGGGTGAAGATCGGACACACCCCGACCGTCTTTGTGATCTAGGGGTTTCAATCGACACCCGCCCAGGTAGGGTCTGGAAGCGTCCAGCTCCCCTTGGAGGAGGTGAGGACCGTGGCAGCCCACGACGACGACATGAACCGCGGCATCCGCCCGGGACGCGGGTCCGACGACCCGGCCGGGCAGATCGCCTACCTTGAGCAGGAGATCGCCGTCCTGCGACGCAAGCTCGCCGACTCTCCGCGACACACGAGGATTCTCGAAGAGCGGATCGTCGAGCTGCAGACCAACCTGGCCGGCGTGTCCGCCCAGAACGAGCGACTCGCGGGCACGCTCCGTGAGGCCCGTGACCAGATCGTGGCCCTCAAGGAAGAGGTCGACCGGCTCGCACAGCCCCCGGCCGGCTTCGGTGTCTTCCTCACGGCGAACGAGGACGGCACGGCCGACATCTTCACCGGCGGTAGAAAGCTGCGGGTGAACGTCAGCCCCAGCGTCGAGCTCGAGGAGCTCAGGCGCGGCCAGGAAGTGATGCTCAACGAAGCGCTCAACGTGGTCGAGGCCATGGAGTTCGAGCGCGTCGGCGACATCGTCACCCTCAAGGAGGTCCTCGAGGACGGCGAGCGGGCCCTGGTGCTCGGGCACACCGACGAGGAGCGGGTGGTACGGCTCGCCGAGCCGCTGATGGACGTCACCATCCGCGCCGGCGACGCCCTGCTCCTGGAGCCCCGCTCCGGGTACGTCTACGAGGTCGTGCCGAAGAGCGAGGTCGAGGAGCTCGTCCTCGAGGAAGTCCCCGACATCGGATACGAGCAGATCGGCGGCCTCGGCAACCAGATCGAGGCCATCCGCGACGCGGTCGAGCTGCCCTATCTCTACCCGGACCTGTTCAAGGAGCACGAACTGCGGCCACCCAAGGGTGTGCTGCTGTACGGGCCCCCCGGATGCGGCAAGACGCTCATCGCCAAGGCCGTCGCCAACTCGCTGGCCAAGAAGGTCGCCGAGGTCACCGGACAGGCCGCCGGCAAGAGCTTCTTCCTCAACATCAAGGGCCCCGAGCTGCTGAACAAGTACGTCGGCGAGACCGAGCGGCAGATCCGCCTGGTCTTCCAGCGGGCCCGCGAGAAGGCCAGCGAGGGCACCCCCGTCATCGTCTTCTTCGACGAGATGGAATCTCTCTTCCGCACCCGTGGCTCCGGCGTCAGCTCGGACGTGGAGAACACCATCGTCCCGCAGCTGCTCGCCGAGATCGACGGCGTGGAAGGCCTGCAGAACGTGGTCGTGATCGGCGCCTCCAACCGTGAGGACATGATCGACCCCGCCATCCTGCGGCCCGGCCGGCTGGACGTGAAGATCAAGATCGAGCGTCCGGACGCCGAGGCGGCCAAGGACATCTTCGGCAAGTACCTCACCGAGCGCCTCCCGCTGCACGGTGACGACCTCACCGAGCACGGCGGCGACAAGTCCATGACGGTCCAGAGCATGATCCAGACCGCGGTGGAACAGATGTACGCCGAATCGGAGGAGAACCGCTTCCTGGAAGTCACCTACGCCAACGGTGACAAGGAAGTCCTGTACTTCAAGGACTTCAATTCCGGTGCCATGATCGAGAACATCGTGGGCCGCGCCAAGAAAATGGCGATCAAGGACTTCCTGGAGAAGAACCAGAAGGGTCTCCGCGTCTCCCACCTGCTCCAGGCCTGCGTGGACGAGTTCAAGGAGAACGAGGACCTGCCCAACACCACCAACCCGGACGACTGGGCCCGCATCTCCGGAAAGAAGGGCGAGCGGATTGTGTACATCCGTACGCTCATCACCGGAAAGCAGGGTGCGGACACCGGACGCTCCATCGACACCGTGGCGAATACCGGTCAGTACCTGTAAAAGCCAGGGCGGCTGCGGGTGCCCTCAGCGGGGTACCCGCAGCCGACTGTTTTTGGGGGCCACGGCTGGAGCACAGCAATGACGCAAATGATCTCCCCACCAGGGCGAAGGCGTTCTAGGCTCGTCCGTACCGCCGTGTCGCGCAGTGCGGGGACGGGCACCGCACACGCACCGGAGCGCCAGCGGTACAGCAGCGCCCCCGACCGGGGACGCCGCCGGGCAAGGAGGGCCGCATGACCGTACGGCGAGTAATGGGCATCGAGACGGAGTACGGGATCTCCGTCCCCGGCCACCCCAACGCCAATGCCATGCTCACCTCGTCCCAGATCGTGAACGCCTACGCGGCGGCGATGCACCGGGCCCGCCGGGCCCGCTGGGACTTCGAGGAGGAGAATCCGCTGCGGGACGCGCGAGGCTTCGACCTGGCCCGTGAGGCCGCCGACGCCAGCCAGCTCACCGACGAGGACATCGGCCTGGCCAACGTCATCCTGACCAATGGCGCGCGGCTCTACGTGGACCACGCGCATCCGGAGTACAGCGCGCCCGAGGTCACGAACCCGCGCGACGCCGTCCTCTGGGACAAGGCCGGGGAGCGGATCATGGCGGAGGCGGCGGAGCGCGCGGCCCAGCTTCCCGGCGCCCAGCCGATCCATCTCTACAAGAACAACACCGACAACAAGGGCGCCTCCTACGGGACGCACGAGAACTACCTGATGAAGCGGGAGACCCCCTTCTCGGACATCGTGCGCCACCTGACGCCGTTCTTCGTCTCCCGGCAGGTCTTCACCGGCGCCGGCCGCGTCGGCATCGGCCAGGACGGGCACGAGCACGGGTTCCAGATCAGCCAGCGCGCGGACTACTTCGAGGTCGAGGTGGGCCTGGAGACGACGCTGAAACGGCCCATCATCAACACGCGCGACGAGCCGCACGCCGACGCCGAGAAGTACCGGCGGCTGCATGTGATCATCGGCGACGCGAATCTGTCCGAGATCTCGACGTATCTGAAGCTGGGCACGACGGCTCTGGTGCTGTCCATGATCGAGGACGGGTTCATCGCGGTGGACCTGGCGGTCGACCAGCCCGTGCGGACCCTGCACGAGGTCTCGCACGACGCCACCCTGAAGGGGCTGGTCACGCTGCGCAGTGGGCGGACGCTGACCCCTGTGCAGCTCCAGATGGAGTACTTCGAGCTGGCTCGCAAGTACGTGGAGGAGCGGTTCGGGGCGGACGCCGACGACCAGACCAAGGACGTGCTGGCCCGCTGGGAGGACACGCTCACCCGGCTGGAGAACGACCCGATGAGCCTGGCCGGAGAGCTGGACTGGGTCGCCAAGCGGGAGCTCATGGAGGGCTACCGGCGCAGGGACGCCCTGGACTGGGACGCCGCCCGGCTGCACCTGGTGGACCTGCAGTACGCCGACGTGCGCCCCGAGAAGGGCCTGTACAACCGTCTGGTGGCCCGCGGGCGCATGAAGCGGCTGCTGGACGAGGGCGAGGTCGAGCGGGCCCGTACGGCGCCTCCTGAGGACACCCGTGCGTACTTCCGCGGGCGGTGTCTGGAGCAGTACGCGGACGATGTCGCGGCGGCCTCCTGGGACTCGGTGATCTTCGATCTGCCGGGCAGGGACTCGCTCCAGCGGGTTCCAACCCTCGAACCGCTTCGCGGAACGCGTAATCACGTCAAGGAGCTCCTCGACCGCTGCCGCACGGCAGAGGACCTGGTCAGGGTGTTGTCGGGGAACTGAGCGGGTATCGGGGTACCCCGGGGAAGAGCCGGCCGGACAGGGTGGAAAACGCCCGGTCCGGGAATCATCGAGGTGGTCCCCGTACGTTGGAGCAACTGCGGGGGCATTGTCGGACCCGGCTTGTAGGGTCTGACCTTGACCGAGCAAGTGTGTCGGGCGAACCGAGCGGGGTGAGGGTGATGGCTACCAAGGACACCGGCGGCGGACAGCAGAAGGCAACCCGGTCCACCGAGGAGGTCGAGGAGCAGGCGGCGGAGACGCAGGCTTCCGAGGACCTCAAGGAGCGTCAGGAAAAGCTGGGCGAGGACGTGGACGACGTCCTGGACGAGATCGACGACGTGCTGGAGTCCAATGCCGAGGATTTCGTGAGGTCCTTTGTGCAGAAGGGTGGCCAGTAGCCTTCTGTAGCCTTCGGATCGAAGGGTCCGGTGGCGTTCCGGGCGAGAGTCCGGGTGGGATTCGGGGTGAGAACCCCCAGTGGCGCAGGGCGCTGTCCGTGGGCCGGAAGGAGCCGGCCGCGGGCAGCGTTCGCGCTGCGGGGGCCGGGCGGGGCCGGGGTTCGCGCTGCGGGAGCTGCCCGAAAGCCTTCGTCGGATATGTGGATCATTGCCGTGGGACGGGTAGGGTCCGTGGCGTACTGTGCTCAACGCTTCAACTGCGATTCGGCCATCGGCAAGTTGGGAGATGATCCCGACGCTGTTCGTCGGGCAGCTGCCTACCTGGAAGGAACTTCGTGGAAGCCAACACTCGTAGCACCGGGCGTCTGCCGGCTGCCTTCCTGACGCCAGGGTCTTCCTCGTTCATGGACTTTCTCTCCGAGCATCAGCCGGAACTGCTGCCGGGAAAGAGGTCGTTGCCGCCGGTGAAAGGCGTGATCGAAGCGCCGCACGGGACCACCATCGTGGCCGTGACCTTCCCGGGCGGTGTCGTGCTCGCCGGTGACCGGCGGGCCACGATGGGGAACGTCATCGCGCAGCGGGACATCGAGAAGGTGTTCCCCGCCGATGAGTACTCCGCGGTGGGCATCGCCGGTACGGCGGGGCTGGCCGTGGAGATGGTGAAGCTGTTCCAGCTGGAGCTGGAGCACTTCGAGAAGGTCGAGGGCGCGCAGCTGTCGCTGGAGGGCAAGGCGAACCGGCTGTCGACGATGATCCGCTCGAATCTGGGCATGGCCATGCAGGGGCTGGCCGTGGTGCCGCTGTTCGCGGGGTACGACGTGGACCGGGAGAAGGGGCGGATCTTCTCCTACGACGTCACGGGCGGGCGTTCCGAGGAGCAGGGGTACGCCGCCACCGGTTCCGGGTCCGTCTTCGCGCGCGGTGCGATGAAGAAGCTGTTCCGGGACGACCTGAGTGAGGCCGAGGCCACCACGCTGGTGGTGCAGGCGCTGTACGACGCGGCAGACGACGACGCGGCGACCGGTGGTCCCGATGTCGCCCGCCGGATCTATCCGATCGTCACCGTGATCACCGAGGACGGCTTCCGCCGGCTCACCGAGGACGAGGCGTCCGCCATCGCCCAGTCGGTGCTGGAGCGGCGGCTGGAGCAGCCGGACGGTCCACGGGCCTCGCTGCTGTAACAGGGTGGTCTATCAGTGACTTCTAAGGAAAGGGACGGATAACCGGTGTCGACGCCGTTCTATGTCTCACCCCAGCAGGCGATGGCGGACCGGGCGGAGTACGCCCGGAAGGGCATCGCCCGCGGTCGCAGCCTTGTTGTGCTGCAGTACGCCGACGGGATCGTGTTCGTCGGCGAGAACCCGTCCCGTGCGCTGCACAAGTTCAGCGAGATCTATGACCGGATCGCGTTCGCCGCGGCCGGCAAGTACAACGAGTACGAGAATCTGCGGATCGGGGGCGTGCGGTACGCCGATCTGCGGGGTTACACCTACGACCGGGACGATGTGACGGCCCGGGGTCTGGCGAACGTGTACGCGCAGACGCTGGGGACGATCTTCTCGAGTGTGGGGGAGAAGCCCTACGAGGTGGAGCTGGTGGTGGCCGAGGTCGGGGAGACCCCGGAGCAGGACCAGATCTACCGGCTGCCGCACGACGGGTCCATCGTGGACGAGCACGGCTCGGTGGCGGTGGGCGGCAACGCGGAGCAGATCAGCGGGTACCTCGATCAGCGGCACCGGGACGGGATGACGCTGGCGGAGGCGCTGAAGCTGGCGGTGCAGGCGCTGTCGCGGGACACCAACGGCGGTGAGCGCGAGATTCCCGCGGAGCGGCTGGAGGTAGCGGTGCTGGACCGGACACGGCCACAGAAGCGAAAGTTCAAGCGAATCGGCGGACGCCAGTTGGCGCGCCTGCTAGAGACAGGCGGCGCGGAAACAGCCTCCGAGGCGGAGTCCGACACCGACGAGTAGCGCCGTAGCGCCCACGGGCGGTGGGTGGTGCGGGGCCGGGCCGGGGGTGTCCGTCCTCGGACTGGCGCGACTGTGCCTGTTCGTGGAGGCGAGGGCGCGGACGCGCCAGCCACTGCGGGCGAACACCCCCGCCCCGTCCCCTCCCCGCCGTAGGCGGCTTCCCCGCGGCCCGCCGCCCCGCCGCTTCCGCGGGCAGTCGTGCCTCCCCCAGTGCCTTAAGGGCCTGGGAGGTACCCCCAGGGCGATGGGGGTCCCCCCGCTCGAGCGAAGTCGAGAGTGGGGGAGGGTGGGCGCGACGGCACCCCGCCGGCGTCGGGCTGCGCAACCCACCCCCGGCCGGCACCGATGCGGGGTAGCGTGCATGCGCCGGGTGCGCAGATACCCCCCGGTCAGCCAGGGACTCGCGCCGTTGAACCCCGTACGATCAGTTCGACCGAGATGGCGCTCGCCGGGGGGTCCCGTCCCTCCAGCACCGCCAGCAGCGCCCCCATCCCCCGCTCCCCGAACAACTCCGCGTCCAACCGCACAGTCGTCAGCTCAGGATCGATCGCCGTCGCCAGCGCCAAATCGTCGATCCCGGTGACGGACAGTTCCTCCGGCACCCGCAGCCCCAGCCGCCGCGCGGCCTTGTACACCCCCGCCGCCAGCTGGTCGTCGTCGCAGAAGACCGCCGTCGCCCGGTCCGGCGTCAGCGAGAGCGCCGCCTCCGCAGCGGCCTCCGCACCCCGGATGGAGATCGGCGCCCGCGCCGTGCGCAACGACGCGCCCGGCACCGCCCGCAGCCGCGCCGACAGCTCCCGCGCACGCATCTCGAAGGTCCAGGACGCCACATCCGCCGCCAGATGCAGGAAGCGGCGGTGGCCCAGGCCTAGCAGATGGTCGGTGATCTGGCGTACACCGTCGGCGATGTCGAGGTTGACCGTCGCCGCCCCCACGCTGCCCTCGGGATCGCTGTCCAGCATCACCAGGGGGAGCTGGTCGCCGCGGATCGCGGTGAGGGCCTCCGCCGCCATGGAGGAGGCGATCACGCCGTCCAGGGCGGCCTCGGCGGACGCGAAGGGGTCCCGGGCGGGGCCGATGCCCACGGGGGACGAGTAGAGGACCACGCCGAAGCCGTGCTGGGCGGCCACCCGGGCGGCCCCGGTGTAGACGCCCGCGAAGAACTCCGTGGTGAGGGCGGGGACGACCAGGAGGACCGTACGGGTGCGGCCCAGGCGGAGATTGCGGGCCGCCAGGTTGGGGCGGTAGCCCAGGGTGCGGGCGGCCTCGCGGACGCGCTGCGCCGTGGCCTCGGAGACCCGGCCGCGCCACTTGCCGCCGAGGACGAGGGAGACCGCGGCCTGGGAGACGCCGGCGGCCCGGGCGACGTCCCGGCTCGTGGGGCGGGTGCCGGCTCGGGGCATCGTCGGGCCGCTCCTTCGTCTGGACTGGTGGACAGCCGACATGGTACGTATGGACGCCGTAGTTATACGTAAAACTTACAGCGGAGGAGCCGGGATGGCCACGGGATACCTGGAGATCCTCCGGGCACGGCACGCCGCCCGGCTGCTCGTCGGCACCCTGGTGGGGCGGCTGCCCAATGCGACCGCGGCCATCGCGATCGTGGTGTTCGTGCGCGCGGAGGGCGGCACGTACAGCCTGGCCGGCGCCCTGGCGGCCGTGTACGGCGTCGCCAACGCCGTCGGGCAGCCCGTGCTGGGACGGCTGGTGGATCTGCGCGGGCAGCCGCGGGTGCAGCTGCCCGCCGCCGTGCTGTCCGCGCTGGCCATGGCACTGTTCGCCTTCGTGGGAACCGAGCCGCCGGCGGTGGCCTACGGCGCCGTCGCCGCGGCGGGGCTCTTCACTCCCCCGCTGGAGGGCGGGCTGCGGGCGCTGTGGGCCTCCGTGCTGCCCAAGGAGGACCACGTCCACAGGGCGTACGCCATGGACGCCGTGGCCCAGGAGGTGATGTTCACCGTCGGGCCGCTGCTGGTGACGGTGTGCGCCTCGCTGTGGTCCGCCCAGGCCGCGCTGCTCGTGCTGAACGCCATCGGGGTGCTCGGGGCTCTCTCCGTGGTTCTCTCGCCTCCCTCGCGCGCCTGGCGGTCGGCGCCGCGCGAGGCCCACTGGCTGGGTGCCCTGCGCTCGCCGGGGCTGCTCGCGCTGCTGGGCGCCCTCCTGGCGGTGGGCATGGCGCTGGGGTCCATCACCGTGGCGGCCATGACCTACGCGGACGGGCACGGCGGCGACCATGTGTACGGCTGGCTGATGGCGGGCATCGGGCTGGGCGCCCTGGTCGGCGGTGTGGCGTACGGGGCGCGGCAGTGGGCCGGCGAGCCCGCGCGGCGGCTGCAGGTGATCGTGGCCCTTCTCACGCTCTGCTACCTGCCACTGATGCTGATGCCCGGCCCGGTGGCCATGACGCTGCTCACCGTCGTCGCCGGACTCTTCCTGGCGCCGGCGATCGCCTGCGCCTTCGTGCTCGTCGACCGGCACGCGCCGCGCGGGACCGTCACGGAGGCCTTCTCCTGGCTGGTGACGACCTTCACCGTCGGCGCGTCGGTCGGCACGGGCCTCACCGGCCCGGTGGTCGAGGCGGGCGGGGCGCTGTGGGGCTTCGCCGTGCCCGGTGCCGCGGGTGGCGTATCTCTGGTGGTTTTGATCGCCACAAGCCGGGTAATGGCAGCTCCCGCGGGGAGGGCGGTGGTTGCGGCTCGTAGCGAAAATGATCCGAACCGTGCCCTCGAACCTCGTTTCAGCTCGGGGGATCGGGCGTAATGTTCCCTCATGGACCGCCGCATTTTCGGGCTGGAGAACGAGTACGGCGTCACGTGCACGTTCAGGGGACAGCGCCGCCTGTCGCCTGACGAGGTGGCGCGGTACCTCTTCCGCCGTGTCGTGTCATGGGGCCGAAGCAGCAATGTCTTTCTGCGGAACGGCGCCCGCCTCTATCTCGACGTAGGGTCACATCCCGAATACGCAACGCCGGAATGTGACAACGTGACCGAACTGGTCACCCACGACAAGGCCGGCGAGCGCATTCTCGAGGGACTTCTGGTGGACGCCGAACGACGCCTGCACGAGGAGGGAATCGCGGGCGACGTCTACCTCTTCAAGAACAACACCGACTCCGCCGGCAACTCCTACGGCTGCCACGAGAATTACCTCGTGGCCCGGCACGGGGAGTTCTCGCGGCTCGCGGACATCCTCATCCCGTTCCTGGTGACCAGGCAGCTGCTGTGCGGTGCGGGCAAGGTGCTGCAGACGCCGCGCGGCGCCGTCTACTGCGTCAGCCAGCGTGCCGAACACATCTGGGAGGGCGTCTCCTCGGCGACGACCCGGTCCCGGCCGATCATCAACACGCGTGACGAGCCGCACGCGGACGCCGAGCGCTACCGCCGCCTGCACGTCATCGTCGGCGACTCGAACATGTCCGAGACGACCATGCTGCTCAAGGTCGGCGCCACCGACCTGGTACTGCGCATGATCGAGGCGGGCACCGTGATGCGCGACCTCACCCTGGAGAACCCCATCCGGGCGATCCGTGAGGTCAGCCACGACATCACCGGGCGCAGGAAGGTGCGCCTGGCCAGCGGCCGGGAGGCCTCCGCGCTCGAGGTGCAGCGCGAGTACTACGAGAAGGCGCTGGACTTCTGCGACCGCCGCGGCATCCGCACCGGCACAGTGGAGCAGGTGCTCGAGCTGTGGGGCCGTACGCTGGACGCGATCGAGTCCGAGGACCTCGACCGCATCGGCACCGAGATCGACTGGGTCATGAAGTACAAGCTGCTCGAGCGGTACCGGACCAAGCACAACATGACCATGTCGCACCCCCGGGTCGCGCAGATAGACCTCGCCTACCACGACATCCACCGCCGACGGGGTCTGTACTACCTGCTGGAGAAGAAGGGACAAGCCGCCCGGATCTGCAACGATTTGAAGATCTTCGAGGGTAAGTCCGTACCGCCGCAGACCACTCGCGCCCGGCTGCGGGGCGACTTCATCCGGCGCGCCCAGGAGCAGCGTCGCGACTTCACCGTCGACTGGGTGCACCTCAAGCTCAACGACCAGGCCCAGCGCACCGTGTTGTGCAAGGACCCGTTCCGTTCGGTGGACGAACGGGTGGAGAAGCTGATCGCCGGAATGTGAGACACGCGTTCCTCGCGGGACCCCGAGATTCCCGGAACGTCACACGGGCGCCGCACGTTACACAGTGCGGCGCCCTTCTCACGCCGTAGAGTTGCGCGGACGCCATCCACAAGATCGATGATTACGAGGCCCCCACCGTGCGCCGACGCTCACTTCTCATTGCCGTTCCCGCTGGACTGGCCACCCTCGCCGCGTGCGGCGACGACGGGTCCGACTCGGACAAGGCCAGTGACAGCGCGTCGCCGTCGGCGCCGGAGACGTCCGCCGCGCCGTCGCCGAAGATCGTGGACGGACCGCTGCCGCCCATCACGGCGGGCAAGAAGTTCGGTGAGAAGCCGACGGTCGCCAAGGGCACCGGCGAACCGTCCAAGGACCTTGCGGTCAGGACGGTCATCGCGGGCGGCGGCAGGACGATCGCCGAGAACGACTTCATCGTCGCTCATTACCTGGGTCAGGTGTGGAGCACCGCCAAGGTGTTCGACAACTCCTACGACCGCAAGACCCCGCTGGCCATCCAGCTCGCCCAGGGCACCATCATCGACGGCTGGCGGTACGGGCTCATCGGCAAGAAGAGCGGCAGCCGGGTCGAGATGGCCGTACCGCCGACCTGGGGCTACGGCGAGCAGGGCAACGAGCAGGCGGGCATCAAGGGCACCGACACCCTGGTGTTCGTGGTCGACGTGCAGGACACCTTCAACGCCAAGAGCTCCGCCGACGGCAGGGAAGTCGCCCAGGACAACAAGGACCTGCCCAAGGTCGGCACCAACACCGACGGCAAGGCGCCCTCCATCAAGGTGCCCGACACCGACCCGCCGAAGAAGCTCGTGTCGAGGTACATCCTGGAGGGCGACGGCGAGAAGGTCGGCGCCGACGACAGCGTCCTCGTCCAGTACAAGGGCGTGCTCTGGGACAGCGGCAAGGAATTCGACTCCACCTACGACCGGGGACAGCTGACGTCGTTCTCGCTCCAGCAGGTCGTCAAGGGCTGGGCCCAGGGTCTCACCGGCAAGAAGGTCGGCAGCCGGGTCCTGATCGTCATCCCCCCGGAGCTGGGCTACGGCGACAACCCGCCGCAGGGCAGCGACATCAAGAAGGACTCCACGCTGGTCTTCTCCGTCGACATCCTCGCCAAGCTGTGACGCCGTAGGGATGTAAGACTGTGCGTGTTCGCCTTTCCGCAGACAAGCAGGAGCTTCAAGAAGTGAACATCGACAAGCCCGAGGTCGACTTCCCGGGCGGCGAGCCCCCGGCGGACCTCGAGATCAAGGAGATCTGGGAGGGCGACGGCGAGGTGGCGCGGGCCGGCCAGACGGTCACCGTGCACTACGTCGGCGTGGCCTTCAGCACGGGCGAGGAGTTCGACGCCAGCTGGAACCGCGGCACCCCCTTCCGCTTCCCGCTGGGCGCCGGCCGGGTCATCCAGGGCTGGGACCAGGGCGTGCAGGGCATGAAGGTCGGCGGCCGCCGTCAGCTGACCATCCCCGCCCACCTCGCCTACGGCGACCAGAGCCCCACCCCGGCGATCAAGCCCGGTGAGACTCTGATCTTCGTGGTCGACCTGCTCGGCGTCTGATCCGACCGGAGTCGATCGTCCAGGGCCCATGCCTGTCCGGGCATGGGCCCTCGGCTTTTACCGCGCCACCGGGGACGGTACGGTCATCGGTCTAAGCACCATAGGGAGGCGAAGCGCGTCGATGGCGATTGCCAAGGCCGAGCGGCTGATGAATCTGGCGCTGTGTCTGCTCGGCACCCGCCGGCCGCTCAGCAAGCGAGAGCTGCGGGAGTCCATCGAGGCCTATCTGGAAGCCGGGTCCGACGACTCCTTCAACCGCATGTTCGAGCGCGACAAGGACGACCTGCGCGAACTCGGACTCGTCATCGAGACCGTCGAGAACCTCGACGGGGAGACCGGCTATCTCGCCCGCCGCGACAGCAACCGGCTGCCGCCCATCACCCTCGACGCCGAGGAGGCCGCCGCCCTCGGGCTCGCCGCCAAGGTATGGCAGCAGGCCCGGCTCGCCGGAGCCGCCAGCGGCGCCCTGCAGAAGCTGCGCGCCGCGGGCCTCCCGGAGGACGTCGACCCGTATGGCGCCCACGGAGCGCTGGAACCGCGCATCCCCGTGCACGAGGCGGCGTTCGAGCCGCTGATGCTGGCCTGCCGTGACCGCCGGGCGGTCGTCTTCGACTACCGCAAGGCCAACGCCGCCCACCCCGAGCAGCGCCACGTCGAACCGTGGGCGCTGGAGTGCTGGCGCGGCCACTGGTACCTGGCCGGCTGGGACCGCGACCGGGGCGCCGAGCGGGTCTTCCGGCTCTCCCGGATCACCGGCAAGGTCCGCTCGCGCAGCGGCCGGTTCACCGTCCCGGTCCCCGACGTCGTCACCGTGCGGGAGACCGTCGCGAGCTGGGCCGGGGAGACCGCCGACCGCTCGGCGCGCATCCGGCTGCGCTCCGACGCCGGCTACCCCCTTCGGGCGAAGGCCACCTCGGTGCGGGAACTGGGTGACGGCTGGGACGAGTTGGAGATTCCGTACGGTCACGGCCTGGATGCCTGGCTGGTGGAGTTCGGGCCCGATGTGGTGGTCCTGGAGCCCGCCGAACTGCGGGCCGACGTGGTGGACCGGCTGCGCGCCGTGGCCAAGGGCTGAGGGGGAGCGGACAAGACGTGGCAGGCAAACCGGTCAGGCCCGTGAACGCCATCGACCAGACCCGGCGGATGCTCTCCCTGGTGACGTATCTGCGGGAGCGCCCCGGCGCCCGGGTCGAGGACGTGGCGCGCGCCTTCGGCATCACCGAAGACGAGCTGGTCTCCGACCTCGATGTGCTGCCCATGTGCGGCACCAGCTTCCGCGGCGGTGATCTGCTGGACATCGACACCGACGGCGAGCGCATCTGGTGGCACAACCCGGCGGCCCTCGGCGCGGAGGCCGCCGAGCCGCTGCGGCTGGCCGCCGACGAGGCCACCGCCCTGCTCGTCGCCGCCCGCGCCGTGGCGACGCTCCCCGGACTGCGCGAGAGCGACCGGCAGGCGCTGCTGCGCGCCACCGCCAAGGTGGAGACCGCGGCCGGTGAGGCGGCGGGCGCCAGCTCCCGCCTCTCGGTGACCTTCGAGTCCGAGGGCGGCGTCTTCGCGGACGTCGACCGCGCCATCGCCGAGCGCCGCAGACTGTGGATCCGCTACTACTCGCCCGCGCGCGACGAGGTCACCGAGCGGGAGATCGACCCGATCCGCCTGGTCAGCGTCGGTCACACCTATGTCGAGGCATGGTGCCGGCGCTCCGAGGCGCGCCGCACCTTCCGGCTCGACCGGGTCGCCGAGATCCGGATCCTCGACGAGCCGTCCGCGCCGCCCGAGGTCGAGCTGCGGGACCTGTCGGAAGGGCTGGTGCAGCCCGCCGCCGAGGATCCGGAGGTGGTGGTCGAGGTCGCGCCGGGCGGGCGCTGGGTCGCCGAGTACTACCCGCACGACAGCGCGGATGAGCTTCCGGACGGCGGACTGCGTATCACTCTGCGCACCCCCGATCCCGCCTCGCTCAGACGGCTGGCCCTGCGGCTCGGCCGCGACGGCCGCATCGTCGAGCCGCCTGAGCTGGCCGACAGCGCCCGTCAGGTGGCCCGCGTGGCGCTGGCGGCGTACGACGGGCTCGACGGGATCGAGGAGGCCGGGACGACAGGCAGGAGCGAGGGCCTTGAGTGAGTCGGCGAACCCCGGAGCGCGGGGTATCACGGCGGCGTCCGCGTTCGCCGGGATGAGGAGTGTCGCCCCGGTGATGTTCCGGGCGGGGTGTCCGGACTGCCGGGAGCGGTTCGAGCTCGCCGCGAGCGCGTTGCGGCTGGCCATCGGGGCGAGCAGCCGGACGACGTTCTACTCCTTCACCTGCCCCCGGTGCGGGGCTGCCGTCCGCAAGCCGGCGGGGGAGCGGATCGTGGAGTTGCTGACCGGTGGCGGGGTCCGGACGCTGCGGCTGCACTCGACGGTCTAGGCTCGCCTCATGTTCTGGCCGATGTTCGCGGTTGCTGTGGGGTTCCTGGGGCTTGTGGTGCTCGGGGTGCTTGCCGTTCGGGTCTTCGTCGAGGCGGAGCGGCTGGGGAGGCAGGTCACGGAGTCGGCTCGCCGGATTGGGCGGGCGGCGGAGGAGTTGGAGCGGGCGGCTGGTGGGGCGGTGCGGTCCGCGGAAGCGCTCTGAGCGGCTTCCGCGGTTTTGCGGTGTGACCGGTGCCGGTGTGCGATCGGTGCCGGGTGCCGGGTGTCTGGGCTGTTGCAGGTGACCGGGGTTTGCGGGTGACCGGGTTGGTGTGGGCCGGGGGTGGTTTGCGCAGCCCGGCGCCGACGGGGTGCCGTCGCGCCCGCCCGTGCCGCCCCAGCGGCACGACTGCCCGCGGATCGCGCGCAACGGGGTGCCGTCGCGCCCGCCCGTGCTGCCCCAGCGGCACGACTGCCCGCGGATCGCGCGCAACGGGGTGCCGTCGCGCCCGCCCGTGCCGCCCCAGCGGCACGAACGACTGCCCGCGGATCGCGCGCAACGGGGTGCCGTCGCGCCCGCCCGTGCCGCCCCAGCGGCACGAACGACTGCCCGCGGATCGCGGTAGCGGCGTAGTGGTGACCGTGGGTGGTGGGTAGGGCGTGGGGTGTTTTGGGGTGGGGGTGGCAGGTACGCTGCTGGTCGCGGTTCGGGGAGCGAGGCACGGGCCGTAGAGGGGAGTACGCGCGGGGATTGCCTGGCGTTTGCCCCTGAGGGTTACGATCGCTGTCAGCACCGTCGTTCGGACTCCTGTCCGACCGGTCGGACAGCCACCCACCCACCCGCCTCGGTGAGAAGGTAAAGACTTATGGGACGGCTCGGACCTACCGAGATCATTCTGATCCTCGTCGTCATCATCCTGCTGTTCGGTGCGAAGAAGCTTCCGGACATGGCGCGCTCGCTCGGCAAGTCCGCGCGCATCCTCAAGAGCGAGGCCAAGGCGATGAAGGACGACAACAAGTCCACCGCCCCCGCCGACCCGCCGGCCACCGGCGAGCAGCCCCCGGCGCAGCGCACCATCCAGGCGGCCCCCGGCGACGTGACCAGCTCCCGCCCGGTCACGGAGCCGACGGACACGACCAAGCGCTGACGCAGGGCCGGTGACCACCGGCCCGCCGCACGAGATGGGAACGTGGGTTGCTCAAGTCTGCCCGCAATCAGGAGAGGGATCCCGAGGGGCGGATGCCCCTCGTGGAGCACCTGCGTGAGCTGCGCAACCGGCTCGCCAAGGCCGTCCTCGCGATCGTCATCGTGTCGATCGCGGCCGCGTTCTACAGCGAGCAGCTCATGCAGTTCCTCGCCGAGCCGGTGCCGAAGTGCGAGGACCTGGCGAACAGTGACGGCGGCAACTGCGCCATCGTCTCGTTCAACACACTGACCTCGCCGTTCACCACCACGATCAAGGTGAGCCTCATGGCCGGCCTGATCGTCTCCAGCCCGGTCTGGCTCTACCAGCTCTGGGCCTTCGTCGCCCCCGGGCTGCACCAGCACGAGAAGAAGTACACCTACGTCTTCGTCTCGGCGGCGGTTCCCCTGTTCGTCGGCGGCGCCTACCTGTCGTACGTCATCCTCCCGGTCAGCATCAAGGTGCTGCTCAGCCTGACGCCCGGGGGATCGGCCAACATCCTCTCGCTCGACGAGGTCCTCGACTTCACCATCAGGATGGTGCTGGTCTTCGGTCTGGCCTTCGAGCTCCCGCTGCTGCTCATCATGCTGAACATGGTCGGCATCGTCTCCGGCCGCCGCATGGCCGGCTGGTGGCGCGGGGTCGTGATGGGCGTCTTCGTCTTCGGCGCGGTCGCCACGCCCACCACCGACCCGGTGGGGATGATCGCGCTCTCCGGACCCATCGTCGTCCTCTACTTCGTCGCCGTGGCGTTCTCGCTGCTCAACGACAGACGGCGCGCCCGCAGGGAGTCCGCGGGCCCCGCCGACGACGAGGCCTCCGAGCTGGATCTCACCCCCGAGCCCGTCGAACCCGCGGAACCCGTGGCCGCCCTCCCCGAGCAGGTCACGAAGGACCGGGTCAACGGTTATGACGACGTGACCTGAGGACCGCCTCTCAGCTCATAGGGTCACTCCCGTGACCAGCGAGATCACCCTCTTCGTCAACCCCACCGCGGGCCGCGGCCGGGGCGCCCGCGCGGCGCTGCCGGCCGCCGCCGCGCTGCGGGACGCCGGCTTCTCGGTGCGGACCGTCCTCGGCGACGACCCCGAGGACGCCCTGGCCCGGGCGCGCGCCGCCATCGAGGACGGCACCGGCGCCCTGATCGCCGTCGGGGGTGACGGCATGGTGAACCTCGCCCTGCAGGCCGTCGTCGGCACCGGCACCCCGTTCGGGCTGGTCGCCGCCGGGACCGGCAACGACTTCGCCCGCGCGCTGGGCATGCCCCTGCGGGAGCCGGCCGCCGCCGGGCGGATGATCGCCGACGCCCTCAAGTCCGGCCGCGTCCGCGACATCGACCTCGGCCGCATCGGGGAGCGCTGGTTCGGCGCCGTGCTCGCCTCGGGCTTCGACTCCCGGGTCAACGACCGCGGCAACCGGATGCGGATGCCCCTCGGCCGCTTCAAGTACGACCTCGCGGTGGTCGCCGAGCTGGCCGCCTTCCGGCCCCTGCCGTACCGCATCACCCTCGACGGCGGCGAGGTCCGCGAGGTCGAGGCGACGCTGGTGGCCGTCGGGAACGGGCCGTCGTACGGCGGCGGCATGCGAATATGCCCCGGGGCGGATCTCACCGACGGGTTGTTCGACATCACGGTGGTGGGGGAGTGCAGCCGGGCCACGCTGCTGCGGGTCTTCCCCCGGGTGTACCGGGGCACGCACATCGACCATCCCGCGATCACCGTGCTGCGTGCGGCGACCGTGGAGCTGGCCGCCGAACAGGTCACCGGGTATGCGGACGGGGAACCGGTGGGACCGCTGCCGCTCACCGCGCGGTGCGTGCCGGGCGCCCTGCGGGTGGTGGGCCCCTGAACGGGGCTGCCACCGCCGCTCACCGGGACCGTTCCCGATAATGATCGTTCTGTTGTGGGCGAGGCCGGGTACGCTCGAAAGTACGATGACAGAGGATTTCTCACCGGCCGAGCGGTACGCGGCAGCACGCAGGCGCGCTGCCGAGCAGGCCACCGCGCTCGCCTCCTTCCGCGAGATGTACGACTTCGGCCTGGACCCCTTCCAGATCGAGGCCTGCCAGGCGCTCGAGGCGGGGAAGGGCGTGCTGGTCGCCGCGCCGACCGGCTCCGGCAAGACGATCGTCGGCGAGTTCGCCGTCCACCTCGCCCTCCAGCAGGGCAAGAAGTGCTTCTACACGACACCCATCAAGGCCCTGTCGAACCAGAAGTACGCCGACCTGTGCCGCCGCTACGGCGCGGAGAAGGTGGGCCTGCTCACCGGTGACAACAGCGTCAACCCCGACGCCCCGGTGGTCGTGATGACCACCGAGGTGCTGCGGAACATGCTCTACGCCGGGTCGCAGACCCTCCTGGGCCTCGGTTACGTGGTGATGGACGAGGTGCACTACCTCTCCGACCGCTTCCGCGGCGCCGTCTGGGAGGAAGTGATCATCCACCTCCCCGAGTCCGTGACCCTGGTCTCCCTGTCGGCGACGGTGTCGAACGCCGAGGAGTTCGGCGACTGGCTGGACACCGTCCGCGGTGACACCCAGGTGATCGTCTCCGAGCACCGGCCCGTGCCGCTGTTCCAGCATGTGCTCGCCGGCCGGCGCATGTACGACCTGTTCGAGGAGGCCGAGGGCGGGAAGCGGGCCGTCAACCCCGACCTGACCCGCCTGGCCCGCATGGAGGCCAGCCGCCCGTCCTACCCCGACCGCCGGCGCGGGCGGAACAATATGCGGGAGGCCGACCGGGAGCGGGAGCGCCGGCAGCGCTCGCGGGTGTGGACACCGAGCCGGCCGGAGGTCATCGAACGGCTCGACGCCGAGGGTCTGCTGCCCGCCATCACCTTCATCTTCAGCCGCGCCGGTTGCGAGGCCGCCGTCCAGCAGTGCCTGTACGCGGGCCTGAGACTCAACGACGAGGAGGAGCGGGCCCAGGTCCGCGCCCTGGTCGAGGAGCGCACCTCCTCCATCCCGGCCGAGGACCTCCACGTCCTGGGCTACTACGAGTGGCTGGAGGGCCTGGAGCGCGGCATCGCGGCCCATCACGCGGGCATGCTGCCGACCTTCAAGGAGGTCGTGGAGGAGCTGTTCGTACGCGGTCTGGTGAAGGCCGTGTTCGCGACCGAGACGCTCGCGCTCGGCATCAACATGCCCGCCCGCTCGGTGGTGCTGGAGAAGCTCGTCAAGTGGAACGGCGAGCAGCACGCCGACATCACCCCCGGCGAGTACACCCAGCTGACCGGCCGGGCCGGCCGGCGCGGCATCGACGTGGAGGGCCACGCCGTCGTGCTGTGGCAGCGCGGCATGAACCCCGAGTACCTGGCGGGGCTGGCCGGCACGCGCACATATCCGCTGCGTTCCAGCTTCAAGCCGTCGTACAACATGGCGGTCAACCTGGTCGGGCAGTTCGGCCGGCACCGTTCGCGGGAACTGCTGGAGACGTCCTTCGCGCAGTTCCAGGCGGACAAGTCGGTCGTGGGCATCTCCCGTCAGGTACAGCGCAACGAGGAGGGTCTCGAGGGCTACAAGGCCTCCATGACCTGCCACCTCGGCGACTTCGAGGAGTACGCGCGGCTGCGCCGCGAGCTGAAGGAACGGGAGAACGAGCTGGCCCGGCAGGGCGCGGCGCAGCGGCGGGCCGAGGCCGCCGTCGCGCTGGAGAAGCTCAAGCCCGGCGACGTCATCCACGTACCCACCGGCAAGTACGCGGGGCTGGCGCTGGTGCTCGACCCGGGGCTGCCCGCGGGCCGTTCCAACGGGCACCGCGGCGTCGAGTACCACGACGGTCCGCGCCCGCTGGTGCTCACCGCGGAGCGGCAGGTCAAGCGGCTGGCGTCGATCGACTTCCCGGTGCCGGTGGAGGCGCTGGAGCGGATGCGGATCCCGAAGTCCTTCAACCCGCGCTCCCCGCAGTCGCGCCGGGACCTCGCCTCCGCGCTGCGCACCAAGGCCGGGCACATCACGGTGGACCGGCACCGCAAGAAGCGTTCCCAGGCGGCCGACGACCGTGAGATCGCGCGGTTGCGCAAGGCGCTGCGGGCGCACCCCTGTCACGGCTGCCAGGACCGCGAGGACCACGCGCGCTGGGCCGAGCGCTACTTCCGGCTGAAGCGCGACACCGCGCAGCTGGAGCGCCGGATCGAGGGCCGGACGAACACCATCGCGCGCACCTTCGACCGGATCGTGGCGTTGCTGACCGAGATGGACTACCTGCGCGGTGACGAGGTCACCGAGCACGGTAAGCGGCTGGCCCGGCTGTACGGCGAACTCGACCTGCTGGCCAGCGAATGCCTGCGCGAGGACGTCTGGGAGGGGCTCGCTCCCGCCGAACTCGCCGCGTGCGTCTCGGCGTTGGTGTTCGAGGCCCGGGTCTCCGACGACGCGATGGTGCCCAAGCTGCCCTCGGGCAAGGCGAAGGCGGCGCTCGGCGAGATGGTCCACATCTGGGGCCGGCTGGACGCCCTGGAGGAGGACTTCGGGATCAGCCAGACGGAAGGTGTGGGGCAGCGCGAGCCCGACCTCGGCTTCGCCTGGGCCGCCTACATGTGGGCCTCGGGCAAGGGCCTGGACGAGGTGCTGCGCGAGGTGGAGATGCCCGCCGGCGACTTCGTGCGCTGGTGCAAGCAGGTCATCGACGTGCTCGGCCAGATCGCGGCGGCGGCACCGTCCACGGAGGGCTCGACGGTCGCCAGGAGCGCCCGGAAGGCGGTCGACGGACTGCTGCGCGGCGTGGTCGCCTACTCCTCCGTGAGCTGACCCCCCGCCCCCGACACCACGCGACAGCCCGGTGCGCTCCCCGCGCGCCGGGCTTTTGCGTCCCGTGCGCCCTCGCCGGCCGCATCACCGGCCGTCCTCGTGGGCAGGATCGGGTTGCCGCAGGGCCCTCCCTCACCCATGACGGTGAGTGATTCTCGTACGCCCGTGCCCCGTGACGTGCTGTGTTCGAACAGCGGCGCACCGTGCAAATGACCCCGAGCGTACTCCTGCCCCAGGGGCCGTTTCCGGCACTTGCTGAATATGACATGGCGATGATCCCGTCGGACTAAGCTCGCCCGCAGCGCACCGAGTTGAGCTGAATTCGTGCGCTTGTTCCCCTATGTGCACGTTCCCCGACCATCAGTCGATTCGCTTCAGAGGGCTCACATGGCGAGTGTCCAACTTCCTTACGCACGCGTGCTGTTGCTGCCGGCCATAGTGATGGCCGCGGCGACCGGAGTCGCCGTCGCCCTGGTGACGGAGCCCGCCCGGACCGCCGTCGCTGTGTGCGGCGCCGTCGCCACCCTGCTGGTGACCGCCGCCGCAGCCGAGGCGGCGCGCCGCGGCCGCACGCTGAGGGAGGCCCGAGCCGCATACGACCGTCACCGTGCGTATCTCGAGGCCCGGATCGCCTCCCACGACACGGAGACGCAGTACTTCAGCCAGCAGGTCATGCCGGCGGCCCTCGACCACCTGCACAGCGGCAACGACCCCGACGAGGTGATCCGCGCCCTGCCCACGCTCAACCCGTCCTGGCGCGACCTGCCGAAGTACCAGATCCAGCTGCTCAGGACGACACTGAAGATCATCGACGACGAGGAGAACCTGCGCGACTCCTCCCAGCGCTCCTTCGTCAGCATCGCCCGCCGCGTCCAGGCGATCGTCCACCAGCAGGCCAACGAACTCCGCGAGATGGAGGAGGACCATGGCCGCAACCCCGAGGTCTTCGACGACCTGCTGCGCATCGACCACGGCACCGCGCTGATCGGCCGCCTCGCCGACACCATCTCCGTGCTCGGCGGCGGCCGGCCCGGACGCCAGTGGCCCATGCCCGTCGCGCTCTACAGCGTGCTGCGCGGCGCCATGTCCCGCATCCTCGAGTACCGCCGCATCGACCTGAAGTCGATCGCCAAGATCAACATCAAGGGCATCTACGTCGAGCCGGTCATTCACGCCGCCGCCGAACTCCTCGACAACGCCACCCGCTACTCGCCGCCGACCTCCAAGGTGAGCGTCACCGCCACCGCGGTGCAGACCGGCGTCGCCATCGAGATCGAGGACGCCGGAGTCAGCCTCGACGAACAGGCCCGCGCCCGGATCGAGGGCATCCTCGAACAGGCCCAGCGAGGCGTCGACCTCCAGGAGATCGGGGCCAACCCGCGCCTCGGCCTCGCCGTCGTCGGCCGGCTGTGCACCGCGTTCGACATGAAGGTCTCGCTGCGCGCCTCCGCCTACGGCGGCGTCCGCGCCGTCCTCGTCGTACCGAGCGAGATGATCACCGACGAGCCCGGTGTGGGCCTCGCCCACGGCATCGGGGCGACGGCCGTGCCCCGCCCGGTCGACGCCCTCCCCGGCCCGGAGCGCACACCCAAGAAGCGCCGCCCCACCAGCCCCCGCATCCCCGCCACGGTCTCCATGGAGGACGACGTCCCCGAGGTCACCGAGTGGACCGCGGGCGGTCTGCCGCAGCGCCGCAGCCGGGTGAAGACCCCCCTGGCCCAGCGGTACGCCGAGCAGGCCGCCGCCGAGCGGGCCGAGCGGGAGGCCAAGGAGCGCGGCGAGGAGTACCACGACATCTGGGCCACGCCCGAGCCCGAGAAGAAGCAGAACGACCGCGAACCCGGCCTGTGGGTCGACGCCTTCTGGGAGGGCCTGAAGAAGGACCTCGACCCGGGCGTCCACCCCACCGACTTCACCCGGAATCCGACCGCCTACCTGCATCTCATCAACGAACCGGCCCGCACCGAGGCCGAGGACGAGGGGGACCTCAAGTGATCCAGCAACGAGCCAACTTCGACTGGATGCTCAAGGAGCTCGCCGACGGCGTACCCGGCGTCGAGATGATCGTGGTGCTCTCCGCCGACGGTCTGCGCATCGCCCGCTACGGCGGCGAGCCGGACGCCGCCGACCGGGTCGCCGCCGCCTGCGCGGGCGTACAGAGCCTCGCCGGGGCCGTCGCCCAGGAACTCCCGCACAGCGACGGCGAGATGAAGATGGTGCTCATCGAGATCAACCAGGGCTACTTCTACCTGATGGCGGCCGGCGCCAACGCCTATCTCGCGGTGCTCTCGGACATGACCTGCGAACCCGGCCGCATGGGCGGCATGATGCGCGACCTCGTCGTCCGCATCGGCGCCCATCTGACCAGTCCGCCGCGACGGAACGGGCAGACCGTATGACTCCTCCGCAACGCCAGAGGCGCACCCCCCAGGGCGGACCCCCTCCGCAGCCGGCCGAACCCGCCGGCAAGCAGGGCCAGGGCGGCAACCCCGAGCGGCTGTACGTCGTCGCCGGACCGGACGGCCAGCGGGCGGACATCGACCTCGTGACGCTGATCGTGGCCCGCTCCCCGGACCCCCCGCCCTCCGCCACCCCCGAGCAGGCGGCGCTGCTCCGGCTCTGCGCCGCCCCCCTGTCCGTGGCCGAACTGTCGGCCTACCTTAGCCTGCCGTTCAGCGTGGTGACCGTGTTGCTCACCGAGATGCTGACGGCGGAACTGGTCCAGGCGCGCCTACCCATCGTCCGCAAGGCGCTCCCCGACCGTTCCCTTCTCGAAGCGGTGATGCATGGACTTCAAAGGCTCTGAGACCATCCCGGGACCCCGGGCCGAGGATCAGTTGCCGCACACGGCACAGGCCGCGGTCAAGATCGTCATCGTCGGCGGTTTCGGCGTCGGCAAGACGACCATGGTCGGCTCGGTCAGCGAGATCAAACCGCTGACCACCGAGGAGACCATGACCCAGGCCGGCATCGGGGTCGACGACAACTTCGGTTCCGCGTCCAAGACGGCCACCACCGTCGCCATGGACTTCGGCCGCATCAAGATCACCGACCAGCTGGTGCTGTACCTCTTCGGCACACCCGGCCAGGAGCGCTTCTGGTTCCTCTGGAACGGGCTGTTCGAGGGGGCGCTCGGCGCCGTCGTACTCGTCGACACCCGGCGCCTGGAGGTCAGCTTCGACGTCATGGGCCGGCTCGAGGAACGCGGCGTGCCGTTCGTCGTCGCGGTCAACTCCTTCCCCGACGCCCCGCGTTACCCCGTCGCCGACCTGCGGGCCGCCCTCGATCTGTCCGAGCAGATCCCCATCATGGAGTGCGATGTGCGGCGCCGTGCCTCCAGCCGCGACGTCCTGATGACCCTGACGCGGTTTCTGCACTCCCTCGCCATGACGGGCTCGCTCACCTGATTCCCGGGATCCGTCCCCTCCCCAGACCCCTGCTTCCCCTTCCGGAGCGCCACTGTGACGCCTGAATCCCACTCCCTGACGGGAGACTCCCCGACCGGCACGGACGGCCCCCGGCCCGGGCCGCCCCCCGGCTGTCCCGCGCACGGCCTGGGCCCCGGCGGGCGCGCCCGGCTGCACGAGTCGGAGGACCTGCGCAAGCTGTATGAGGAACTGCGCGCCGAACACGGCCCGGTGGCGCCCGTACTGATCCACGACGACGTACCGATGTGGGTGGTCCTCGGCCACGCCGAGAGCCAGCAGCTGGTCCGCACCCCCGCGCACTACTGCAAGGACAGCCGCATCTGGTCCGCGCTCGCCGAGGGCCTGGTCAAGCCCGACCACCCGCTGATGCCGCACATCGCCTGGCAGCCGATGTGCGCGCACGCCGAGGGCGACGAGCACCTGCGGCTGCGCGGCGCCATCGACGCCGCCGTCGCGGCCACCGACTTCCGCAGCCTGCGCCGGCACGTCAACCGCAGCGTGCAGCGGGTCGTCAACCGGTTCTGCGAGGCCGGCGAGGCCGATCTGGTCGGCCAGTACGCCGAGCATCTGCCGATGGCCGTGATGTGCCAGGTGCTCGGCATGCCTGACGAGTACAACGACCGCATCGTGCAGGCCGCCCGCGACATGCTCCGGGGCACCGAGACCGCCATCGCCAGCAACGCGTACATCATGGGGGCGCTGCAACGCCTCACCGCCCGCCGCCGTGTCGAGCCGATGGACGACTTCGCGGGCCATCTCATCGCCCACCCGGCCGGGCTGACCGACGAGGAGGTCAGCCAGCACCTCAGGGTGGTGCTGATCGCCGCCTACGAGGCCACCGCCAACCTCCTGGCCAACGTGCTGCGCCAGGTGCTGGTCGACCCGCGCTTCCGTTCCCAGCTCAACGGCGGCCAGATGACCGTGCCCCAGGCGGTGGAGCAACTGCTGTGGGACGAACCGCCGTTCAGCACCATCTTCGCCTACTTCGCCAAGCAGGACACGGAGCTGGGCGGCCAACGCATCCGCAAGGGCGACGCGCTGCTGCTCGCGCCCGCCCCGGCCAACGTCGACCCACGCGTGCGCCCCGACCCGACCGCCGACATGATGGGCAACCGCTCCCACCTCGCCTTCGGCGGCGGCCCGCACGAGTGCCCCGGTCAGGACATCGGCCGCACCATCGCCGAGGTCGGCGTGGACGCCCTGCTGATGCGGCTGCCCGACGTGGAGCTCAGCGTCGACGAGGAGGAACTGACCTTCACCGAGTCCATCGCCTCGCGGCATCTCGTTGAGCTGCCCGTCCACTTCACGCCCCGGCCGCAGCAGGACGTGAAGAAGCGGCCCACCTACGAGAAGGACGCGCCCGTGCAGCAGGACTGGCACATCGGCGCGGCCCCGCCGCAGCGGACGGCCGAACCGGCGCCGCAGCCCCCGCACATGGAACCCCCCGTGCCGCTGCCGCCGCCCCCCACGGTGCCGGAACCGGCCCCGCCACGGAACGCGTGGCAGCGCTTCCTGCGCTGGTGGCGCGGCTACTGACCGGCCGCCCATGCCTCGTACGACGTCCAGGCGGCGAGCACCCGGCCGCTGGTGAACCGGTGCTCCTCTCCCGTCACCGGGTCGGTGAACTCCAGTGCCCGTGCCAGCAGTTGCAGCGGGCGCCGGAAGTCTCCGGCCGGGACGGGGCCGGTCACCTCGGGGTACAGAGGATCGCCGAGGATCGGCACACCGAGGGCGTTCATATGAACCCGCAGCTGATGGGTCTGCCCGGTGCCCGGCACCAGCCGGTACCGTGCGAGGCCGTCCGCGCGGGCCTCGGCGATCTCGACCCGGGTCACGGCGTTCGGCTCGCCCTCGACCTCCTGGGCGGTCAGCGACCCGCGCTCCTTCACGATCCGGCTCCGTACCGTCCGGGGCAGCTCCAGCGCAGGGTCGTGGGGCGCGACCGCCTCGTACTCCTTGTGCACCAGACGGTCGCGGAACAGCGTCTGGTAGGCGCCCCGCTCCTCGGGCCGCACCGTGAACAGCACCAGGCCCGCGGTGAGCCGGTCGAGGCGGTGTGCGGCGCCCAGCCGCGGGATGCCGAGCTCACGGCGGAGCCGGGCGAGCGCGGTCTGGGCGACGTGGCTGCCGCGGGGGGTGGTCGCCAGGAAGTGGGGCTTGTCGACGACGACGATGTGCTCGTCCCGGTGGACGACCTCCATCGGGAACGGCACGGGTACCTCGGCGGGCAGCTCCCGGTGGAACCACAGGAACATCCCGGGTGCGTACGGTGTGTCCGCCGCCACCGGCTGCCCGTCCGCCCCGACGATCAGCCCCCCGGCGAACATCCCGTCCACGACGCCGGCCGCCGCGGACAGCCGCTGTACCAGGTGCTCCCGCACCGTCGCCCACTGCTTACCGGCGGGCAGCCGCAGCCGCACGGGATCCACACCGTCGCGCTGCGGCAGCGGAGAGGGCGGAATCGGCCGTCTGCGTCTCACATGGAGCAAGCGTACGGGGCGCTCAGTCCTGGTCCGCCGCCCGTCTGATCTCCGTCTCGATCTCGTGGAGGGGTCTGCCCTCGGCCCGGGCGTACTCGGCGACGGCGACGCGGAAGTCACGGGCGAGGTCGCTCCAGGCGCGCTGAGCGGTCTCCCAGGTGGCGGTCTGGTGCCCGCTCCACGTGGTCCGGGTGGATGGGTCGTAGGTCTCCCGCAGCTGCTGGACGCGTGCGTGTGCCTCGTCCGCGGCGCGCTGCTTGGCGACGAGCTCGTCGAAGGTGTATGCCACGCGGCCGGATCCTGGGGCAGGGCGGAGCCTTGGGCGGGCTCGCCACGCCGTTGCCTCCCGGCCGGTCAGCAAGGGTTCACCCGACCGGCCCGCGTGGGGTGTGGGCCGGGGGTGGGTTGCGCACCCCGGTGCGTGCGGGGGCTTGACCGGGGGTGGGTTGTGCAACCCGGCGCCTGAACGCTGGCCGCGTGGGTTCGGCCGGGGGCGTCTGCACAGCCCGGCGCCTGAGAACTGCCCCACGTGGGTGCTGGCCAGGGGGTATCTGCGCAGCCCGGCGCATGCGGGGTGCCGTCGCGCCCACCCGTGCCGCCCCAGCGGCACGACTGCCCGCGGATGGCGGCAGCGGCTGCCTGCGGATGGCGGCGGCTGCCTGCGGATGGCGGCGGCGGCTGCCTGCGGATGGCGGCGGCGGGTCGCGGTGGGCGCGGGGTAGTCGCCGACGGCGGGGAGGGGGTGGGGCGGGGGTGTTCGCCCGCAGTGGCTGGCGCGTCCGCGTCCTCAGCTCCATCAGCAGGCACAGTCGCGCCAGTCCGAGGACGGACATCCCCGACCCGGCCCCGCACCACCCACCCACCGTGGGCGCTACGCGCACCCCACCCCACCGGTAGCCGCGCCGCAGGCATCCCGCCCACCCGGATTCATGCGGAGGCGGCGGTGTTTTCTTGTTCGGCTTCCATGCGGGAGTTCCACTCGCGCTTGGAGGCCTGCCAGCCGTCCTCGTTGTGGCCGAGGCGCCAGTAGCCGGAGATCGACAGGTTCTCGCGCGGGATGCCGCGCTCCACCCGGAGCAGTCGGCGCAGCTCCTTCACGAAGTGCGCCTCGCCATGGACGAACGCGTGCACCCGGCCCTCGGGGAAGTCCAGCCCCCGCACAGCCTCCACCAGGGCCTCGCCCACGGGCCGGCCCCCGCGGTGCAGCCAGCGCACCTCCACGTCGGAGTCGATCTTCTGCTCCTCCTCGGGCCCGGAAACCTCCACGAAGGCGAACGCCCGGGCACCATCGGGCAGCGCCTCCAGCGAACGCGCTATCGCGGGCAGCGCGCTCTCGTCACCGGCCAGCAGATGCCAGTCGGCACTCGGGTCCGGCGCGTACGCGCCGCCGGGACCCAGGAAGCGGACGACCTCACCCGGGCGTACGTTGGCCGCCCAGGGCCCGGCCAGCCCCTCGTCACCATGCACCACGAAGTCCAGCGTCAGCTCACGGTGCTCGGCATCCCAGTGGCGCACGGTGTACGTCCGCGTCACCGGCCAGTGCTCGCGCGGGAACTCCTCACGGATGCGCTGGAGATCGAAGGGCTCCGGGTAGGCCACTCCCGCGGCCGGGAACAGCAGCTTGACGTAGTGATCGGTGCAGGTGTCCGCCACGACGCCGGCCAGGCCCTCGCCCCCGAGCACCACGCGCTGCATACGCGGGCTCAGCCGCTCGGTGCGGACGACCTCGGCGGTATGCAGCGTGCGCGCGGCACGTCCCGGTCGCTCTGCCATGAGGTGCCTCCCAGCCGGATGAGTTAGGTAAACCTAAGTTAGCACCCCGCCCCTGCGGCTCACACCGAAAGCGTCCTGAGCAGACGCTGCAGCGAGCCGCCCAGCCCCCAGCGGGCGCCCAGGGCATCGACCGCACCCGGATTGCGCGGCGCCCGCGGCAGTGCCGTGTCGACGTCCGGCAGCGGCACGTCGCCGGCGACCCGGACGACCTTGGGAGCGACCGCGAGGTACGGGCGCGCCAGATCCAGACGCTTGCGCTGCGTCGGCGTGAGCTTGGCCCGCCGGTCGTCCACGGCCGCCAGGATCCCGGCCAGGTCGCCGAACTCGGCCAGCAGCTTGGCCGCCGTCTTCTCCCCGACGCCGGGCACGCCCGGCAGCCCGTCGCTCGGGTCACCGCGCAGCAGCGCCAGATCCGCGTACCCCTTGCCGTCCACGCCATACTTCTCGCGCAGGACGGCCTCGTCGGTGACCTGGAGTGTGCCGACGCCCTTCAGTGGATACAGCACGCGCACCCCGCGCGCGTCGTCCACCAGCTGGTAGAGGTCGCGGTCACCGGTGACGATGTCCACCGGCCCGGTGGCCCGGGCGGTGAACGTGCCGATCACGTCGTCCGCCTCGTACCCGGCGACACCCACGCGCGCGATGCCGACCGCGTCGAGCACCGTTTCGATGACCGGTACCTGCGGCGACAGCGTGTCGGGCACCTCCTCCTCGTCCGGTCCCTCCGTCCGCTCCTCGGCGACCCGGTGCGCCTTGTAGGAGGGGATGAGATCGACCCGCCACTGGGGGCGCCAGTCGGCGTCCATGCAGGCCACGAGGTGGTCCGGCCGGTGGTCCTTCACCAGCCGGTCGATGAAGTCGAGGAGCCCGCGCACGGCGTTCACCGGTGTGCCGTCCGGGGCCCGGACGGATTCCGGGACGCCGAAGTAGGCACGGAAGTACAGGGAGGCGGTGTCAAGCAGCATCAGTCGTCCGGTCACGCCCCGCATCATGCCGCACGGTACTGACAACGCGACTCCTGTGACGCAGCTCACAAACGCGTTTGCCCCGGGTAAAACCGGGGAGGCGCGGCTCGGAGCGACGCCGGTTACGGATTCAACTGTTGTAGACGCATAAGCCGCCCGCCGCGCGTCGCTCCTGTCCTTTGCCGTCGAGACAAGAGGTACGCGTGTCATCAAGGCTTGAGGCCGAGCATCTGTTCAAGGTGTTCGGCAGACGACCGGACCAGGCGGTCGAACGACTGCGCCAGCAGAGAGCAGACCGGGAGGAATTGCGTGCCGACGGCGTCACCGCCGCCGTCATCGACGCGTCGTTCACCGTGGAGCCGGGCGAGATCTTCGTCGTCATGGGCCTGTCGGGCTCGGGCAAGTCGACGCTGCTGCGGATGCTGAACGGCCTGCTGGAGCCGACCGCAGGACACGTACGCTTCGACGGTGAGGACCTGACCGCGCTGCCCGACCGGGAACTGCGCCAGGTCCGCTCCCAGAAGATCAGCATGGTCTTCCAGCACTTCGCGCTCTTCCCGCACCGCAGCGTCCGGGACAACGCTGCCTACGGTCTTGAAGTGCAGGGCGTGCCCCGCGCCGAGCGCGAACGCCGCGCCGACGAGGCGCTCGCCCTGTGCGGCCTGGCCGGCTGGGAGAAGTCGTGGCCCGACGAGCTGTCGGGCGGTATGCAGCAGCGCGTGGGTCTGGCCCGCGCGCTCGCCACCGACGCCGATCTGCTGTTGATGGACGAGTCCTTCAGCGCGCTCGACCCGCTGATCCGCCGCGACATGCAGGACCAGCTGATCGAACTGCAGAAGAAGCTGAAGAAGACGATCGTCTTCATCACGCACGACCTCAACGAGGCCATGCGCCTGGGCGACCGCATCGCGGTGATGCGCGATGGCCGCATCGTGCAGATCGGCACCGCGCAGGACATCCTGATCCGGCCCGCCAACGACTACGTCGCCTCCTTCACCCAGGACGTCGACCGCTCCCGCGTGCTGACCGCCGGCGCGGTGATGGAGCGCGAGGTGCGCGGGGACGAGGCCGACTGCGGCTGCGAGACCGCGTCGCCCGACACATCGTTCACCGATCTGTGCGCGATCAGCGCCCGCGTACCGCACCCCGTCGCGGTGCTCGACAAGGAGGAGGCACTCGTCGGGGTCGTGCCCCGGCAGCGGCTCGTCGGCTTCCTCGGTGACGAGGAGTCCGACCCCGGCGTCTGCGACACCCGGCGGGACAAGGGCGGCGAGAAGGTGATGGCCCGTGCCTAGGATTCCGCTCGGCGACTGGGTCAACAGCACCGTCGACTGGCTGCTCGACAACGTCAGCTGGCTGTTCGACTTCTTCAAGGCCGTGTTCACCGGCGCCTACGACGGTGTCAACGCCGTACTCCAGGCCCCAGAACCGCTGATCCTCTGCGGCATCTTCGCGGTCATCGCCTTCTGGCTGCGCGGCACCTTCGCCGGTGTCCTCACCTTCGTCGGCTTCGCCTTCCTCGACTCCATGGAGTTGTGGGAGGACTCGATGGTGACGCTGGCGCTGGTCATCGTCGCCACCGTGATCGCGCTGGTCATATCGGTGCCGGTGGGCATCTGGGCGGCCCGCTCGGACCGGGTGAGCACCGTGGTCCGGCCGGTCCTGGACTTCATGCAGACGCTGCCCGCGATGATCTACCTCATCCCGGCGATCCTGTTCTTCGGGACCGGCTCCGCCCCGGGCATCGTCGCCACCCTGATCTTCGCGCTCGCCCCGGGCGTGCGCATGACCGAGCTCGGCATCCGCCAGGTCGACAAGGAACTCGTCGAGGCCGCCGAGGCGTTCGGCACCACCCCCCGCAACACCCTGCTGCGCGTCCAGCTCCCGCTGGCGCTGCCCACGGTGATGGCGGGCGTCAACCAGGTCATCATGCTGGGCCTGTCCATGGCCGCGATCGCGGGCATGGTCGGCACCGGCGGCCTGGGCGGCGCGGTCATCGAGGCCATCGGCCAGCTGAACATCGGCCTCGGCGCCGAGTCCGGCATCGCCATCGTCATCCTGGCGATCTACCTGGACCGCATGACCAGCGCCCTGGGCACCCATGTCTCCCCGCTCGGCCGGCGCGCAGCCGCCAAGGCACGCGCCACCCAGGGCCTGAAGATCTGGTCCTACCGGCCGCGTCCGCAGGTCGCCGTGATCGGCGTCGTCGTCCTCGCGCTGGTCGCGGGCGGCATGAGCCTGTTCGGCGGCGGCAGCGACGGGCAGAACACCGCCGCCGACGGCAAGAAGGTCGGCAACGGCAAGAAGATCAGCATCGGCTACATCCCGTGGGACGAGGGCGTCGCCTCCACCTTCCTGTGGAAGGAGATCCTGGAACAGCGCGGCTTCGAGGTCGAGGCCAAGCAGTTCGAGGCCGGACCGCTCTACACCGCGCTCGCGCAGGGCACCGTCGACTTCCAGACCGATGCCTGGCTGCCCACGACCCACGAGGCGTACTGGAAGAAGTACGGCAAGCAGCTCGACGACCTCGGCACCTGGTACGAGCGGACGTCGCTGGAGCTGACCGTCCCGGCGTACATGGAGGACATCGACTCCCTGGAGGACCTGAAGGGCAAGGCCGGCACGTTCGACGGGAAGATCACCGGCATCGAGTCCAGCGCCGGCATGATGGGCCTGCTCAAGGACAAGGTGCTCGGGGACTACGGCCTGGAGGACGAGTACGAGGTCGTCGACGGCTCCACGCCGGCGATGCTGGCCGAGCTCAAGCGCGCCTACAGCAAGAAGGAACCGGTCGTGGTCACGCTCTGGTCGCCGCACTGGGCGTACAGCGACTACGACCTGAAGAAGCTGAAGGACCCCAAGGGCTCCTGGGGCAAGGGCGACGGTGTGCACCTGGTGTCCCGCAAGGGCTTCGCCGGTGACAACCCGGTCGTCGGGAAGTGGCTGAAGGACTTCTCGATGACCGAGGAGCAGCTGACCGGGCTCGAGGCCGAGATCAACAAGGCCGGCCAGGGCAAGCAGCAGGAGGCCGTCCGCGCCTGGCTGAAGAACAACCCCGGCCTCGTCGACGAGCTGGCCCCGGTCGGGTCCGGTTCCGGCGACACCCCCGCCGAGGCGAAGCGGCCGCTGGACGTGGCCTGGTTCCCCTGGGACGAGGACATCGCCGTCACCTACCTGTGGAAGAACGTTCTGGAGCGGCGCGGCTACCGGCTGAACCTCAAGCAGATGGACGTCGGCCCGGTCTACACCGGCCTGGCGTCCGGGGACCTCGACCTCAACTTCGACGCCTGGCTGCCGTACGCGCAGAAGAACTACTGGGACAAGAGCAAGGACAGTCTCACCGACCTGGGCACCTGGTACGAGCCCACCTCGCTGGAGATCGCCGTCCCGTCGTACGTCAAGGATGTCAAGTCGCTCGAGGACCTCAAGGGCAAGGCCGACCTCTTCGACGGGCGGATCATCGGCATCGAGCCGGGCACCGGTGAGATGCAGCTTCTCAAGAACGAGGTCCTGCCGGGCTACGGCCTGGAGGACGAGTACGAGGTCGTCGACGGCTCCACGCCGGCGATGCTGGCCGAGCTCAAGCGCGCCCTCGCCAACAAGGAGCCGATCGCGGTCACCCTGTGGTCGCCGCACTGGGCCTACAGCGAGTACGAGCTGACCAAGCTGAAGGACCCCAAGAAGGCCTTCGGTGAGGGCAACACGATCCGCACCATCGCGAGCAAGAAGTTCCCCGGGCAGTACCCGCAGCTCACGAAGTGGATCAAGGGCTGGCACATGAGCGAGGACGAACTGGGCAGCCTGGAGGCGGAGATCAAGAACCGTGGCCAGGGCCACGAGGAGGAGGCCGTCGCCGCCTGGCTCGAGGAGCACCCGGACATGGTGGAGCGGATGACTCCGCAGTAGCCGCCGTACCGGCCGCCGCGTGGGGCGGGCCCGGACCTGCCCTCGCGGGCGGCCGGGCCCGCCCCACGCGCATGTCAGCAGCGTCCGAAGCCGAACAGGAACACGGTAGGAATCCGGACAACCACAGAGCGCAAACCCCTGCCCGGACCTCCCCGTGACCTTCCGCCGAGGAAGGGGAGACAATGGCGGAACACCCCTTTTAGCTTGCGCGGGGAATCGAGGGGCCCGCCAGGCGGTTGGCGTGAACTGTTAGGTCGGCACCGGCCGCGGGTGACGGCGACGTGGCAGGCGCCTGAAACGGTTTGCCGAACATGCGTAGGGTGCAGACAACTCATCAGGAGGAGTGCGCCGGCATCGGGGCGCACGGGGTGCGGGACGATCGGCGAGGAGGGAGCCGGAGCGATGGGCGACCATAAAGAACAGCCCCTGCGGGTGGGCGCGGCCGTGCGGCGCCGCCGCCGCGCGCTGGACCTCACCCTTGCCGTCGTGGCCGAGCGCAGCGGCCTGTCGGTCCCGTTCCTGAGCCAGATCGAGAACGAGCGTGCGCGTCCCAGCCAGAGCTCCCTGGAGAAGGTCGCCGACGCCTTGCGCACCACCGCCGTGGAACTCCTCGCCGCGGCCGACCCGGCGTGCAGCGTGGACGTCGTCCGCGCCGACGGCACCGAGCCGGGCGGGGAACCCCGGGTGCGCTCCCTGGTGCGCGGGCACCATCAGATGCACGCCTCCGAGTACACCGGCGACCATGACGCCGGGCGTGAACTGCAGTTCCGCAACGACCAGTTGATGTACGTGTCGGACGGCGCCGTGGAGATCGAGGCCGAGGGCCGCGCCTACCGCCTCGGCCGCGGCGACACCCTCTACCTGACCGGAGGCGTCCGGCACCGCTGGCGGGCCACGGTGCCCGAGACACGGCTGCTGGTCGTCGCCGTCGCCGAGCACATCGAGGCCCTGCGGGACCAGCCGCGCCGATGATCCGTCCCGCCCGGGTGGTCTCCCTCGTCCCGTCGCTGACGGAGGCCGTGGCCCGCTCCGCCCCCGGCTCCCTCGTCGGCGCCACCGACTGGTGCACGCATCCCGCCGGGCTGGACGTCGTACGTGTCGGCGGTACGAAGAATCCGAAGGTGGACCGGATCACCTCCCTCGCCCCCGATCTGGTGATCGCCAACGAGGAGGAGAACCGCGAGCCCGATCTCACCGCCCTGCGCGCGGCGGGCCTCGAGGTGCTGGTGACGGAGGTGCGGACGCTGCCGCAGGCCTTCGGGGAGCTGGCCCGGGTGCTGACGGCCTGCGGGGTGACGGCCCGGCCCCGGTGGCTGGACGAGGCCGAGGCCGCCTGGGCGGACCTGCCCCCGCCCCCGGACCGCCGGACGGCGGTCGTGCCCGTCTGGCGGCGCCCCTGGATGGTGCTGGGCCGGGACACCTTCGCCGGCGACCTGCTCACCCGGCTCGGCGTCCGGCAGGTGTACGCGGGCCATGCGGAGCGCTATCCGCGGGTACCGCTCGACGAGCTGCGCGCGGCGGAAGCGGACCTCGTCGTCCTGCCCGACGAGCCCTACCGCTTCACCGCCGACGACGGCCCGGAGGCCTTCCCCGGGCTGCCCTGCGCGCTGGTCAGCGGCCGGCATCTCACCTGGTACGGGCCCTCGCTGACGGAGGCGCCGACGGTGCTGGGCCGCGCCCTGCGCGACGCACGGCCGACATAAGCTGGGTTTATGGGCAAGACGGAAGACCATGCCGACGGCCGGCCCGCGAACGCCGGGTCGCTGGGCCACAGGGTGCCGGACCTCGGGGCGCTGGAGCTGCTGCTGGCGGTGGCGCGGCTGGGGAGTCTGGGCGGGGCGGCGCGCGAGCTGGGCATCACCCAGCCCGCGGCGAGCAGTCGTGTCCGGTCGATGGAACGGCAGCTCGGCGTGGCCCTGGTCGACCGCTCGCCGCGGGGTTCGCGGCTGACCGACGCGGGAGCGCTGGTCACGGACTGGGCGCGGCGGATCGTGGAGGCGGCGGAGGCCTTCGACGCGGGCGCGCAGGCGCTGCGGGACCGCAGGGACTCGCGGCTGCGAGTGGCGGCGAGCATGACCATCGCCGAGTATCTGCTCCCCGGCTGGCTGCTCGCGCTGCGCGCGCAGCGGCCGGACACGGCGGTGTCGCTGCTCGCGGGGAACTCCGCCGCGGTGGCGGAGCGGCTGCTGTCCGGAGAGGCGGACGTCGGGTTCGTGGAGGGGCTGACGGTGCCGACGGGGCTGGACTCCGTGGTCATCGCTCACGACCGGCTGATCGTCGTGGCGGCACCGTCGCACGCGTGGGCGCGGCGGCGACGGACGCTGGCCGCGGAGGAGCTGGCGGCCACCGAGCTGATCCTGCGGGAGGAGGGGTCGGGGACGCGGCAGGTGCTGGATGCCGCGCTGGGCGGGCTGGCGCGGCCGTTGATCGAGCTGTCCTCGACGACTGCTGTGAAGGCGGCGGCGGTGGGGGGTGCGGGGCCGGCGGTGCTGAGTGAACTGGCGGTGGGGGAGGAGTTGGCTACGCGGCGGCTGGTGCGGGTGCCTGTGCAGGGGGTTGGGCTGGCGCGGGATTTGCGGGCGGTGTGGACGGTGGGGCATCCGCCGGTGGGGCCGGCGCGGGATTTGTTGTCGCTTACGCGGGGGTGAGTGGCGGGTGCGGGCCGGGGGGGGTGTTGATGCTGCCCGGCGTGTGCGGGGTGCCGCCTGCGCGTGCTGCCCCCAGCGGCAGGGTTTCGCGCGGCCCGGCGTTGGTGTCGGCCGGGGGGTGTTCGCGCAGCCCGGCGCTTGCGGGGTGCCGTCGCGCCCACCCGTGCCGCCGCAGCGGCACGACTGCCCGCGGATCGCGGGGTTTGCGGGGTGCCGCCCGCGCCCATCTGTGCCGCCGCAGCGGCACGACTGCCCGCGGATGGCGGCTGCCTGCGGCCGCCCGCCGTCCCAGCGGCACGACTGCCCGCGGATCGCGGTCAGTGGTCAGCGGTTAGGGCGGCGGTCACCAAAGCGTTCATGACGCGGAGGTCTTCTGCCATTTCTGGGTGCCATTGGATGCCCAGGGTCCAGTGGGGGGCGGGGAGTTCGATGGCTTCGACTGTGCCGTCGGGGGCGTGGGCGGAGGGGATCAGGGCGGTGCCCAGGCGGTCTACCGACTGGTGGTGGTAGGTCGGTACGGAGGTCTCCTCCGGGACGGCGGCCGCGTACCGCGTGCCCGGGACCGGCTTGACCGGGTGGCTGCCGAAGACGCCCGGTACCTCCGCGTGCCCGTCGATGTGCTGGACCAGCGTGCCGCCCAGGGCGACGTTCAGCAGCTGCATGCCCCGGCAGATGCCGAGCAGCGGGACCCCGCGGTCCAGCGCCGCCTCGATCAGCGCCAGCTCCCAGGCGTCCCGTGCCCGGGCGGGCGGCCCGGTGCGTGGGTCGGGCTCGGCGCCGTAGTGGACGGGCTCCACGTCCGAGCCCCCCGCGATGACCAGGCCGTCGAGGCGGGCCACGGTGGCCGCCGCCCGCTCCGGCGCGTCCGGCGGGAGCATCGCCGCCAGTCCGCCCGCCCGCTGCACCAGCCGGGGATACCCCGCCGGCAGCAGCGCGGCGTCCAGCTGCCACACACCCCAGCGCACACCGGGCTCCGCGTACGTGCTGATGCCGATCAGTGGCCTGTCCGTCACTCCGGGCACCTCCCTCTGCCGTCCGTCCCGTGCCAACTCTGCCTCGGCCGCCGCCAGTGCCGCAATGGAATGGATCCAGACCTTTGTGGGTCCCTACACGCAAGTCACGCCCTCATGCCAGGAACCCCCGCAACAGCGCCGCCGTCCCGGCACAGTGTTCGCGCATCATCTCCCGCGCCCCGTCCGCGTCCCCCTCGAGCACCGCCTCGACCAGCGCCGCGTGCTGCTGCTGGGAGTGCTCCAGGTTGCGTACCAGCAGCGGAATGCAGTCCAGCAGGTCGTTCACCGTAGCCCGCACCGCCGCGTACTGGGCGGTCAGGGTCGGCGAACCGCACAGCTCCGTCAGCGTGAGGTGGAACAGCGTGTCCAGCCGCCGGTAGTCGCCCAGCGGGGCGTCCTGCGTGCCGGACAGCGCCTCGCGCAGCCGTACCGCCTGTTCGTCCGTCAGCCCGTGCGCCGCGCACAGCCCCGCCGCGCCCACCTCCAGCACCTCCCGGAAGCGCAGCACGTCCTCGATGTCCACCTCGGCGATCCGCCGCCGCAGCTCCTCCTCGCCCGTGTCCGTCGGCCGGGGCAGCACGAACGTGCCGCCGTACCGGCCGCGCCGCGACTCCACCAGGCCCTGGTCCTGGAGCACCTTCAGCACCTCGCGCAGCGTCACCCGGCTGATCCCCAGCCGCTCCGCCAGCTCCCGCTCGGCCGGCAGTCGCTCCCCGCCCGCCACCAGGCCCAGCCGCACCACCTGGAGGATCTGCTCCAGCGCCTCCTCGAAGCCGTTGCCCGCGCGAACCTGCCGCAGCACCGGCGCCAGGCGGTCACCCACCGCGCCGAACGCATCTTCCGGCATCCCGCCGTGCCCCCTTCCCAAGCAAAGGTTCTCCGCAATACCTTATGGCTCCCGGCTGACCGAAGAAGCCCGAGGAGGCTCTCCCGTGGCAGACCGCACACCCCCGCTCTCCGTCGAGGAGCTGCACGCCCTCGTCGCCGGCGGTGAGATCGACACTGTCGTCCTGGCCTTTCCCGACATGCAAGGGCGGCTCCAGGGCAAGCGGTTCGCCGCCCGCTTCTTCCTCGAGGAGGTGCTCCGGCACGGCACCGAGGGCTGCAACTACCTGCTCGCCGTCGACGCCGACATGAACACCGTCGACGGGTACGAGATGTCCTCCTGGGACACCGGCTACGGCGACTTCGCCATGTACCCCGACCTGGACACCTTGCGCCGCGTCCCCTGGAACGAGGGCACCGCCCTGGTCGTCGCCGACCTCGCCTGGGCCGACGGCTCCCCGGTCGTCGCCGCCCCGCGGCAGATACTGCGCCGCCAGCTGGACCGGCTCGCCGCGCTCGGCTACACCGCCCAGGCCGGCACCGAGCTGGAGTTCATCGTCTTCCGGGACACCTACGAACAGGCCTGGGACGCCGGCTACCGGGGCCTCACCCCGGCCAACCAGTACAACGTCGACTACTCCGTGCTCGGCACCGGACGCATCGAGCCCCTGCTGCGCCGCATCCGCAAGGAGATGGCCGCGGCCGGACTCACCGTCGAGTCCGCCAAGGGCGAGTGCAACCCCGGCCAGCACGAGATCGCCTTCCGCTACGACGAGGCCCTGGTCACCTGCGACCAGCACGCCGTCTACAAGACCGGCGCCAAGGAGATCGCCGCCCAGGAGGGCGTCTCGATCACCTTCATGGCCAAGTACAACGAGCGCGAGGGCAACTCCTGCCACATCCACCTCTCCCTGACGGACGCGGCCGGTGACACCGTCATGCCGGACTCCGCCGACGAGCCGGACGCCATGTCGGAGGTCATGCGCCACTTCCTCGCCGGGCAGCTCGCCGCGCTCCGGGAGTTCTCCCTGCTCTACGCCCCCCACATCAACTCCTACAAGCGGTTCCGGCCGGGCTCCTTCGCCCCGACCGCCGTCGCCTGGGGACGCGACAACCGCACCTGCGCCCTGCGCGTGGTCGGTCACGGCCGCTCCCTGCGCTTCGAGAACCGGCTGCCCGGCGGCGACGTCAACCCGCACCTCGCCGTGGCCGGCATGGTCGCCGCCGGGCTGTACGGCATCGAGCAGAAGCTGGACCTGCCCGACCCCTGCCCCGGCAACGCCTACACCGGCGACTACGAGCACATCCCCACCACCCTGCGCGAGGCCGCCGAGCTGTGGGAGAACAGCGCGATCGCCAAGGCGGCCTTCGGCGACGATGTCGTCGCGCACTACCGCAACATGGCGCGCGTCGAACTCGACGCCTTCGACGCCGCGGTCACCGACTGGGAGCTGCGCCGCTCCTTCGAACGCATGTGAGGCCCTCCTTGTCCGACCAGCCCCCTGAGCTGCAGGTACACAACCCCGCGACCGAGGAAGTGATCGCCACCGTCCCCGCCGCGACCCCCGCGGACGTCGACGCCGCCGTCGTACGCGCCGCACGCGCACAGACCGCCTGGGCCGCCCTCGCGCCCGGCGACAGGGCCCGGTTGCTGCGCCGGTTCGCCGTCACGGTCGACGAGCACATCGAGGAACTGGCCCGGCTGGAGGTCCGCGAGGCCGGCCACACCCTCGGCAACGCCCGCTGGGAGGCGGGCAACGTCCGCGACCTGCTCGACTACGCGGCCGGGGGAGTGGAACGCCTCACCGGCCGTCAGATCCCCGTCCCCGGCGGCGTGAACGTCACCTTCCCCGAACCGCTCGGCGTCGTCGGCGTCATCGCCCCCTGGAACTTCCCGATGCCCATCGCGGCCTGGGGCACCGCACCCGCCCTCGCCGCCGGCAACGCGGTGCTCCTCAAACCCGCCGAGACCACCCCCCTCACCGCCCTGCGCCTGGCCGAGCTGGCCCTCACCGCCGGACTGCCCGAGGGCCTGTTCCAGGTGCTCCCCGGCCACGGCCCGGTCGCGGGCAACGCCCTCGTCGAACACCCCGGCGTCGCCAAGATCGTATTCACCGGGTCGACCGCCGTGGGCAAACAGGTGTGGGCCAAGGGCGCGGACCACCTCAAGCGCGTCACCCTCGAACTCGGCGGCAAGAGCCCCAACATCGTATTCGCCGACGCCGACCTGGAGGCCGCCGCGGCCGCCGCCCCCATGTCCTTCCTCGACAACGCCGGCCAGGACTGCTGCGCCCGCACCCGCATCCTCGTCGAGCGTTCCGCGCACGACCGGTTCCTGGAGCTGCTCGCCCCCGCGATCGAGGCCGTACAGGTGGGCGACCCGGCCGACGAGACCGTGGACATGGGCCCGCTGATCTCCGCCGCCCAGCTCGCCCGCGTCCGCTCCTATGTCACCGACGGCCTCGACGGCATCCGAGGCAAGGCCCCCGAGGGACCCGGCCACTGGTTCCCGCCCACCGTCCTCACCGGCGTCGACCCTGAGGCACCCGTCGCCGTCGAGGAGGTCTTCGGCCCCGTCGCCGTCGTCCTCCCCTTCGACACGGAAGCCGACGCCGTACGCCTGGCCAACGCCACCGACTACGGACTCTCGGGGTCGATCTGGACCCGGGACGTCGGCCGCGCCCTGCGCGTCTCGCAGGCCGTGCGCGCGGGCAACCTGTCCGTCAACTCCCATTCCAGCGTCCGCTACTGGACCCCCTTCGGCGGATTCAAGCAGTCCGGCGTCGGCCGCGAGCTCGGCCCCGACGCGCTGGCCGCCTTCACCGAAACCAAGAACGTCTTCATCAGCACGGAGGCCTGACCGCACATGAGCGATGAGATCATCTGCCGCCGACTGACCGGCCGCACCGCCGTCGTCACCGGAGCGGGCAGCGGCATCGGGCTCGCCAGCGCCCGCCGGCTCGCCTCCGAGGGCGCGCACGTCGTCTGCGGGGACGTGGACGAGACGCGGGGCAAAGCGGCCGCCGAGGAGACCGGCGGCACCTTCGTGCACGTCGACGTCACCGACCCCGAACAGGTCGAAGCGCTGTTCAAGGCCGCCTACGACACCTACGGCAGTGTCGACATCGCCTTCAACAACGCCGGGATCTCCCCACCCGACGACGACTCCATCCTGGAGACGGGGCTGGAGGCCTGGAAGCGGGTCCAGGAGGTCAACCTCACCTCCGTCTACCTGTGCTGCAAGGCCGCCATCCCCTACATGCGCCGCCAGGGCAGGGGCTCCATCATCAACACCGCGTCCTTCGTGGCCCGGATGGGGGCGGCCACCAGCCAGATCTCCTACACCGCCTCCAAGGGCGGCGTCCTCGCCATGTCCCGCGAACTCGGCGTTCAGTTCGCCCGCGACGGCATCCGCGTCAACGCCCTCTGCCCCGGCCCGGTCAACACCCCGCTGCTCCAGGACCTGTTCGCCAAGGACCCCGAGCGCGCGGCCCGCCGGCTGGTGCACATCCCGGCCGGCCGGTTCGCCGACGCCGAGGAGATCGCCGCCGCCGTCGCCTTCCTGGCCAGCGACGACTCCTCCTTCGTCAACGCCACCGACTTCCTTGTGGACGGCGGGATCTCGGGGGCGTACGTCACACCCCTGTAGGGCTCGTCGTTACAGTGCCCGGATGAGCATGACGCCCCCGCCCGGCTGGTACCGCGACCCGAACGCCCCGCACCTGGAACGCTGGTGGGACGGCACGGCCTGGACCGAGCACCGGCGCCCGCCGGAGACGCCCGCCGTGCCGCCGGCCCCGCCCACGGGCACCACCGGCGGCACGGCGGGCACCGGACGCGCCAAGGCAATCGCCCTCACCACCGCCGGCGCCGTGCTCGTCGGGGGGATCGTCACCGGCGCGGTGTTCCTCCGCGGGGACGACGGCGAACCGCAGCCGCGGACCGGCCCGGCGGCCACCGCCTCCGCGACCCGACTGCCGCCCCCGTCCCCCTCCACACCGGAGCCCGGGACCGCAGACCCGGACGTCGTTGAGGACCAGCTCAACGGCATCACCTTCCCGCTCCTCGACGGCTGGGTCCGGCCGAAGCACGTCGCCCAGGACGACGTCGTCATGACCACCGACGGCACCTACGACTGCCCCGGCGAGGGCTCCGTCTGCCGCCACGGCCTCGTCATCTCCCGCACCCTGACCGAGACCGACCAGACCTCCCCCGAGGCACTCGCCAAGGAGGACATCTCCGACGCGGCCGAGGAGGCCTTCGGTGAGAACGCCCTCGGCGAACAGCCGTACGGCGGCCTGAAGTCGCATGAGGTCGTGAAGTCCGGCCCGGTCGCGGTGGCGGGCCGCGCCGGGTACTTCGTGCGCTGGCGCGTCACCACCGGCGAGGGCCCCGGCGGCCATGTGCAGTCGACGGTGTTCCCGTCCAGCGTCGGCACCGAGTCACCGGTGGTCGTCCGCTACGTCTTCGACGCCGGGCAGGACGCCCCGCCCCTGTCCGACATGGACCGCATCACCAAGGGCATCCGCTCGGTCACCGACGCGGACTCCGGCGGCGGCGTCGGCAGCAGCGTCGGCCCGACGCACTGAGCCGCTACAGGAACGTATGACCCTCGCCGCGATACGTCGGCACGGTCGCCGTCACAGCGTCGCCCTCCACCAGAAACAGCGAGTCGAACCGCTCGCACAGCTCGCCCGCCTTGGCGTGCCGGAACCACACCTTGTCGCCGATCAGCAGGTCGTCGGCGGGCGGGCCCAGCAGCGGGGTCTGCACCTCGCCGGCCCCCTCCTGAGGGTCGTACCGCAGCCCCTCGGGCAGATACGGCACCGGCAGCCGGTCCGCGCCGGGCGCGCCCGAGGCCGGATAGCCCCCGCCGAGCACCGTCACCGCGCCGACCCCCGGCCGCCGCACGACGGGCAGGGCGAACAGGGCCGCCGGACGCCCGCTGAACGACGTGTAGTTGTCGAACAGCCGCGGCACATACAGCCCCGAACCGGCCGCGACCTCGGTGACCGCGTCCTCCGCGGCGGTGTACTGCACACTGCCGGTGCCTCCGCCGTTGACGAACTCCAGATCCGGCACGACCTCCCGCACCGCCGCCACCACCGCCGCCCGCCGCGCGGCGAGTTCACGGCGCGCGGCGGTCTGCATCAGCCGTACCGCCCGGGACCGCAGCGGATGCCCGGCCACCGCGTCGCCGACACCGGCCACATGACCCTCGTACGCCATGATCCCGACGACCTTGAAACCGGGCCGCCGGGCGATCGCGCGCGCGACCTCCGCGATCTGGGCGGGGGAGTGCAGCGGAGAACGGCGGGCACCGACCCGCATCCGCCCGCCGAACAGCTTCAGCGAGGTGTCCAACTCCAGGCACACCCGCACCACTTCGTCGCCGCCCGCACGGGATGCGTCGATGAGGTCCAGCTGCGCCGGATCGTCGACCATGACCGTGACGGCGGCGGCGAGCTCGGGGTCGGCGGCGAGTTCGGCGTACCCGGCGCGGTCCGCGGAGGGATAGGCCAGCAGGATGTCGTCGAAACCGGAGCGGGCCAGCCACAGGGACTCGGCGAGCGTGAACGACATGATGCCCGCGAAACCGTCCCGCGCCAGGACCCGTTCGAGCAGCGCACGGCAGCGCACGGACTTGCTGGCCACCCGGACCGGCTTGCCCCCTGCCCTGCGCACCAGGTCGTCGGCATTGGCGTCGAAGGCGTCCAGATCCACGATCGCGAGAGGGGCGTCGAGCTGGGCGGTGGCCCGGTCGTAACGAGCCCGGTCGGCGGCGCGCGCTGTCATGCCCGCAGCCTGCCAGACAGGATTACCGCAGGGTAGGGGGATGTTCCGGGCAGATGCCGCGGGCCTGCGGACTGGTTCCCGTTCGAGGCGGACCACGCCGTAGAGTGACGCGCACGCACGGCGGAACGGGGCCGGCCCGGACATCCGGGCGGGATGACGCGCCGTCCGTGCGGGTATCTGTGCCCGGGACGAGTCCGTGCCGGGCCCTTGGCGGCAGCGCACCGGCCGGCGCATGAGCAACGGCCGGGGCACGAGGAAACGGGGGGTGCATGAGCACGGAAGCGCGTCGCGCCTCCCACCCCCCGCGCCCCACGGTCCCTCCACGCCCCGCCCACCCACCGGCCCAGGCCGACCCCGCTCCCCAGGGCCGGACGTCGGGCAGCCCGGGCGCCTTCGACACCCGCGAACCCCACGGTCCGGCCACGCTTCCCGACGACCGGGGCCCGGACATACCTGAGCCCGCGGCTTCCCCTTCCGGGACCACGGACGGCCGTCATGACACGACCGGCTCCCACGGCCGCCGCACGGACCAGGACGGGCCGGCCGGCCGACGCGAGTCCGGCACCTTTGGACGTCGTGAGTCCGCGAGTGACCGGTTCGTGGGGGCGGAGGGGCGTGACGGGCTTCCGGGCCCGGCGGCGCCGCGTGGCCGGATCCTCGACCGGTCCGGCGCTCACCCGGCCGGTTCCGGCCGCGCCGACCGCGGGCCGGCCGTCTTGGGTGAAGCCGCACACGGGACTGGCTGGTCCGGGGCCGCGAGTCCTTCCGGTGAGGAAGGCGAGCGCCGTGCCGACGGACGCCCCAGAGCGGCTGTCGCCTCCGTGGACCAGGAAAGTGCGGCCCCGCCGCGGCCGCGTGCCCCGGTCCCCGGGAGCCGTGCCCACAGCGGAACGGACTCCATGGCGCCCCCGCCGCCGCGCGCCTCCGCCCGGTTCCCCGACGCACCGCCGACCGTGGGCCGGGGACTGCGCGCCCCGGACGCCTCGCCCTCCGTACCGCCGCAGCCCACCCGCCGGCCCGCCGCGGCCCGTCCGGGCGCGCCTTCCGCAACCGCGTCCGAGACGACCACCCGGCTACGCCCCGTGCCAGCCGACCGCACGACCCCGCCCCGGCCGGTACCCGGCTCGCGCCCGGACGACGGGGAGCGGCGCCCCTCCGAGCACACTCCGGCAAGCACAGCCGACTCCGCCCGGCGGCCCGCACCCGGCGACACTGACGAGGGCCGGGGCGGCGCTCCCGACCCCTCGCTCTCCTGGAGCGCCCCCATGTCACCGGGCGGCGCCCCCGGCGGCGTGCGGCCGGCCTTCGTGTCGTTCGGGGAGCCGGAGCGGTTCGACGAGCGCGCCCGACGGCGGCCGTTCGGGCGGCGGAGCCGCTCGCAGATCGTGGCCGCCGCGACCTGCCTCGTCCTCGGAACAGGGCTCATCAGCGGTGCCGTCACCGGTGCCTGGCTCGCCGATGAGTCCCAAGGGAGCGGCGCCCAGCACGGCTTCGCCGCCGCCGGGGACCTGTGGCACAACGTCCCCGTCGACCAGCTCTTCCCGCCCACCGTGCAGGGCAAGGGCGCCGGCCCCGGCGACGCCGACCGGTCCTGGACCCGTATCGCCGTCGCCCCCGACAGCGGCTGCCGGGGCGCCTTCGACCCCCTGCTGCGCAAGGTCCTCGACCCCGTCGGCTGCGAGCGCCTGCTGCGCGCCACCTACACCGACGCCACCCAGAGCCACGTCACCACCGTCGGCCTGCTGTTCACCGAGGCCGACGCCGCCGGCATGACCGCCCTCGCCCGCCGCTTCGACACGGAACGTCTGGACCGCCGTACCGATCTGCTGCCCCTGCCGTACGCGGCGAAGGGCACCGCCGCCGCCGGCTTCGGCGCCGGACAGCGTGCCTCCTGGGCGATCTCCGTCCTTACGGACGCCCCCGTCGTCGTCTACGCCGTCTCCGGCTGGGCCGACGGACGCACCGTCGACACCCCGCAACCCACGGAGGACGCCATGGATTCCGGAGCCACCGCCGCCCCCGCACAGGCCGGCCTCGGCCACGAGGCGCGGGGCCTCGCCGACCGCATCGAACGCGCCCTGCGCAAGCGCGCGGGCACCGCCACGGAGCAGCCGTCATGAGGCCCGTCACCGGGCGGCGTCCCGCCGCGGCACTCGGCGCCCTCCTCGCCACCTCACTCGTCCTCCTGCCCGCCGCCCCCGCGTACGCCGACGGCATCCGCGTCCGGCAGTGGTCCCTGGAGGCCATGCACACCGAGGAGGCCTGGCAGACGACCAAGGGCGAGGGCGTGACCGTCGCCGTCCTGGACACCGGTGTCGAGGCCGACCACCCCGACCTCGACGGCAACGTCCTCGAGGGCAAGGACCTGGTCGGCTTCGGGGCGAAGGAGGGCGACCGGGCCTGGGCCCGCCACGGCACCGCCATGGCCGGCATCATCGCCGGTCACGGACACGGCCCCGGCAACGCCGACGGCGTCATGGGCATCGCACCCGAGGCGAAGATCCTGCCCGTGCGCGTGATCCTCGAGGACGGCGACTCCTCCCGCGCCAAGGCCCGCAGCACCCGCGGCAACGCCCTCGCCGAGGGCATCCGCTGGGCGGCCGACCACGGCGCCGACGTCATCAACCTCTCCCTCGGCGACGACTCCGCCTCCGCGCATCCCGATCCCGGCGAGGACGAGGCCGTCCAGTACGCCCTGCGCAAGGGCGTGGTCGTTGTCGCCTCCGCCGGGAACGGCGGCGAGAAGGGTGACCGGATCTCCTACCCGGCCGCCTACCCGGGCGTCATCACCGCCACCGCTGTGGACCGCTACGGCACCCGCGCGCCGTTCTCCACCCGTCGCTGGTACGCCACGGTCAGTGCGCCCGGAGTCGACGTGATCATTGCCGACCCCGACCACAAGTACTACGAGGGGTGGGGCACCAGCGCTGCCGCCGCGTTCGTCTCCGGCGCGGTGGCCCTGGTCAAGTCGGCGCACCCGGGCCTGACCCCGGCTCAGATCAAGCGGCTCCTCGAGGACACCGCCCGCAACGCCCCCGCGGACGGTCGCGACGACTCCCGTGGCTTCGGTTTCATCGACCCGGCCGCTGCGATCAGGGAGGCGGCGCGGCTGACGCCGGGCGGCCTGAAGCCGGCGGCCTACGGGTACGACGGGCAGAAGTACTTCGGCCCCGGCCCGGACACCGACGGCTCCGACGAGGGCACCGCCGACTGGGCGGCCCCCCTGGCGGGCAGCGTCGGCGGCGTGCTGCTCGTCGCCGCAGTGATCCTCTGGCGCACCCGCCGCCCGGACCACGAGGACGTCTAGCCCCGGGCGTGCGGGCCGGGGGGTGTCGCGCAGCCCGGCGCGGGCGGGGTGCCGTCGCGCCCACCCTCCCCCACTCTCGGCTTCGCTCGAGCGGGGGGACCCCCATCGCCCTGCGGCACGAGTGCCCGCGGGAGCGGTGGCGGGGACGGGCCGTTCGGCTGATGAGAGAGGTCCGCGGCCACCGCGTGCTCCAGCAGCGCCACGCCCTTTGCGGGGTGCCGTCGCGCCCACCCTCCCCCACTCTCGGCTTCGCTCGAGCGGGGGGACCCCCATCGCCCTGCGGCACGAGTGCCCGCGGGAACGGTGGCGGGGACGGGCCTGCTCGGCTCATGAGAGCGCCGTGATCACCGCCTCCTCGAGCAGCGTCACGCCCCGCTGCTTTGTCTTGTTGCCGTCGGACAGGGCCGAGAGCAGGTATGTGCGGCCGGCTACCGTGACGCAGCCGGTGGTGTGTACGACCCATAGGCCCGTTGCGTCGCGCGGTAGCCAGCCGTTCTTGACTGCACAGGGCGTGCCCGGGTCGGCGACGGTGGGGGCGCCCCACGCCTGGTCCGGGACGACCCGCTCCATCAGTCTTCGTAGATACGCGCGCGAGGGCCCGCTCAACTCCGACTCCTCGCCGAAGACCTGCCGCAGCAGTACCAGCCGGTCCTCGGCCGTGGTGCGGGTCAGCCCCCACAGCGTGCCGTCGCCGCCCGTGGTCCGCGTCAGTCCGAAGCGGGCGTTCGCGGCGTTGAGGCCGGGCGCCCGTCCGATGGCGTCCCACAGGGCCGACGCGGCGTCGTTGTCGCTGCGCACGATCATCGCCCGCGCGTACGACCGCTCCACCCCGGTGAGCTCCCGTCCCGAGTCCTGCGCGCCGAGCAGCAGGGCCGCCAGGATGTCGACCTTGACGATGCTCGCCGTGACGAACTCCCCGCCCCCGTGGGAGACGGTCTCCCCGGAACCGAGGTCCACCACCGCCACGGACACCCTCGCCCCGTCCCCCACCTGTGCCTCCCTACGCATGCCGCAGCCGAGCCTGTCACGGATGGCGGATAGGGTCGGTGACCGTGGCGAACAAGAACATCCCCGACTCCCCGTTCCGCGACGACGACGGCACCGCCGATCCCCGGCTGAGCGCCGCGCTCGCCGCCTGGGCCGAGGACGGCAACGCCGTCGGTCCCGTCCTGGAGGCCCTGAAGGAGGCCCGCCTGCTCGTCCCCGTCGTGGCCCTGCTCGGCGAGGCTGAGGAGGACGAGAACGGGCTGCGCCGCGAGAAGACCAGCGACATGGCCGTACCGACCCTCAAGGCCGGTGGCCGCACCGCTCTGCCCGCCTTCACGTCCGTCGAGTCGCTCGCCCGCTGGGATCCGTCCGCCCGCCCCGTCGCCGTACCGCTGCACCAGGCGCTCCAGGCCGCCGCGCACGAGAAAGCGGACACGGTGGTCCTGGACATGTCCGGCCCCGTGCCGTTCGAACTGACCGGGCCCACCCTCCTCGCCCTCGCCGAGGGCCGTACCAGCACCGACCCGCTCGCCGACCCGGCCGTCGTCGCGGCCGTACGGGCCGCCGTGGCCGCCGAGCCCGCCGTGCTGCGCGCCCACCTCGGGCCCGGACAGGCCGACGGCACCCTCGCCCTCGTGCTCGACCCCGCCACGCCCGTCGCCGAGACGGCCGGCGCCGTGGCCCGCCGGCTCGCCGCCGACGAAACACTGAGGGCCCGCCTGGTGCGCGGCCTCGACCTGGCAGTCCTGCCGGCCGAGGCGACGCCACCCGGCGAGCCCCTGTACGTACGTCCCTGAAGTCCCGGGACAGCACGCTTAGCCGTAGATTGCGCCCGTGTACTTCTCGCCCGGACCCTTGCCCGGCTCGTCCGCGACCACGGACGCCTCACGGAAGGCCAGCTGGAGCGACTTCAGGCCGTCGCGCAGCGGGGCGGCGTGGAAGGAACTGATCTCGGTCGCCGAGGCGTCCAGCAGACCGGCCAGCGCGTGCACCAGCTTGCGCGCCTCGTCCAGGTCCTTGAACTGCTCGCCCTCCTCGGTCAGACCGAGCTTCACGGCGGCGGCGCTCATCAGATTGACGGCGACCGTCACGATCACCTCGACCGCCGGGACCTCGGCGATGTCGCGGGCCATGGCGTCGAAGTCGGGGTTGCCGGGGGTCTCGGGGGTCTCCGAGGGGGAGGTGTCACTCATGCCCCACACGATAGGCGCAGCCGGACCGCCCCCGGACGCCAGGAGGCGGGAGACGGCCGGTTGGTACACCTCACCGGGAGCTGCTAACCTTGTGTAACGACCGGTCGGACCCGTATGCCTCTTGGCTCGCGAGCCCGGCCCACAAGTGGAGGCTTCGAACTCCCACCTGGCCGCCCTCAGGGCGGCGGGTCACCGGTCAGGCGGTTCCGTCCCCGAGGCGGCATCCGCCCGAAATCGCGCCCCGCGGCCGTCGCGGCGGTGCTCCGGTAGTTCGAGGAGCCCCGCCTGTGATCGTCCGGGGCATTTTCTTTGCTTCGGCGCGGTTAGGTCTAACGTACACAGACGTTACGCGGCTGTCCGCCAGACCGTCGCGTGGTGCTACCGAGGAGGATCCATCAGCGCCGAGCCCCGCATCAACGACCGGATTCGCGTTCCCGAGGTGCGACTTGTCGGTCCCAGCGGCGAGCAGGTCGGGATTGTTCCGCTTGCCAAGGCCCTGGAGCTTGCGCAGGAGTACGACCTCGACCTCGTCGAGGTCGCGGCGAACGCCCGTCCGCCCGTGTGCAAGCTCATGGACTACGGGAAGTTCAAGTACGAGTCGGCCATGAAGGCCCGTGAGGCGCGCAAGAACCAGGCGCACACGGTCATCAAGGAGATGAAGCTCCGGCCGAAGATCGACCCGCACGACTACGACACCAAGAAGGGTCACGTCGTCCGGTTCCTCAAGCAGGGCGACAAGGTCAAGATCACGATCATGTTCCGTGGTCGCGAGCAGTCCCGGCCGGAGCTCGGCTACCGGCTGCTGCAGCGGCTTGCGGAGGATGTCCAGGACCTCGGGTTCGTCGAGTCGAACCCGAAGCAGGACGGCCGAAACATGATCATGGTCCTCGGTCCGCACAAGAAGAAGACCGAGGCGATGGCCGAGGCCCGTCAGGCGCAGGAAGCCCGCAAGGCGGAGGCGAAGGCCCACCCCGGCAAGTCGCAGAACGCCGCGGAGACCAGTGCCGCGGACGCCGAGGCTCCGGCCGAGGCTCCCGCCGAGGCGTGACCCCCCGGGGCGACAGCCCCAGGAGTATCCGAAACAAGTACGACGCTCCACGTGCCCGGTTTTCGTGACCGGGCACCGGAGCGCCACCGACGAGGAGAGAACGGCGCTATGCCGAAGAACAAGTCGCACAGCGGTGCCCGCAAGCGCTTCAAGATCACCGGCTCCGGCAAGGTGCTCCGCCAGCGCGCCGGCAAGCGCCACCTGCTCGAGCACAAGTCGTCCCGTGTGACGCGTCGCCTCACGGGCAACGCCGAGATGGCCCCGGGCGACGCCGCGAAGATCAAGAAGCTTCTCGGCAAGTGAGGTCGGGCGCCCAGCGCCTGATCCCACCGACACCGGGACCCAATCGTTTCCGGGCCGTGTGAGGACAACCACGGCCCCGCTACAAGGAGTTAACAAGTGGCACGCGTCAAGCGGGCAGTCAACGCCCACAAGAAGCGCCGGGCGATCCTCGAGCAGGCCTCCGGCTACCGCGGTCAGCGTTCGCGCCTGTACCGCAAGGCCAAGGAGCAGGTCACCCACTCGCTGGTCTACAACTACAACGACCGCAAGAAGCGCAAGGGTGACTTCCGCCAGCTGTGGATCCAGCGCATCAACGCCGCTGCCCGCGCCAACGGCATCACGTACAACCGCTTCATCCAGGGTCTGAAGGCCGCCAACGTCGAGGTCGACCGCAAGATCCTGGCCGAGCTGGCCGTCAACGACGCGACGGCGTTCGCCGCGCTCGTCGAGGTGGCGCAGAAGGCGCTGCCGGCGGATGTCAACGCGCCCAAGGCCGCGTAAGCACTGCGTTGGCTTGAAGCCGACGTGAGTTTCCAGGACCCGCAGGCTTGAAGCTTGCGGGTCCTGTTGTTCGCGGTGCTCCGGTCGTCGTTCGGCCGCGGGTCCGTGTTGGCTGGTCGCGCCCACGCGGCGGAGCCGCATATCGATACAGCCCCGCGCCCCTGAGGGTGCTGGAGTCCCGTTGCCCGGAACGTCAAGCCTGTCTGAGATCCCCACGGAAGTGAAGTAGATGGCGCCCGTCAGCCCCGAGCTGATTTCTCCCCGGTCCTCGCGTGTCGCTGCCGCCCGGCGGCTGGGCAAGCGGAACTTCCGGGGGAAGGAGCGGCTGTTTCTCGCCGAGGGGCCGCAGGCCGTGCGGGAGGCCGCCGGGCATCGGAGCGGGGACACCGCGACGCTCGTCGAGCTGTTCACCACGCCCGAGGCGGCCGAACGGTACGCCGACATCATCGGGGCGGCACGGGACGCCGGCGCCCGGATCCACCTCGCCTCCGAGCAGGTCATCGCCGACATCTCCACCACCGTCACTCCCCAGGGCCTCGTCGGGGTGTGCCGGTTCCTGGACACGCCCTTCGGGGAGATCCTCGCCGCCCGGCCCCGGCTCGTCGCCGTCCTCGCTCATGTACGCGACCCGGGGAACGCCGGCACCGTGCTGCGGTGCGCCGACGCCGCCGGAGCCGAGGCCGTGGTCCTCACCGACGCCTCCGTCGACCTGTACAACCCCAAGGCCGTACGCGCCTCCGTCGGCTCCCTGTTCCATCTGCCCGTCGCCGTCGGCGTCCCCGTCGAACAGGCCGTCACCGGACTGCGCGACACGGGCGTGCGGCTGCTCGCCGCGGACGGCGCCGGGGACCGGGACCTCGACGACGAGCTCGACAAGGGCACCATGGGCGGCCCCACCGCCTGGGTCTTCGGCAACGAGGCCTGGGGGCTTCCCGAGGAGACCCGCGCCCTCACCGACGCCGTCGTCCGCGTCCCCATCCACGGAAAGGCGGAAAGCCTGAACCTGGCCACCGCCGCCGCCGTATGTCTCTATGCGTCGGCACGTGCACAGCGCGCCGCCGGAGGGTGCCGCTCCGTCACCATGAACTAGTAGGCTGACCAGCCCGGGGACCCTCCCCAGCTCTCGGCCGGTCCCGAGCACGGGGCGCCCCGCGGAAGTTCCGAGAGGTGGGGTACGGGGATGAGCGTCGGCACGAGCAGCGCACCGGGAGCACAGCGGGCCGCGCGCCCGCCCGCGCCCCGGCCCGGTGATCTCGCCGAACTCGGCATCGACCCCGACCAGCTGCCCGACGGACTCGTCGTCGCCGACGAGCACGGACGGGTCATCTGCTTCAACCGGGCGGCCGTGCGCATCACGGCCGTACCCGCCGAGCAGGCCCTCGGACGCAGTCTGGAGACCGCCCTGCCGTTAGAGGACCTGGAGGGCCACCGCTGGTGGCAGCTCACCGACCCCTACGGCGGCCTCGCCATCCGCGTGCGCCAGCCCGAACGCAACCTGCTGCTCCCCGGCGGCCGGGAGGTCCTGGTCGCCGCGCGTTACGTCCGCACCCGGCCCACCGGACCCGTGCGCCGGGTCGTCGTCACCCTGCGCGACACCGAGGCCCGGCGCCGCACCGAGCGCAGCCACGCCGAGCTGATCGCCACCGTCGCCCACGAACTGCGCTCGCCGCTCACCTCCGTCAAGGGCTTCACCGCCACCCTGCTCGCCAAGTGGGAACGGTTCACCGACGACCAGAAGCGGCTGATGCTGGAGACCGTCGACGCCGACGCCGACCGCGTCACCCGGCTCATCGCCGAGCTGCTCGACATATCGCGCATCGACTCCGGACGCCTGGAGGTGCGCCGCCAGCCCGTCGACATCGGGGCCGCCGTCGGACGCCACATCCAGGCCTACGTCGCCGCGGGACAGCCGGCCGACCGCTTCCTGCTGCGCGTGCAGCATCCGCTGCCCGATCTGTGGGCCGACCCCGACAAGGTCGACCAGGTGCTGAGCAACCTGCTGGAAAATGCGGTGCGCCACGGCGAGGGAACCGTCACCATTGACATCACGCCCTCGGCGTCCCCGCGCGAGCGGGAGAACGGCGAGAGCGCGGCCACGTCGGTCACGGTGAGCGACGAGGGGCCCGGCATTCCGGAGGAGTCCATGAACCGCGTCTTCACCCGCTTCTGGCGGGGCAGCAAGCGCGGCGGGACGGGCCTCGGGCTGTACATCGTCAAGGGCATCGTCGAAGCCCACGGCGGCGCCATCACGGTCGGACGCGCCCCCGGCGGCGGCGCCGAGTTCCGATTTACGTTGCCCGTGGCGGCACCGGCGTATCTCACCTGAGACGCCGACGGCCCCCACGGGCGCCTTCGCGTTCCCTCACCCCGTTAGACTCGGCCTTTGGCACCTTTGCGTCCCGAGGACGAAAGCCGCGACGACACCATGACGCGCGACGGACGAGTCGTCCACGAGTCGATGACGGGGACCATCAGCCAGCTAATCGGAAGCACGGGAAGAGATGTCGGCACCGAATAAGTCGTACGACCCTGTCGAGGTCGAGGCGTTGAAACCGGAAGAGATCGAGCGCATGCGGGACGAGGCGCTCGCCGCCTTCGCCGCCGCGGACTCCCTCGACGCGCTCCAGGAGGCCAAGGTCGCCCACACCGGCGGCACCTCCCCGCTGGCCCTGGCCAACCGCGAGATCGGCGCCCTGCCCCCGCACGCCAAGGCGGACGCCGGCAAGCGCGTCGGCCAGGCCCGCGGCGCGGTGAACAAGGCGCTCGCCGCCCGCCAGGCCGAGCTGGAAGCCGAGCGCGACGCACGCGTCCTGGTCGAGGAGGCCGTGGACGTCACCCTGCCGTACGACCGTGTACCGGCCGGCGCCCGGCACCCGCTCACCACGCTCTCCGAGCGCATCGAGGACATCTTCGTGGCCATGGGCTACGAGGTCGCCGAGGGCCCCGAGGTCGAGGCCGAGTGGTTCAACTTCGACGCCCTCAACATCGGCCCGGACCACCCGGCACGGGGCGAGGCCGACACGTTCTTCGTGGAGGGCCCCGAGGGCGGCACGGAGTCCGGTGTCGTGCTGCGCACCCACACCTCGCCCGTGCAGATCCGCTCCGCGCTCGACCGGGAGCTGCCGGTCTACGTGATCTGCCCCGGCCGGGTGTACCGCACCGACGAGCTGGACGCCACGCACACCCCGGTCTTCCACCAGGTCGAGCTGCTCGCGATCGACGAGGGCCTGACCATGGCGGACCTCAAGGGCACCCTGGACCACATGGTCCAGTCGCTGTTCGGCGAGGAGATGAAGACCCGGCTGCGGCCCAACTTCTTCCCCTTCACCGAGCCGTCCGCCGAGATGGACATGCTGTGCTACGTCTGCAAGGGCGCGTCCGTCGGCAATCCCGACCGGCCCTGCCGCACCTGCTCCAGCGAGGGCTGGATCGAGCTCGGCGGCTGCGGCATGGTCAACCCGCGGGTGCTCATCGCCTGCGGCATCGACCCGGAGAAGTACAGCGGCTTCGCCTTCGGGTTCGGTATCGAGCGGATGCTGATGTTCCGCCACAACGTCGAGGACATGCGAGACATGGTCGAGGGTGACGTCCGGTTCACCCGGCCGTTCGGGATGGAGATCTGATGCGGATCCCGCTTTCTTGGCTGCGGGAGTACGTCGACCTGCCGGCGACGGAGACCGGCCGTGACGTACAGGCCAAGCTCATTTCGGCCGGGCTGGAGGTCGAGACCGTCGAGCACCTCGGCGCCGACCTCAAGGGGCCCCTCGTCGTCGGCCAGGTGCTGACCATCGAGGAGCTGGAGGGCTTCAAGAAGCCGATCCGCTTCTGCACCGTCGACGTCGGACAGGCCAACGGCACCGGTGAGCCCCAGGAGATCGTCTGCGGCGCCCGGAACTTCTCCGTCGGCGACAAGGTCGTCGTGGTCCTCCCCGGCGCCACCCTGCCCGGTGGGTTCTCCATCAGCGCCCGCAAGACCTACGGCAAGGTCTCCCACGGCATGATCTGCTCCAGCGACGAGCTGGGCATGGGCGACGACGGTTCCAAGGGCATCATCGTGCTGCCCCCGGAGACCGAGGTCGGCAAGGACGCCATCGAGCTGCTGGAGCTCGTCGACGAGGTCCTCGACATCGCCGTCACCGCCAACCGCGGCGACTGCCTGTCCATCCGGGGCGTCGCCCGCGAGACGGCCATCGCCTACGGTCTGCCGCTGCGCGATCCGGCGCTGATCGACGTGCCCGCGCCCAACGCCTTCGGCTACCCGGTGAAGGTCTCCGACCCGGCCGGCTGCGACCGCTTCACCGCCCGCACGGTGAGCGGCCTCAGCCCCGAGGCGCGGTCCCCGATCTGGCTGCAGCGACGCCTGCAGAAGGTCGGCATGCGCCCCATCTCGCTCGCCGTCGACGTCACCAACTACGTGATGATGGAGCTCGGCCAGCCGCTGCACGCCTACGACCGCGATCTGGTCCAGGGCACCATCGGCGTCCGCCGGGCCGAGGAGGGCGAGAAGATCGTCACCCTCGACGGCGTCGAGCGGAAGCTGCACGCCGAGGACCTCGTCATCACCGACGACCGCGGCCCCATCGGACTCGCGGGCGTCATGGGCGGCGCCGACACCGAGATCGCGGACCACGCCGACGCCGAGAACGCGACGCGTGACGTGGTGATCGAGGCCGCGCACTTCGACCAGGTGTCCGTCGCGCGCACCGCCCGCCGCCACAAGCTGTCCACGGAGGCCTCCCGGCGCTTCGAGCGCGGTGTGGACCCGGAGGCCGCCGCCGCTGCCGCACAGCGCACCGTGGACCTGCTGGTGCTGCTCGCCGGCGGCACCGCGGAGGCCGGCGTCACCGAGGTCGTCGCCCCGACCGCACCGCACACCATCACCCTCGCCGCCGACCACCCGGACAAGGTGGCGGGTGTGACGTACGGCCGGGAGACCGTCGTACGCCGCCTCCAGGAGGTCGGCTGCGACGTGTACGGACAGGACGAGCTGACCGTCACCGTCCCGTCCTGGCGGCCCGACCTCACGGACCCCAACGACCTGGCCGAGGAGGTCATCCGGCTGGAGGGCTACGAGAACCTGCCCTCCACCCTGCCCAGGCCGCCCGCCGGCCGGGGCCTGACCGCCCGCCAGCGGCTGCACCGCCGCGTCGGCCGGGCGCTCGCCGGGGCCGGCTATGTCGAGGCGCCGAACTACCCGTTCGTCAGCGAGCAGGTCTTCGACCAGCTCGGCCTGGAGCCCGACGACCCGGCCCGCCGTGTCGTCAGACTCGTCAACCCGCTCAGCGACGAGGAGCCCGCGCTGCGGACCTCGCTGCTGCCGGGACTGCTCGGCGCGCTGCGCCGCAACGACGGCCGGGGTTCGCACGACCTGGCGCTGTTCGAGACCGGCCTGGTCTTCCGGCCGCAGGACGAGCCGAAGGTCGCCGCGAACCTGCCCGTCGACCGTCGTCCGAGCGAGGAGGACATCGCCGCGCTGAACGCCGCGCTGCCCGAGCAGCCCCGGCACGTCGCCGTGGTGCTGGCCGGCGCCCGTGAGCTGCCCGGCTGGTGGGGCAAGGGCCGCCCGGCCGAGTGGGCCGACGCGGTCGAGGCCGCCCGGACCGTCGCCCGTGAGGCCGGCGCCGAACTGGGCATCCGCAAGGGCCAGTACGGGCCGTGGCACCCGGGCCGCTGCGCCGAGCTGACCGTCACCGTCGACGGCGCCGAGCGCGTCATCGGCCACGCGGGCGAGCTGCACCCGCGCGTCCTGAAGACCCTGGGCCTGCCCGCGCGCAGCTGCGCGATGGAGCTGGACCTGGACGTCCTGGAGCGGATCGGCGACCCCACCCCGCAGGCGCCGTCCATCTCCACGTTCCCGGTCGCCACGCAGGACGTCGCCCTGGTTGTCGACGCGTCCGTGCCGGCCGCGGACGTCGAGGCGGCCCTGCGCGAGGGCGCCGGCGAACTGCTGGAGTCCATCCGCCTGTTCGACGTGTACGAGAACGCCGAGCAGCTGGGCGAGGGCCGCAAGTCCCTGGCGTACGCGCTCCGCTTCCGCGCGCACGACCGCACGCTGACCGTCGACGAGGCATCGGCGGCCCGCGAAGCGGCGGTAGCCCTGGCAACCGACCGCACCGGCGCGGTCCTGAGAAGCTGACGCCCCCTCAGCCTCCTCCTTTCGGCCCTGAACGGGCCTCGTCCTCAAACGCCGGACGGGCTGGTGTGTCAGCCCGTCCGGCAATATCCAGCCCCTCCGGCGTTTGAGGAGCGGGGTCTGCGGCGGAGCCCCAGGGACGGGCCGAAGCGGCGGTCGCCTTGGCAACTCACCACACCGGGGCGGTACTGAGAAGCTGACGCCCCATCAGCCTCCTCCTTCCGGCCCTGAACGGGCCTCGTCCTCAAACGCCGGACGGGCTGAAAAATCCAGCCCCTCCGGCGTTTGAGGAGCGGGTGTCCGGGGGCAGCGCCCCCGGGGACGGGACGGGAAGGGGCGGCGGGGGCGAGGACAGCCGGGCTTCCGCGGCCGGCGGAGCCGTCCGCCCCGCCACGGAGTGTCGGGCAGGCAGCCGGGCGGACGGCGCGCAAACGGGCCGCCGCACTGTACGAGGGGGAGCCGACGGCCCGGCCGGCCTCTTTCGAGGCAATTCAGTCAACCGGCTGGAAACTCTCCGCGACAGTGCGCGCACACTACGGATCCGGGCACTCCGTTCACACCCCGTGTGAATGGTCAGCCACTACCCTGTCCGCACTGAGCCACCGGGGGGCCCGCATGCAGCCCAATACTCTGCTCGACGCGATCCTGGACGAGGCCGGAATCTCGCACACCGGCCTCGCCGCGCACGTCAACCAGGCCGGCCGGGCCCGCGGTCTGACCCTCAGATACGAACACACCGCCGTGGCACGGTGGCTGAAGGGCCAGCGGCCCCGGGGACAGGTGCCCGACCTGATCTGCGAGGTACTCGCCGCCCGACTGAGACGCCAGGTCACCCTCGACGACATCGGACTCGGTGTGCCCGGCGACCCGGCCGTCCCGCACACCGGCTCGCTCTCCGGGTTCGTCGAGCGGGCCACCGCCCTGTGGCGCTCCGACCAGCAGCGCCGCCCGCACATCATCGGCGCGCCCGCGGTCACCGGCACGCCCGCCGTGATGCCCGTGTGGGAATGGGAGAACCCGCCCGAGGACGTGGACGTCTCCCGTGGTGGCCGGCACCGGGTCACCCCCGGCGACCTCGACATGCTGCGCGCCGCCCGCACCCACTACGAGCAGATGTACCGCAAGGCCGGCGGCATGGCGACCCGCGCCCGGATCGTCGGCTTCCTCAACGCGGAGGCCGCACCGCTGCTGCGCGGCAGCTACACCGACGCCACCGGCCGCCAACTGCACCGGGCCACCGGGGGCCTGGTCGCCATCGCCGGCATCTGCGCGTACGACTCGGACGCGCACGGTCTCGCCCAGCGCTACTTCCACCAGGCGCTCCGGCTGGCGAAGGCGAGCGGGGACCGGGGGCTCGGCGCCTATGTGATCGCGCTGCTCGTCAACCAGTCGCTGTTCATGCGGGAGTACCGGCAGGCCGTGGCCTTCGCGGAGGCCGCGCTGCGTGCCGCCGGCGCCGACATCACCCCGGCGCTCGCCTCCGACCTCTACGCGATGCAGGCCAAGGCGTACGCGCACCTCGGCGACGGCACCAGCGCCCTGGCGTGCATCCGGCGGGCCGAGCAGTCGGCGCAACGCATCCGGCGCGGTTACGAACCAGACGAGACCGGTTACGTCCAGCCCGGTCTGGTCAACGTCCAGGTGGCGGAGGCGCTGCTGAGCCTCGGCGAGCTGGCGGCGGCCGGGGAACACGCCGCGGCGGCCGTGGACAACCCGGCGCACGACCGGGGCCGGGTGCACCGGCTGGCCATGCTGAGCACCATCGAACTGCGCCAGGGCAATGCCGACAAGGCGGTGGTCATCGCCGTACAGATGGCCGAACAGGCCCGGGGAATGGAGTCGCAGCGGCTGCGCGACCGGCTGCGTGGGGTGCGCGAGCACCTGGTGCGCAGCGGCTGCGCGGGCACGGCCGAGGCGGCCGAACTCATCGACGGGGCGCTGCGGGTACCGCTCTGACGGGCCGTCCGTACTTACGCAGTTCCGTACTTCCGCAGTTCAGGCACACCGCCGCCCGGCGTGCGCCTCCGCCGCGCCTCCCACTGCCCCGCGGGCGGCCTCCCGTGCGCCTGCTGCCGGGACGGCTGCTGCTGCGATATTGCCCCTGACCCGCCGGAACCCGTCGGAAGGTGGCAAAACCATGCAGTGGACGAAACAGAACGAACAAATCGTGTACTCAAACCGCTGGTTCAGCGTCAATCTCGCTGATGTCGAACTGCCGGACGGCAAGCACCTCGACCACTTCCTCATCCGACTGCGGCCGGTCGCCGTGGCCACGGTGGTGAACGAGGCCAACGAGGTCCTGCTGCTGTGGCGGCACCGTTTCATCACCGACAGCTGGGGCTGGGAGCTCGCGGCGGGCGTGGTCGAGGACGGCGAGGACATCGCCGGGGCCGCCGCACGCGAGCTGGAGGAGGAGACCGGATGGCGGCCCGGCCCCCTGCACCATCTGATGAGCGTCGAGCCGTCCAACGGACTCACCGACGCCCGGCACCACATCTACTGGGCCGGCGAAGGCGAGTACGTCGGACACCCCGTGGACGACTTCGAGTCCGACCGCCGGGAGTGGGTGCCCCTGAAGGTGGTTCCCGACCTGGTCGCCGCCGGTGAGGTCCCGGCCGCCAACATGGCCGCCGCGTTACTCCTGCTGCACCACCTCCGGCTCGGCCAGGACCCGCGCTGACACGCGGGCCCCGGTCACCGAGGGAGCGGGAGGGAGACACCCGCGTCAGCCTCCCGCTTCCGCCAGGTCCAGCAGATGCCCGACCTCCTCGCAGTACGGCTCCTGGGAGGGCCCCACCCCGTCGACGACGCCGTCCCCGTCCCCCCGCTCGGCGAAACGCGGCTTACGGAAGAGCGGATCCGAGACATGGAAGCCGCGCCACAGCACGGCCGTCCGTTCCGGGCCGTCGAAGCTCGCCGCCATATTGCTCGGCTCCTCCACCACGAAACGCGCCCTCACCGCCGCGCCCGCCACACCCGGGGCGCCGGGGACGACCGCGGTGTCGCCGCTCATCCGCACGGTGACGCTTGCCCGGCGTCCCGCGGACACGAGCACCAGGCTGGGCCCGCTCATCACGACCTCGGTCACGACCACCCGGTCCCGCTGCCACTTCTTGCGCCGGTACAGCTCCAGCACGGCCTCCTCCACATCGAGCAGGTCCGCCAGCCGGTGCACCGTCGCCCCGGTGGCCCGTAACACGAAGGAGCCCTCCCGTTCGAAACTGTAGGTGACGGCGCCCCGCCCGGCCGTGACGGCGGTCTCAGCCGTGCCGGAGAGGGCACCGGTGCGCCGGACCCCGTCGTGGGACGCGTACTCGAAGTCACCCATCACGCCTTCCGGTTCCGGGCCGGCGGACACGCCCAGACGCTCCAGCGTGGTGAACTTGGTCCAGCCGCTGCCGGTGAAGCGCCCCACGTCACCCAGTTCCATCGGGGTGCCGGGAAGCCACACCGGCAGCCGCTCGTTGCGCCCCCGGATCTCGTTCCAGAACGCCTCCGGAACACTGCCGACCTGTTGCATCGTGCTGCCTTTCCTCGCTCTTTCCTTGCTGTGCGGAGAGCCGGAATCAGGACGCCGCCGACACCGGCACGGGCGTCACCTGGAGGGTGGAGACACCGTAGAGGGCGTACAACAGCCCGACAGGATTGCGCCGGGTCTGCAGCAGGTCCCACTTCGCTGTGTGCAGGGACTCGCCGACGGTCCGCCCGCCGAGCAGTGCCTCGTAAAACCTCCGGGAGAAGTACTCGGCGATCCGGTCCGGCAGATGGGCCACCGTGCCGATCACACTCGGATTGCGGTTCTTGACGAACGGCTCCATGAGGGACCGGAGGGTCAGCGGATCATGGAGGGCGGTCGAACAGGCGTTGAGGAAGACGAGGGGGAGCCCACCCACGGTCCTCGGCGCCGCGGCCCAGGCCGGGATCATGTCGGACAGCACCTTGTGGACCTCCACGTCCACCACTTTCTCGCTCTTCGCCATGGACGACAGGTGGAACACCAGCCTGTTGGCCGCCTCGCCGTCGTCGCCGGTGACGGTGGTGTGGCACGACATATGCAGTACCTGGTGCGGATGGTTCATCCGACGGCCGTCCGGGCCGAGGCCGGGGTCCGCCAGATGCCGGGCGAACGAATGCATCCCCGGGTACGGCCCGCCGTCCCCCGGATACGGCCCCTCCAGCGCGATGGCCGGGCGGCTGCGGAAGAAGCCCAACTCGCCCTGCGCGCCCGGATACCCCGCGTGCCAGAGGTAGCGCAGCGGCAGCCGTCCACCGGAGACCCGCAGCCCCACCGCCTGGCCCGGCCGTTCCATCGCGCGTTCCGTCACGGTGCTCAGTCCCGGGAAGATCCGGGCGGCCCGCCAGAGCTCGGTGTGGTCCCCGACGCTGTCGTCCCAGTGGAGGTCGAAGAGCGGCAGCAGCTCCCACGGCAGCCACTGCGGGGTGCCCGCCTGCACATGGAGGACCGGGACGGCTCCGTCCTCGTCCCCCCAGGTGGGGCACCAGCGGCGCATCCGGACCCCCAGCTCGTCGTGGATCTCCCGGGCGTTGCGCAGCACGCTGGTCAGCAGCACGCGCCCTGTGGCGGCGAGCTGCCGCAGTGACGTACCGGCGTCCTGGAGCGGAATGCGGGACGGCCGCAGCCAGAACGCCCGCGTGCGCTGCACGCTCCGCGCGAACCCGGCGGTGCAGTGGCGCAGCACGTCCCCGTCGGCCACCTCGAGGATGAGCGGCTCCTCCGATTCATCCGGCCCGGTGAGCAGGAACCGGTGACCGCCGCGGTCACCGTGGGCGGCGATCGTGACGTTCGGTGATCCGGCCTGGCGTCTCACACGACGCCCCTCAAGAACCCGGAAGGGTCTGGGGCGTCACCGTCCTCGACGACGACGGTCACGGGCAGCGCCTGCACCAGCCGGCCCGACGCGTACACCGCGACCCGGATGTCGTACGTGCCCGGCTCCTGTGCCATCAGCGCCGACGTGTGCCGGCACCGGGTGCCGCCCGGGCCCCCGTCCGTCCCCTGCCGAAGGCGCACGGTGTGCCGGCCCGGCGTCACGGTGAGGAACGGCGCGTCCAGTACGACGTCCAGTTCCACGACTCCCGCGGACCGCCCCGCGACCACCAGCATCTCGTCCGCGATGCCCGGGGCGTCGTCCAGCAGCGCCTGCGGTGCGCTCTGCTCCATGGCGCCCAGTGCGAGAAGGACGACGAGCGACGCGGGCCGCCCCGGCCACAGCCGCCACTCCGGCTCGCCGTCGACCACCTCGGCCCTGACCGCGTCCTCCATGGTGACCGCCACGGCCCCGCGGAACGCCACGGGCGCCGGCGGATCCAGCGCCTTGCGCAGGCTGGAGTCCTCGATCCGCAGCGACGGGCCGGTATCGCGGTGCTCGTACCCGAGGGCGGGCAGGGGGGACTCGTCCGTGTCGGGGACCGGTGGGGCGTTCTTCGACTTCTGCAGGCTCAGCCAGGTCGCGACCGCGGTAAGGATGACTCCACCGGCCACGGTTCCCAGTCCTCCGGTCGCCACCACACCGCCGCTCACTCCGGCCGCGATCGTCCCGCCCGCGGCCAGGGTCGCGCCCACGCGCGCGGCGGAGGCGAGGTTCTGGATCTCCTCCTCCGTCTTCTGCGCGGCCTGCTCCGCTTCCGCGCTGCTCGGCTGCGCCTCGTCCCCGTCCGGTCCGGCCTCCCCCTCCGCCGGAGGCCCGGGCACCGGCTGCGCCCCGTGCTCGTCCCCCGACGGGGGCCGCGTCCAGACCGGCCCCTGTGCCCCGGGAACGGACGGGGGAGGCGGGAGGTCCGGCGTCCCGGCGCGGAACGCGGACCCCTCGTCGTCCTCCTCCGCCACCCACCACGCGTCATCCGCGTCATCCGCGGGCGTGGTACGGCCCGGAGCCGCGGTACCCCGTCCCAGGGTCACGTCGCCGTCCGGGAGATGCCACCACGCCTCGTCCGGGCCGGCCGACGGCACGCGCGGCACGCCCCCGGTCCGTGCCGGGTGCCGCACCCGGGCGGCTCCGTACGGATGCCACTGCCGGGACAGGGCCCGGTTGGTCTCCTGCTCCTCGTCCAGATCGGCCGGAGCGCGCAGGTGAAGGGCCTCGTACAGGTCGAACCGGTGCAGGTCGAAAGCCACCCGTACGGTGGTCGCGTACCGCACCGCCGCCCGTACCGCCGCCATACGGGCCGCGATCACCACCGCGGCCGGAGCCGCCCAGGCGTGCACGTCGTACTTGTCCCACACCAGGTTCGCCGGAAGGACCGCGCACAGCACGACCAGGGCGAGCGCCCACGCCGCCACGGACGCGTCCAGAGCGGCGCGCTGCATAGCGGCCGCCCGGCGCATCCGCCGGCTCAGCACCGGGTACAGACGAGGCCAGCTGAGCAGGACGTCCAGCGCGTAGACGTCCTCGATCCGCTGGCGTGCGGCAGCGAGCACATTGCCCACTACGGTCGCCTGGACCAGGGCGTCGTCCGTCGGGTAGCGGACGGCGAGCGTCTCGGCCATCCGGTCCACCCGGATCGTCCGCTCCGCCTGGTCATTGGGGGTGCCGGACCACCACACGGGACCGCGTAACGCGATGTCGGCCTCGACCCTGCGGCGCAGCCGCAACCACTGCAGCCGCAAGTGGTCCCGCCGCCGGCGGTGCCACGTCCGCAGCAGTCGGGTGACACGCCAGTACGACCTGCTGTCCTGGACGCCCTGCGGCACGGCCGCCAGGACAGCGGACAACACCAACGCGCTGACGATCACACCGGCCACCAGTGCGCCCAGCTCATAGGACGACAGCCGGTCGATCCGCTGCTCGGCGATCTGTGCGGACAGCAACGCCCCGTCCGCCGAGCTGAGGTAGAAGCCGGTCACATACCCGGCCGCCAGTAACGAGCAACCGAACATCGCCAGGCGTGACCAGGCCGTCCTTGGTGGAAGCACCGTGCCATCTTGCCCCCCGGCCGGCGCCGCCACATGGGCTTCGCCCCAATTGCCCCCCGGTCGTGGGTTGTCAGCCGTATGTGTAGAACCCGGAGCCGCTCTTGCGGCCCAGCCGGCCCGCGTCGACCATGCGCTGGAGCAGCGGGGGAGCGGCGTACAGCGGCTCCTTGTACTCCTCGTACATCGAGTACGCGACCGAGGCCACCGTGTCCAGGCCGATCAGGTCGGACAGCTTCAGCGGGCCCATGGGGTGGGCGCAGCCCAGTTCCATGCCGTTGTCGATGTCCTCGCGGCTGGCGATGCCCGACTCGAACATCCGGATCGCGGAGAGCAGATACGGGATCAGCAGCGCGTTCACCACGAAGCCGGACCGGTCCTGGGCGCGGATCGAGTGCTTGCCAAGGACCTTCTCGGTGAAGACCTGGGCCCGGCTCAGCGTGCCCTCGGAGGTGGTGAGCGCCGGGATCAGCTCGACGAGCTTCTGCACCGGGGCCGGGTTGAAGAAGTGGATGCCGATGACGTGGTCGGGCCGCGAGGTGGCGACCGCCAGCTTTACCAGCGGGATGGAGGAGGTGTTGGAGGCCAGGATCGCGTCCGGCCGGGTCACCACCTGGTCGAGCACCTGGAAGATCTCGGTCTTGACCTGCTCGTTCTCGACCACGGCCTCGATCACAAGGTCGCGGTCGGCGAACTCGCCGAGGTCCGTGGTGAAGCTCAGCCGGGACTGCGTGGCCTCGAGCTCGTCCTCGGTGATCTTGCCGCGCTCGGCCGCCTTCGACAGGGAGTTGAACAGCCGGGTACGGCCGATCTCGAGGGCTTCGCCGGTGGTTTCGGCGACCATGACGTCCAGTCCGGCCCGGGCGCACACCTCGGCGATTCCCGCGCCCATCTGACCGCAGCCCACCACTCCGACGCGTTCGATGTCGGTCACATCGTCCCTTTCGCTACTGCTTACGGCTGTGGCAGGGTGCCGGGTTCCGGCGCCTGCTCCGTTCGTGCACGTTACTCCGAGATGTCGATGATCGATCGCGGGGGTGGGCGTCCTGGCCGGGAGAGACGGTAGCCGACCAGCTGTTTCGAGGGTATGCAGAGGGTATGCAGGGGCGCGGGATGGGGCGGGTCTCACGCAGGGGCTTCACGGCGATGGCGCCGGCCGCACTGGCGACGGTGCCCCGGGCGTCCGCCGCGCCCCGGCCGGGCCCCGGAGCCTCGGGTGGCCCGGGGCGGGGCGGAGGCGGTGCGGCCGGGGAGATGCGGGGCATGTGGGTGGCCTCGGTGACCAACCGGGACTGGCCCTCCCGGCCGGGCCTGAGCGCCGCCCGGCAGCGTGCCGAGCTGACCGCCGTCCTCGACACCGCCGTCCGCGCCCGGCTCAACACCGTGATCCTCCAGGTCCGGCCCACCGCCGACGCGCTGTGGCCCTCGCCGCACGAGCCGTGGTCGGGGTACCTCACCGGCACCCAGGGCGCCGATCCCGGCTGGGATCCGCTCGGCACCGCCGTCGAGGAGGCCCACGCCCGCGGTCTGGAACTGCATGCCTGGTTCAATCCGTACCGGGTGGCCCTGCACGCCGACCCCGCCCGGCTCGCCCCCTCGCACCCGGCGCGCCGCAACCCGGACTGGGTCGTGCGGTACGGCGGCAAGCTCTACTACAACCCGGGACTGCCGCAGGTCCGCGCCTTCGTGCGGGAGGCGATGCTCGACGCGGTGCGCCGGTATCCGGTCGACGCGGTGCACTTCGACGACTACTTCTATCCGTACCCGGTTGCCGGCCAGACCTTCGACGACGACCTGGCCTACGACACCTACGGCGGAGCCTTCCCGGACCGCGCGGCCTGGCGGCGGGACAACGTCGACCGGCTGGTGCGCGACATGGCCGCCGGGATCAGGGCCATCCGGCCCGGCACGCGTTTCGGCATCAGCCCCTTCGGGGTGTGGCGCAACGCCGAGACCGACGCACGCGGCTCCGCCACCCGCGCGGGCGTGCAGACGTACGACGACCTGCACGCCGACACCCGCAGATGGGCGCGGGAGAACTGGATCGACTACATCTGCCCACAGCTGTACTGGCACATCGGCTTCGCCCCCGCCGACTACGCCGAGCTCGTCCGCTGGTGGGCCGACGTCGTCCGGGGCTCCGGGACGCGCCTCTACGCCGGTGAGGCGCTGTACAAGGCGGGCGGCCCGGCGCAGCCCGCGGTCTGGCAGGACCCGGCCGAGCTGTCGCGCCACCTCACGCTGGCCGGGACGTACCCGCAGGTGCGCGGGCACGTCTTCTTCGCCGCCCGTGAGGTGTCGGCCGACCCGATCGGGGCGATGGCGCGGGTGGTCGCCGACCACTACGGCCGGTCCGCGAACCCTCCGCGCTGACTCAGTGCTGCGGCGTCCTGTGCCGGATCTCCGTGTCGGGGCCGGGTGAGCACACGCCCTCGTGGCCGTCCTCGAAGCGGACGCGGAAGGGCGGGTTGCCGTCCTCGCCCAACACTTCGACGATCTCTCCGACCTTGTCGTGCTGGCCGACCACCCTGCCGTGCTGGACAAGCTGGTCACCCACGCTTGCGTGCATTCGGGCCTCCTCTCCACCGCGTGCCCGCTGCGTCACGGCGATGCACATGAGCACCGCCGCGGCCGTCAGCGGGGCAGCCACCGTCAGGTGCTCGTTCAGCAACAGCACCGACCACACCAGTGTGAGCAGTGGCTGGGAGAGCTGCAACTGGCTCGCCTTGGGGATTCCGATGGACGCCATGCCCCGGTACCAGAGGATCAGCCCCAGGAACTGCGAGCCCGCCGCCACCCACAGCAGGCCGGTCACGCTGTGGGCGGTCAGCCGTACGGGTTCGAGAGCCAGTGCGGCCGCGGCGGCGGGCAGGGTGAGCGGCAGACAGAGGACCAGCGCCCAGCCGATCACCTGCCAGCCCGGCATCACCCGGGCCAGCCGGCCGCCCTCGGTGTAACCGGCCGCGCAGACCAGCAGGGCCGCGAAGAGATACAGGTCCGCCGTGGTCAGAGCGCCGCCGCTCTGCCGCACGGTGAACGCCACCACCGCGGCCGCTCCGGCGAGGGCCGCCACCCAGAACGTGCGCGAGGGACGGGAGCCGACGCGCAGGGCGGACAGCAGGGCCGTGGTCAGCGGGAGCAGGCCCACCACGACGGCCGCGTGTGCGGTGGTCGAGGTCCGCAACGCCAGGGTGGTCAGCATCGGGAAGCCGAGCACCACCCCGGCGCCCACCACCGCGAGTCCCGGCCAGTGCCTGCGGTCCGGCGGCGGTATGCGCAGCGCGAGCAGACAGCCGCCCGCGATCAGCGCCGCCAGCACACTGCGCACGGCCACCAGCGACCAGGGGCCGAAGCCCTCGAGGCCCCAGGCGGTGGCCGGGAAGGTGAGGGAGAAGGCGACGACGCCGAGGGCGGCCTGCAGGGTGCCGAAGCCGCGGTCCCGGGGAGCGGTGACTGCTATCGGAGGGGCGGTAGTAGCGCTACTCTGTGCTCTCATGCATGAGCGTAGCAGTGTCGGTGAGCTGGCAGAGCAGCTGCGGCGGGAGCTGGACCGCTACTCTCCCGGTGGAAAGCTCCCGTCCAGCCGTGCCCTGGTGGAGCGGTTCCGGGTGAGTCCCGTGACCGTCTCCCGGGCCCTGGCGACGCTCGCCGCCGAGGGTCTCGTGGTCACCCGGCCCGGCGCCGGAGCCTTTCGTGCCCAGCCCCGCGCCTCCGCCGCTCCCGCGGGCGACACCTCCTGGCAGGAGGTCGCCCTCAGCGCCGACGGCGCCGGTGACCTCGTACCGCGCTCGGTGGACGCCTCCGGCGTGCTGGTCTCGCTGGCCGCGCCGCCGCCGGGCGTGATCGAGTTCAGCGGCGGCTATCTGCATCCCTCCCTGCAGCCCGAGCGGGCCATGGCGGCGGCCCTGTCCCGGGCCGGGCGCCGGCCGGGTGCCTGGGGCCGGCCGCCCATGGAAGGGCTGCCGGAGCTGCGCGAGTGGTTCGCACGGAGCATCGGCGGCCCGGTGACGGCGGCCGGGGTGCTCGTCACGTCGGGCGGACAGTCCGCGCTCACCACCGCCCTGCGCGCCCTCGCGCCTCCGGGCGCGCCCGTGCTCGTCGAGTCGCCGACCTACCCGGGCATGCTGGCCATCGCCCGCGCGGCCGGACTGCGCCCGGTGCCCGTCCCGGTGGACGCCGACGGCGTACGGCCCGCGCTGCTCGCGGACGCGTTCCGGGCGAGCGGCGCCCGGGTGTTCGTCTGCCAGCCGCTGTTCCAGAACCCCACCGGCGCCGTGCTCGCCCCCGGCCGGCGGGGCGAGGTGCTGGGCATCGCCCGGGCGGCGGGCGCGTTCGTCGTCGAGGACGACTTCGTACGGCGTCTGGTGCACGAGGACGCGGGCCCGCTGCCGCGACCGCTCGCCGCCGACGACCCGGACGGAGTGGTGGTGCATGTCTGCTCGCTGACCAAGGCGACCTCACCAAGCTTCCGGGTGAGCGCCCTGGCCGCGCACGGGCCGGTCCTGGAGCGGCTGCGGGCCATCCAGGTCGTGGACACCTTCTTCGTGCCCCGCCCGCTGCAGGAGGCCACGCTGGAGCTCGTCGGTTCGGCCGCCTGGCCGCGTCATCTGCGCGCGATCTCCGCCGAGCTGCGGGTCCGCCGGGACGCCACGACGGCCGCCCTCCGCCTGCGGCTGCCCGAACTCGCCCTGCCGCACATCCCGTCCGGCGGCTACCACCTGTGGCTGCGGCTCCCCGAAGGCGCGGCGGAGCCCGCCCTGACCGCCGCCGCCCTGCGCGCCGGCGTCGCCGTCACCCCCGGCCGCCCCTACTTCAGCGCGGAACCCCCCGCCGGGCACCTGCGCCTGAGCTTCGCGGCGGTGGCCGGCACAGGGGAGATCGCCGAGGGCGTACGGAGGCTGCGCACCGCCTGCGACGAGGTGCTGGGATAAGGGTTCGACGCCGGGCCCGGCGGCCTGGGAGCATCCCGCCATGACCGACATCCCGCGCCTGCCCGAGGGCTACGAGATCTCCACGGACCCCGCCAGGATCGACGCCGCCCGGGTGCACCGGTGGCTGTCCACCGACGCGTACTGGGCGCTGGGCCGGTCCCGGGACAAGCAGGACCGGGCGATAGGGGGCTCGCTCAACTTCGGCGTCTACGAGACGGTCTCGGGGGACCAGGTGGCCTACGCCAGAGTCGTCACCGACCGGGCGACGTTCGCCTGGCTGTGCGATGTGTACGTCGACCCGTCGGCGCGGGGCAAGGGGATCGGTACCGCGCTGGTCGCGGCCGCACGGGAGGAGCTGCGCTCCCACGGGCCGAAACGCGTCATGCTGGCCACGCACGACGCGCACGCCGTCTACGAGAAGCTGGGGTTCCGCCCACTGGACCGGCCCGACCACTACCTGGCGCTCGCCTTCGAGTGAGACCGGCGGGACGACGTTTCGGGCGACTTGTCCGGCGCGTCCTTACCAGCCAGTAAGTCGACGGCCACCCGGAGTGACGGCGGGGCGGCACCTCTTGACCAGTTGACTCCGGCGACTGACGATCGCCGCATGGCACTCCGGGTCACGTTCGTCGCCGCCGCGGGGAGCTCCTCGGTGCTCGCGGAGCGTTTCGAGGACCTCCGGCCGCTGGACCAGGCCGGATGGAACGAGGTGCAACGGGCCGCGCCCGAACTGCTGCCGCTCGCGGCGGCCGATCTGCGCTACTGCTCCCCGGCCCCGCGCAGCCGTGCCACCGGGGAGGGGCTGGGCTACGCACCGCTGGTGCAGCTGGCCCTGCGCGACTGCGACATGGGCCGGTGGCGGGGGCTCACCCTGGGCGAGGCGATGGCCCGGGAGCCGGAGTCCGTGGACGCCTGGCTGGCCGACCCGCGCGCCACGCCGTACGGCGGGGAGTCGCTGATGGACTTCATCGGCCGTGTCGGCGGCTGGCTGGACACCCGGCCGGTCGAGGACGGCTGCCGGGTCGTCGCCGTGGCCGAGCCCTCGGTGATCCGCGCGGCCCTGGTGTACGTGCTCAAGGCGCCGCCCGCCACGTACTGGAGCATCGACGTCCGCTCGCTGTCGACGATCAGTGTCACCGGCCGGGCGGGCCGCTGGAGCCTGCGCCTGGAAGGGGTCTCGGCTCAGCCGATGCGCGCGTAGCCGGTGGTCAGCTCCAGATCCTTGGCGGGACCTCGCACCCGCCAGACCACCCGCCAGTGGCCGGCGTCCCGAACGGTGAACTCGCCCCGGTAGAGGTCCGCCGAGCAGGGATGGTCGGCGACGTACCGGCCGGTCCTGAGGTCCAGGTCGTGGAACGGCCGGCCGTCCGCGAACCGTACGTCCGCCGTACCGTCCGGCCCCGGCAGGAAGCGCAGGGTCCGCTCCGCGGGCCGGGTGACGCCCCGCCAGGTGAAGTCGCCGGACTCCCGGTACAGCAGGCCGCCGCCCACCAGCGGGCCGAAGACGACCGTCCCCTCGAAGCGGCCCCCGTCGCCGCTCGCCAGGTCCCGCACGGTCCGCTCCGCCCGCCAGCGGCCTTCCAGGTAGCTCAGCGCCTCAGGTACCGGCCAGAAGTCGCCCATGGTGCCTCGCTCCCGCATGCTCTCCGCCCACGTCCGACCCTAGCGGGCAAGCGGACGGCCGCCGCCCCACCCCCCGTGAGGGCGGCGGCCGGTGCCCGCACGTCGTCAGCTGGGGTTCCGGTCCCCGGACAGGGCGGGGAAGGCGCCCGCACCGGAGGCGGCGTCGACGGTCACCCGGACCGCCTCCGCGGCGGCCGGCGGGGGCTCGGGCGGCGCTACGGCGGCCGGGGCGGTCACCGTAGCGCCGAGAGCGACAACGGCGACGGCGCACAGAACCGGCTTCGGCACGACGTGACTCCGATCGATGAGGTTCCGGGATGCGGGCACCTCTCGATCGTGGCGGCAGCAACGGTCGCCGCACCTCCTCCCAGGGCGTGACCGCCTCCGCCCCCCGGAGGAGGCCACCTCCATCCGGACGATGACCTACCACCGCCGTATGCCCCGCCTCGGACCCCGGCTAGTCACCGCGGTGTTTCTGAAGCCTCTCGCGACGTTGCTGTTCGCGCTTGGAGTAGGCGGCTGCTCGGATCGCCTCGTCGCTTTCCAGACTTGATCCCAGCGCACCGCCCACCGTGGCGACCGAAGCGACGAGCCAGGCCAGCGTCAGGTACTCGCCGGCGCGCAACGGGGTCCGCGCAAACATGGTGAACACCTGGCCGGTGAGGATGAAATAGGCCCACGCAAGGTTGATGACCAGCAATCCCACGTAGCAGACGAGCACCCCGATACCCACGGTCAGGACTGTCGAGGCGTTGTACAGAACCGCCCTCTTCCACGCTTCCGGCGAGACCTCCGATTTTCGGTGCCACAGGTGCGCGTCCACGATCAGCCAGCCGGTCATGAGTGCGACGGATCCCACCATGGCGATCACGAGACGCGGCGTGCTCAGGGTAACGGCCAGACTCCAGATGACGCCGTTCACGGTGGCAACCGCTCCCGTCGCGAGTGCGGCCGCCAGACCTTTCGACAAGCCCGGCACCAGCCGCCACGGCCGGTTGGCCCGGACCATGCCGACGAGCACCCTCATGTTTCCGCGCGGACCGCCGGTGATATACCGAAGATCGGCGCTCTCGTCCTCAACGAACGGGTCCGGACGGACGGGCGCGAGAGGCTCGTCGAAGGGCCGCTGCGGCGGTGCACCTCGCGTCTCTTCCTCAGCCTCGGCGTCCCGACGGCCCGCCAGGCTGAGCACGGCCTTCTCCACGGCCCTCAGGGCCCTCGTCTCCTGCCGCCAGCCTCCCAGCGAGGGAAGGGACAGCAGCGCCAGGCTGTATTCGTAACTCAGATCCACCACGAGTTTGCGTCCGTGCGAGTGCAGCGGAAGGTCGGTGAGGGCTACGACGATGTCCCAGTCCTCTCCGTTTGCGCGTTCCATGATCCGGCGCATCACGGTGGGCGGGTCCTCGGCGGCCCCTGCGGTGATGGGCTCACTGACCACCGTGACGTCGAACTGTCGCTCCTCGCCCGACTTTTTGGCGAGCCGATCAGGAAGTCTCCGGGCGATACGCTGAGCGACCTCCGTCGGCGCGTCCGGATCAGCCAGGAGGGCCACGACCGTAGCGCCCTCCGACGACTTCGTCATGGCTGGACCTTTCTCGTCGGCTGCCACGCGACCGCAGGTTCCCCACAGATGATGCCCCCGGATCGGCGTCGTCGCCACGCGGGACGGTCCGCGACTGCCGGCTGGGCCTGACAGGGCAATGCGGGTTGGGCCGGTTGGGCCCGGCGTGCGCATGCGTTCCCGCGCCCCATCGGCCACCCTGGCTGAAAGACAGGGCGGCTGGGAGCCGCCCCGGCGCCCGCAGCCGGAGGTTGCCATCATGACCGTGATGTCCATCGCCAGGTTCGAGAGGTTCTTCCGTACGGCCGCAGGGCTGGACGTCGACAAGAACGATCTCAAGCGTTACAGCGACTTCGTCGACGCCAAGCTCTACGATCTGCTGACCGTCGCCCAGGCCACGGCCAAGGCCAACGCGCGCGACATCATCCAGACCTCCGACCTGCCGATCACGAAAGGCCTGCAGGAGAGCATTCATCGCTTCCGGAACATCGACGAGGAAGTAGAACTCAAGCCGATCCTTGAACAGCTGGCCACCCACCCCCCGCTCGACCGCACGCCCGACCCGGACACCGAGGCCGCCTATCCGGAGATCATCGGCGGACTCAGCCTCGCCCTTGCCGAGAGCTTCAAGATCCTCCACCCCGACCTGAAGAACCCCCAGACCCGGCACTGGGACGAAGCCCGAGCCGTCTTCGACCTGCTTCTGTAAGCCGCGGCGGGCCCCGCCCCCCTGAAGCCGGCGGACCGGTGTGCGGCTTGCGCGGCTGGTCGTCTCGGGAATCATCGAGTGCATGGACAGGAACGCGTCCGTCGGGTCGGCGGAGCTGCTGCTGGAGGAATTCGTCAGGGCGGCCCAGCTGGCATCACCCGCGGAATTGCCCATCGTCCTGAACCGGTACGCCGAGGCCATGGGCCTGGGGACCGCAGCGATCTATCTGGTCGACCTCCAGCAAAGGGTGCTGGTGCCGTTTGTCGAGGGCGAGCCGGATCTGGATCTCGAGACGTCGCTGGCGGGATGGACGTACCGCACCAACTCTCTCCGAGTGGCGGAAACCCCGTCCGACGAGCTGAACGTTTGGCTGCCCCTGGCCGACGGAGCGGAGCGGCTGGGCGTTCTGAAATGGACCATGGGCACCCTCGACGGGCGCACATTGCGGCGCTGCCGAACGACGGCGATGCTCCTCGCGCTGATCATCACATCCAAGCGCACCTACAGCGACACCATCGCGCAGCGCATGCGGACCAGGCCGATGCATCTGCACACGGAGATGGTGAGGGCCTTTCTCCCGCCCCGGTCGATCGGCACCGGGCGGGTTGTTTCGACGGCGGCTCTCGAGCCTGCGTACGAATTGGGCGGCGATGCTTTCGACCACGTCTTCACCGAGGACATCCTGCACACCACCATCCTTGACGGCATGGGGCACGATCTGGCGTCCGGACTGACCACCGCTGTCGCCATGGCGGGCTGCCGTAATGCCCGACGCAACGGGGCAGGCCTCAACGAACTCGTGGGCAAAGTGGACGACGCGCTGGCGAAGTGGCTTCCGGAGCAGTTCTGCACGGGTGTCTTCACGCAGTTGCACATGCGCACCGGTGTGCTCACATGGTGCAACTGCGGTCATCCGGCTCCGTTGCTCATCCGTCGCCACCGTCTGCTCGACAAGGCATTGGAGCGGCCGGCTGAGCCTCCGTTGGGTCTGCCCGCGAGTCTCGCCGAGACCGACCGTCAGGTGCACGAGATCGGCCTCGAACCCGGTGACCGCATACTGCTCTATTCGGACGGCGTCGTGGAGTCACGAAACGAGGAGGGCGAGGAGTTCGGCCTGGAGCGCTTCACCGACTACATCATCCGGTCGACGGCAGCGGGGCAGAACGCTCCGGAAGTGCTGCGCCTGCTGATCCATGCCATCCTCGAGCACCGGCACAACAAACTCACCGACGACGCCACTATTCTGCTGTTCGAGTGGCAGCCCCCTGATCCGTGACCAGTTCCGCCTCCTTCTCCTTCTCCACGTCCTCCACGTCAGGCATGAGCGCGCCGAACGAGTCCGGCACCCGGGTTTTGAGATGCTCCCATTCGCCGGTGCTCACGTGAAGGGCCACAGTGTGCAGGGTGGTGCGTACCAGCCTCTCGGTGCCACCCTCCACCGCATAGGGGAATTCCTGCCGGACCCGTGCGAGGAACTCGTCATTGTGCATCTTCACGGGCACTTCGGCTGGTTTCCAGCCGTCGTAGTAGATGCCCCTGATGATGGTCGGCAGCTGGGCGCCGAACTGTACGGCCGTGTCCACCGGGAGACGATCCCGGAGCGGGTGCAGCACGGCCCGCAGCGCCGCGTAGGACTGCCTACGCCGACTCTTTGGCCATCCGAAGGCTTCCTCGATGTCCTTGAGGAGCCGATTCGCCTTGTCCACCATGGTGTCGAACGAGGAGAAACCTGTGTCAACCATTTCTGTGGGCCTTTCGTTCTGTGTGCCTCAGGCCTCAGTCAGCCAGGTCGGCCTTGCCGAACAGGACCGCATAGCCTGAGGGGAGTTGGCTGATGATCTGATTCAGTTCTCCGCCGGTGACAGCGTCGGCAACGGTGGTCAGGACCGCGCTGGCGTCCCACTGCGCCGTACGCGGCCGGGCGTTGGTGCGCTCGGCGACCCGGCGGTAGAACTCTTCGATCCCGAAGCTCTCGGCCTGCGCCGGCCTGGCCTGCAGCAGGACGTCTCCCAACGGGCCGGGCAGCTGGGATGCGAGATCCTCGACCTCGCCCGGGCTGATCCGTTGGGCCAGCACTTCCAGCACGGCGTTGGTGACGCCTTCGGCTTCGTTCCTGTCCTTGTATTCGCCTCGCTCACGTACACGGGCGAGGAATTCGTCGTACTTCATCGCTGCCTCCTACTGCCCGGTCACCGCTGGTCTCGGGGGCCCTCCTGTGCGCTGGGGGGCCGGTCGGATCCGTCCCCCGGCGCGTACCTGCCGTTCGCAAGGACCTTGGCCCGGTGCTCGCGCTCGGACTCACGCAGGGCACGGCGGAAGCGTCCGGGGCCCCAGGAACGGCCGCCCACGGACTGTTCGAGTTGCTCGCGGCTCGTCGGACCGGATTCCTGGAGCGAGTGGGCTATCTGTTCGACCTCGTCGTCGAGGCTTTGGTCGGCCATGGCGGACGTACGGCTTGCCGCTCCCGTGGTGCCTGCCATTCCCGGCGAGTACATCCTGCTGCCCGGTCCGGTGCCCGGACGGTAGCGGCGGGCGCCGGCGCTCTCCCGCTCCCGGCGGCGGGCGGTGCGGTCGTCGATCCGCTGTTTCCGCTCCTCCGCGGCCCGCCGAACGTGCTCGGGCCGGCTGCGGTCCCGTACGTCCTGGGGCGCGGGCTCGTTGCGCCAGGCTGCGTCGGCTTCCTCAGCGGTGAGCGGCCGCGCGATGTTCTCCAGGGACTGTTGTTCGGCCCGGACACCGAAGAAGACCTCGGCCAGCCCGCCCAGCGCCATGGCTGCCGCTCCGACCAGGAATCCGATGGCCACCAGGTCCGCGTTGCCACTCTGGATCAGATGGCCGAACAGCAGCGGGCCGGTGATTCCGCCCACGGCCGTGCCGATCGCGAAGAACAGCGAGATGGACAAGGCCCGGGTCTCCATGGGGAAGACCTCGCTCACCGTCAGGTAGGCCGAGCTCGCTCCCGCGGAGGCCACGAAGAAGGTCACCGAGACCAGCAGGAAGAACCACCATGCCGTCAGGGAGCCGCTGATCATCAGGATGGCGAGGAGGGTTGCCACGACTGCCGAGCCGAAGTAGGTGCCCGCGATCATCGGCTTTCGGCCCACGGTGTCGAACAGCCGGCCGAGGAGGAGTGGCCCGAGGAAGTTCGCGATGGCGAAGAGGGCCATGAAGTAGGGGACCGTGCCGGAGCCGATGTCGAAGAAGCCGTTCAGAATCGTGCCCAGGTCGAAGACGATCGCGTTGTACAGGAACGCCTGTCCGACGAAGAGCGCCAGACCGAGAAGGGCGCGACGCCGGTACCGCCGCAGAGCCGTGCCGGCGATCTCCCGGAACGGGATGACCTTGCGCTGCCGTACGGTCACCGCCTCGCCCGGTTCCGGCAGCTCGCGGCCGATCTCCTGGCGCACCTCGGCCTCGATCCGGTCGACGATGCGTTCCGCCTCGTCTTCACGCCCGTGGATGAACAGCCAGCGTGGACTCTCCGGCACATGGCGGCGTACCAGCAGGATCCCCAGGCCCAGGATGCCGCCCAGACCGAAGGCCAGCCGCCAGCCGAGGTTGGCTGCCAGCAGACTCTCGTTGAGAAGCAGCACGGCGACCAGGCTGCCGAGCGCGGAACCGACCCAGTAGCTGCCGTTGATGGCCAGATCCACCTGCCCGCGGTTGCGGGCCGGGATCAGTTCGTCGATGGCCGAGTTGATCGCGGCGTACTCTCCGCCGATGCCCATACCGGTGACGAACCGGGCGAGGTAGAGGTACCAGGCGTCGTGGGCGAACGCGGTCGCGACGGTGGCGAGGATGTAGATGCCGAGCGTGACCATGAACAGCTTCTTGCGCCCGTAGCGGTCGGTGAGCCTTCCGAACAGGAGTGCGCCCACACATGCGCCTGCCACGTAGATGGCGGCGGCAGTCCCTATTTGGGCGCTGGTCAGGTTGATGCCGCTGCCCGGCTCGGTCATGCGGGCGGCGACCGCCCCTACGATCGTGACTTCGAGTCCGTCCAGAATCCAGACGGTTCCCAGACCAATGACGATCCGCCAATGGAATCGGGACCACGGCAGCCGGTCAAGCCGGGCGGGGACCTTGGTGGTGACGACACCAAGCTCGGCAGTGGTGCTCATGCCATGCCTCCTTGTTCAGCGCCATGGACTGTTGCCATGAGTGGAACAGAACAGGCCGGAGTGGGCCGGTCCGTCTAGGGTGTCTTCTGTGCTGCGCTGCCGCCTTCTCGGACACCGTTATCGCTTTCTCAGCGAGGGCGACACGATGCTCTGGCACTGCGTGCGTGAGTGCGGAGCGAAGGGAAGCAAGCGGTATCCGACGCCGCAGGACGCCGAGCGTTACGCACGGGCATTCGACCGCGAGGATCTGGCGGACCTGGGCCGGCGAGCACCGCTGGGTCTGCTGCCCCTCCGGCTGCTGCGCGCCTGGCGCCTGCGGCGCCGCAAGCGGGCCGGTGGCGAATCTCCACCGCGTGAGGGCTTGTGACACAGGACGTCATGCACGACTCACCCCGGATGTCGCGGCCGCCGGCCCGGCCGCGGTTCCGGACGGGTGTCCGGAACCGCGGCGTGCGCGTCAGCCGTTGCTTCCGGTTCCTTCACTCGTCTCGCTGATCTCGACGCGCCGGGGCCGTGCGACCTCGGCCTTGGGGATGGTGATGCTGAGCACCCCGTCCGACATCTGCGCATTGATCTTGTCCGTGTCGACCTCTCCGGGCAGCCGCAGCCGATACTCGAAGGCCCCGGTGCGGCGGGTGCTCCGGCGCAGGACGCCTTGGCGTTCCCTCTCCTTGATCTCTCCGGTGACCACCAGCTCCTGGCCGCTCGCCTCGACGTCGATGTCCTTGCTCTTGACGCCGGGGAGTTCGATCTCGACGTGGAAGGCTTCGTCGGTCTCCGTGACATCCGCCAGGGGTGTCCACGCGACTGTGGGCGCCGTACCTCCCACCGTGGATTCGATCAGCCCGCTCATCTCGTTGAGCAGTTGGTCGAACTCCGTCAGCGGATTGCGTGCCCAGCCGAGCGGCCTGGCCGGCGTTACGGCACCTCGGTGGTGCCGGACGGGAGTGGCCATTCCCATCGCCTCCTTCTCCTTCTGGTGATCTCGTCGTCCCCTTGGTGTCATGCGAGCCAAGCGGACTCCTTCGGACGGGTCTGCGGGGAGTCGTCGGTGCTGCCGGGCTCGACCGTGTGGCCCAGGTAGCGGTGCACGAAGTGGATGCTCATCGCGCCGTCGCCGACCGCGGAGGCCACGCGTTTCACCGAGCCGCTGCGGACGTCGCCGGCGGCGAAGACGCCGGGCAGGCTGGTCTCCAGCGTCAGGCAGTCGCGGCCCTGGCTCTGCCACAGGTCGGGGATGGAGCAGGCGGCCTGAGCGTCCGCGCCGGTGAGCACGAAGCCGCGCGCGTCGAGGGCGAGCGCGCCGGAGAGCCACTCGGTGTGCGGGTCGGCGCCGGTGAAGACGAACAGGGCCCGCACCTCGAGGCGGCGGTGCTCGCCCGTACGGTGGTCGACCACGGTGACCGCCTCCAGGACCTTGTCGCCGATGGCCTCGGTGATCTCGGTCCGCAGCAGCACGTGTACCCGCGGATGGCGTTCGACCTGATCGATCAGGTAGCGGGACATGTGCTCCTCGAGGCTCGGCCCACGGACGAGCAGGTACACCTGCGGCGCGTACCCGGCCAGGAAGAGCACGGCCTGGCCCGCGGAGTTGCCGCCGCCCACCACCGCCACCGGGTCGGTACGGCACTGCTGGGCCTCATAGACGGTCGCCGAGTAGTGCACGCTCGCGTACTCCAGCGGTTCGATGCCGGGCACTTCGAGGCGGCGGTAGTGGGCGCCGGTGGCCACGACGAGGGTACGAGCGGTGATCTCGCTGCCGTCGGTGAACCCGACGGCGTAGTGGTCATCCCGCCGTTCGAGCCGGGCGGCCTCCGCCGGAATGCTGATGTGGGCGCCGAACTTGTGTGCTTGCAGCACAGCGCGCTCGGCGAGCTCGGCGCCGGAGATGCCGGTCGGGAAGCCCAGCAGATTCTCGATGCGAGAGGACCTCCCCGCCTGGCCGCCGGTGGCAAGCGCCTCGACCACGGTTGTTCCGAGGCCCTCCGAGGCAGCGTTCACCGCGGCGGCGAGACCGGCCGGCCCGGAGCCGACGATGAGGAGATCGCCGTGGCCGTTGCCCGACGGCAGCGGCGGCAGGCCGATCAACCGGGCCAGTTCGGCGTTGCTCGGATTGCGCAGCAGGGTCGTGTCCCGCCAGATCACCAGCGGCGTCTGCTCCGGACCGACCCCGAAGCGGCGCAGCAGCGCCTCGGCCTCCTGGTCCGTCTCCAGATCGATCCAGCGGTGCGGTAGCCGGTTGCGGGCGGCGAACTCGCGGATCCGCCGGGTGTCGGGCGAGTAGCGCGAGCCGATGATGCGGAAACCGGCGCCCTGCCCGACGAGCAGGGCACGGCGGCCCAGGCAGGCGCGCAGTACCACATCGCCCAGCGAGGGATCCTGGGTCACCAGGTCACGCAGTTGGTCCACGGACAGTTCCAGGATTTCGCCGGGCTCCCTGACCACGGCGGTGTAGAAGGCCACCTGTCCGGTCAGGAGGCCGAGTTCGCCGATGAAGCGGCCAGGGCCGTGGACCCGTAGCAGCCGTTCGCCGGGCGTGCCGTAGCCCTCGACGACGGCGATCGACCCACTGAGGACGACATAGAACGCCTCGCACCGCTCCCCCTCCCGGATCAGCACATCACCGGCGTCCACCGTGCGCCGCCGGCCGCGCTGTGCCAGGCGGGCCATCTCGGCGTCCGACAGGCGCGGATAGGCACCGTAGATGTCGGGAGTCTCGAAGGGGACCCTTTCCTCCGGCTCGCCCGGCAGTGGTGCTGCGCCCGGCCGCGTCTCGTCGCCGGACATCACACGAACGCCTCGTGGACGAAGCACCACCGCCAGTTCTCGCCGGGCTCAAGCGACGCCGCGATCGGATGGCCGTCGGCGGCGGCATGACGGCGGGCGTGCCGGTTCGGCGAGGAGTCGCAGCAGCCGACGTGGCCGCAGGTCAGGCAGACCCTGAGGTGCACCCAGGGGGAGTGGGTGGCCATGCACTCCTCGCACCCCCGGGCGCGAGGGAGGACGGGGCGTACGAGGGCGAGGTGGGGATCGGTCCGTACGGTCATGGCCGGTCATCCTTTCCCGGCCGGCCCGCGGCCGGCGATCGACTGCTCCACCCACCGCCGCAGGGTCGGAGCGGGTGCGGCACCCGCCTGCCGGGCGATGGTCTGTCCTTTGTCCAGGATCAGCAGCGTCGGTACTGCCTGCACCTCGAACCGCTGCGCCAGGCGCGGGTTCTTGTCGATGTCGACCTTCACCAGTTTGATCTTTCCCGCGAGGTCGGTGGCGACCTGTTCCAGCGCCGGGGTCACCATGCGGCAGGGGCCGCACCAGGTGGCCCACAGGTCGACGACGACGGGCACAGTGGCCCGCTCGACGACCTCGGCGAAGTCGTCGTCGCCCGCGTCGGCCATCCAGGGCAGAGGCCGCTTGCAGTTGCCGCACTTGGGGTGGCCCTCGGCAGCCACCGGTACCCGGTTCGTGCGTCCGCAGTGCGGGCAGGTGGCGGTGGTGGCTTGCACGGTACTCACGCGGCACTCGCTCCCTTCACTTCCTCCGGCGGCTCGTAGGTCACCACCAGCTCTCCGTGCTCGGCGTCCACGCGGACCGTCGCGCCGTCCTGGACGTCGCCGCGCAGCAGGGCGCGCCCGACACGTGTCTCGACCTCGTGGGATATGTAGCGCCGCAGCGGCCGGGCCCCGTACACCGGGTCGTAGCCCTGGTGGGCGATGAGCTCTCGGGCCGCCTCGGTGAGTTCCACGGTGATGCGACGCTCGGCGAGGCGGCGTCGCAGTTCGTCGAACTGCAGCTCCACGATCCGCTCGATCTGCTGCTCACCGAGCGGCTTGAACAGCACGATGTCGTCGACGCGGTTGAGGAACTCCGGGCGGAAGTGCCCGCGCAGCTCGCCCATCACCAGGGCGCGGGCGTCCGGCTTGATCTCGCCCTCGGCGGTGGCGCCGTCGAGGAGGTACTGGGAGCCGATGTTGGACGTCATGATGATCACGGTGTTGCGGAAGTCGACGGTGCGGCCCTGGGCGTCGGTGATGCGGCCGTCGTCGAGGACCTGCAGCAGGGTGTTGAAGACATCGGTGTGCGCCTTCTCGATCTCGTCGAACAGCACGACCGAGTACGGCTTGCGGCGTACGGCCTCGGTGAGCTGACCGCCCTCCTCGTAGCCGACGTATCCGGGCGGGGCCCCAACCAGCCGGCTGACGGTGTGCCGCTCCTGGTACTCGCTCATGTCGAGGCGCACCATGTTCTCCTCGGAGTCGAACAGGGCCCGGGCGAGCGTCTTGGCCAGCTCGGTCTTCCCCACGCCGGTGGGACCGAGGAAGATGAACGAGCCGATGGGACGGCGAGGGTCGCGGATGCCGGAGCGGGCGCGGATGATGGCGTCGGCGACGAGCTTGACAGCCTCGTCCTGACCGATGACGCGCTCGCGCAGGATCTCGTCGAGGCGCAGCAGCTTCTCGCGTTCGCCCTCCTGGAGACGGGCAACGGGGATGCCGGTCCAGGACGCGACGATCTCGGCGATCTCCTCCTCGGTGACCACCTCGCGCAGCAACCGGTTCTGCCCCTGCTTGGCGGCCAGTCGCTCCTCCTCGGCCTTCAGCCGGCGCTCCAGATCCTGGAGACGGCCGTAGCGGAGTTCGGCGGCGCGGTTGAGGTCGTAGGCGCGTTCGGCCTCCTCCGCCTCGTGGCGGACCTGCTCCAGTTCCTGGCGCAGCTCCTGCACACGGCGGATGGCCTGCCGTTCGGCCTCCCACTGGGCGTGTTTGGCGTCGGCCTCGCTGCGCAGGTCGGCGAGTTCCTTGCGCAGTTCCTCGAGGCGGGTCTGGCTCGCGGGGTCGGTCTCCTTGGAGAGGGCTGCTTCCTCGATCTCCAGGCGGGTGACGCGGCGGGTTATCTCGTCGAGTTCGGCGGGCATCGAGTCGATCTCGGTACGCAGCCGGGCGCAGGCCTCGTCGACGAGGTCGATGGCCTTGTCGGGCAGGAACCGGTCGGTGATGTAGCGGTGGCTGAGGGTGGCCGCGGACACCAGCGCGGTGTCCTGGATCTTCACGCCGTGGAAGATCTCCAGGCGTTCGCGCAGTCCGCGCAGGATGGAGATGGTGTCCTCCACGCTCGGCTCGTCGACCAGGACCTGCTGGAAGCGGCGTTCGAGGGCGGCGTCCTTCTCGATGTGCTTGCGGTACTCGTCGAGGGTGGTGGCACCGATCATGTGGAGTTCGCCGCGGGCGAGCATCGGCTTGAGCATGTTGCCCGCGTCCATGGCTCCTTCGGCGGCGCCCGCGCCGACCACGGTGTGGAGCTCGTCGACGAAGAGCAGGATGCGCCCCTGGGCCGCCTTCACCTCGGACAGCACCGCCTTGAGGCGTTCCTCGAACTCGCCGCGGTACTTGGCTCCGGCCACCAGAGAGCCCATGTCGAGCGCGAACACGGTCTTGTCGCGCAGGCCTTCGGGCACATCGCCGCGGACGATGCGCTGGGCCAGACCCTCGACGATGGCGGTCTTGCCGACGCCGGGGTCGCCGATGAGGACCGGGTTGTTCTTGGACTTGCGGCTGAGGATCTGGGTGACGCGGCGTATCTCGCCGTCCCGGCCGATCACCGGGTCCAGCTTGCCGTCCCTGGCCTCGGCGACCAGGTCGCGGCCGTACTTCTCCAGAGCCTCGTACGCCACTTCGGGGTTGGCGGAGGTGACCCGCTGGTTACCGCGGATCTGGGTCAGCGCGCTCAGGAACGAGTCCCGGGTGACGCCGTGCTCCTTGAGCAGCCGTCCGGCGGCGGTCGCCGAGCCCTCCTCGGCCAGGGCGAGCAGCAGGTGCTCCACGGACACGTACTCGTCCTTGAGGCGTTTGGCCTCCCGCTCGGCCGCGTCCAGCAGCCGGGACAGGCGCTGGGTGACGAACACCTGGCCCGGAGCCGCACCCGGGCCGGTCACCTTGGGCCGGCGGGCAAGCTCGTCACCCACAGCCGCACGGAGCTCCTCGGGATTCCTGGCCACCTGTTGCAGCAGCCGCGGGATCAGCCCTTCCTCCTGCTCGAGGAGCGCGAGCAGCAGATGCTCACCGTCGACCTCGGTCTGGCCCATGCTGACGGCGGTGGTCTGCGCCTCCTGGAGGGCTTCCTGTGACTTCTGGGTGAGACGGTTCATGTCCATGGCGGTATGTCACTCCTCGTACCGGCGCGGCGCAGTGCGGCTTCGAGCAGGCTGATGCGGTCCAGCAGATCGAGCACCAGACCGATGGATGCGTAGTTGAGACACAGACCCGAGCGCAGCCGCTGAACGCGGGCGAGCACCGCCGGGGCCGCGGAGTCGAACACCAGGCGCCCGGCAGCGTCGCGCTCGGCGTCGACCAGGCCAAGGGCGACGAACCGCCGGACCAGGTCGGGATGGAGGCCGGCGCGGCTTGCCGCGGTGTCCACGGAAAGCCTGGGCACGGGGACGAGCGCGTACCGCACGGCCGTGGAGCCGGCGCTCGCCCGTACGGGACGCCCGCCCGCGTCGGCCCGGGCGGTCCGACCACCGGACGCCCCCCATGAGGTTCGGTCGCTCATGACGTCCTCCTGGGGTCGTACGAAGAGGTGGCGGCGAGCTCCTCGAACAGCTCGCGCTCACGGTCGCTGAGCTTGGGCGGCACCATGATGCTGAGCTCGGCGTACAGGTCGCCGTCGGCACCGCGCGGGTTCGGCATGCCCTCGCCGCGCAGCCGCAGCCGGCGGCCGCTTGACGATCCCGCGGGCACCGTGACCTTGGCGGTGCGGCCGCCCGGGGTGGGCACCGGAACCGTGGCGCCCAGCGCGGCCTCCCAGGGGGTGACCGGAAGCTGCACATACACGTTCCGCCCGTCCAGCCGGAACCGGGGGTGCGGTTGGATACGCACCCGCAGATACAGATCCCCCGGCGGGGCTCCACCGCTGCCCCGTCCGCCCTCGCCCGCCAGGCGGATGCGCTGCCCATCCATGACGCCGGGCGGTACATCGACCTCGTACCGGCGCGGCTGCCCGGTGGGACCGGCGAGCGTGACGGTGCGGCGGCCGCCCCTGTACGCATCCTCGACGGTGAGCGGCAGCTCGGCCTCCTGGTCCGCTCCGGGCACGCTGCCCGGGGCGCCGCCGGCTCCGAACATGGAACCGAGCAGGTCCTCGATGTCGATGCCTTCCGCTCCGAAGGCGTCGCCGAAGCCGTACCGGACACGAGGGCCGCCCGCACCCGCCGTCCTCCGAGCGCGGAAGCCGCCGCCGGGTCCGGCGCCGGCACCGACCCGCTCCTCCCAGTCCTCGGGGACCTTCCGGAAGTCCTCGCCGAAGCGGTCGTAACGGGCCCGGGTCTTGGGATCCGACAGGACGCTGTATGCCTCGTTGAGGTCCTTGAAGCGTTCCTCCGCCCCCGGGTCCTTGTTGACGTCGGGGTGGTACTTGCGGGCGAGTTTGCGATAGGCCTGCTGGATCTCGTCCTGGCTCGCGTTCCGCGACACGCCCAGCGTCTCGTAGAAGTCCCGTGCCATGACCGGTCACTCCCGCTTCGCGACCGTCACCGCGGCGGGCCTGAGCTGGCGTTCACCGTCCCCATAGCCCGGACGCAGCACCTCGACGACCGTCCCCGGTGCTGCGTCGGGGTCGTGGGCGACGCCGACCACCTCGTGCCGGGCCGGGTCGAAGGCGACGCCGGTCTCCGCGTGCCGCGGGTAGCCGAGCAGTTCGAGGACGTTCACCGCCTGGTCGCGGACCGCCTGGACGCCCTCCACGATCGCGCCGGGGTCGGATCCGGCATGACTCAGGGCGAGTTCGAGGTTGTCCAGGACGGGCAGGAAGGCGGCGGCCGTGCGGGACCGCTCGGTCAGCCGCTCCCGCTCCAGTTCCTTGACATGGCGCTTGCGGAGGTTGTCGAGGTCGGCGAGTGCGCGCCGCCAGCGGTCCTCGAGTTCCTTGAGCTCGGCCGTGTACTCGTCCTCGGCCGGGGCGGGGCCGCCGGCCGCGTCGGGGCCGGGTTCCGCATCCGTGTCAGGCCCCGTCCCCGCCGGCCCGCCCGAGGGCGGAAGATCCTCGTGGGGAGGGCTTACGGCGCCCTCCGGAGCCGGGTCGGCCGGGTCCGGCACGGCCGGGTCGGATTGCCTGGGGTGCATCGGCATGGCGGTTCCTCAGTCCTTGTCGAACTCGGCATCGATGACGTCCTCCTCACCGCCACCGCCACTCGGGCCCTCACCGGTCGCAGCGCCCCCGGTGGTGTCCTGCTCGGGGCCGCCCGCGGCGGCGCCGCCCGGTTGTGCCGTCAGCGCCGACAGCACCTGCTGGAGCTCGGAGGTCAGGGGCCGCACCCGCTCCACGCCTGCCTCCTCCTTGACCGCCGCCCGGGCATCCGACACCAGCATCTCGGCGCGTGCCTTCTCATGCGCGGGTGCGGCGTCGCCCAGCTCGGCGAGGCGCTTGTCGACCTGGTACGCGACGGCGTCGAGCTCGTTGCGGGCGTCGACGGCCTCACGCAGGGCCTGGTCCTCGCCGCGGTTGCGCTCGGCCTCCTGGACCATGCGCTCGACTTCGCCGCGGTCGAGGTTGGAGCTCTCGGTGATGGTGATGCCCTGTTCCTTGCCGGTGTCCTTGTCCCGGGCCGTGACGTTGAGAATGCCGTTGGCGTCGACGTCGAAGGTGACCTCGATCTGCGGTTCGCCGCGCGGCGCCGGGCGGATGTCGGTGAGCTGGAAGCGGCCGAGCACCCGGTTGTCGGCGGCCCGTTCGCGCTCGCCCTGGAGGACGACGATGTCGACGGCGGGCTGGTTGTCCTCGGCGGTGGAGAAGGTCTCGGTGCGGCGCACGGGGATGGTGGTGTTCCGCTCGATGATCTTCGTCATCACGCCGCCCCGTGTCTCGACACCCAGCGAAAGGGGCGTGACATCGAGCAGCAGGACATCCTTGACCTCGCCCTTGAGCACCCCGGCCTGGATCGCGGCGCCCAGGGCCACGACCTCGTCGGGGTTGACGCTCATGTTGGGTTCCTTGCCGCCGGTCAGCCGGCGCACCAGCGCCTGGACCGCGGGGATACGGGTGGAACCCCCGACGAGGATCACCTCGTCGATGTCGCTCTCGCCGACCTTGGCATCGCCCATGGCCTGCTGGACCGGTCCCAGGCAGCGCTCCACCAGATCGCTGGTGATCTGCTCGAACGTGGACCGCATCACCGAGTCGGTCAGATGCTTGGGCCCCGAGGCATCGGCCGTGATGAACGGCAGGCTGACCTGCGTCTGCGTCACCGAGCTCAGCTCGGTCTTGGCCTTCTCCGCCGCCTCGAACAGGCGCTGCAGGGCCTGCGGGTCCTTGCGCAGATCGATGCCGTTCTCCTTCTGGAAGTCGTCCGCGAGGTAATCCACCAGACGCCGGTCGAAGTCGTCACCGCCCAGGTGACTGTCGCCCGCCGTGGAACGCACCTCCACCACGCCGTCGCCCACGTCGAGGATGCTCACATCGAACGTGCCGCCGCCGAGGTCGAAGACCAGCACCGTCTCGTGCTGCTTCTTGTCCATGCCGTACGCGAGAGCGGCCGCGGTCGGCTCGTTGATGATCCGCAGCACCTCCAGTCCCGCGATCCGCCCGGCGTCCTTGGTGGCGGTGCGCTGGGCGTCGTTGAAGTAGGCGGGCACGGTGATGACCGCCTCCGTGACCCGCTCCCCGAGCTGCTTGGAGGCGTCGTCGGCGAGTTTGCGCAGTACCTGGGCGCTGATCTCCTCGGGCGCGTAGAGCTTGTCGCGGACCTTGAAGCGGGCGACGCCGCCCGGGCCCTCGACGACGTCGTACGCCACCGCCTTGGCCTCGTCCGAGATCTCGTCGTAGTGCCGGCCGATGAACCGCTTCGCCGAGTAGATGGTGCCCTTGGGATTGAGGATCGCCTGGCGCCGGGCCATCTGGCCCACCAGGCGTTCCCCGGTGTCGGTGAAGGCGACCACGGACGGTGTCGTACGGTGGCCCTCGCTGTTGGGCACGACGGAAGGCTCGCCGCCCTCCCACACGGCGATCACCGAGTTCGTGGTGCCCAGGTCGATGCCCACTGCCTTGGCCATGAGGAACTCCTCCCGGTGCGCGGCATGCGCCGCACCCTGCGGATCCGATCGTTCACGTATGGGCTGGACGTCCGCCGGCGCCGCTGGTCTTGGGCCCGCCGAGCAGCCGTTCGGCCTCATCGGCCACGTCTTCGTCCACGACGACGTCGTACCGGCTGGGCTCCATCGAGCGGACCGAGGCGAAGTCCCGGCGGCCACCCTGCATGGCGTACAGCAGCAGACCGAACAGCGCGCCCACGAGCGCCCCGAAAATCAGGCCGTAGAGGGCGACGAGCAGGGCCGAGACGAGCGGGTCCACCCAGTCCACCAAGCCGAAGAGCCAGCCGATCAGCGCACCGGGAAGGGCCCCGGTCGCCGCACCGTGCAGGGCGGCACGGCCGTAGTCCATACGTCCGATGACCCGCTCGACGAGGCGGATGTCCTGGCCGATGATGGCCACCCTGTCCACAGGGAACCCCTGGTCCACGAGGTGGTCGACGGCGTGTTCGGCCTCCTGGTACGTCTCGTACGTGGCCACCGGCCTGCGAGGCTGCTCGGTCATGGCCCAGTCCTTCCTGCCGGCGTGCACGGCCGCCCGGCACACCCTCCAGACTCGCGAACCGAGCAGCTGTACGCCTGCACCCGGCAGGTCAAAGAACAGCGAAACCGGTCGCCCCGCGAGCATGAGGTAAAACTCCGAAGCCCCGGGTGAGCCGGTCGCAGAGGGGTACGCGGGAGTCGGCTCACCTCTGTGGGAGCTGAAGAGTCCGCTCACCTCTGTGAGAGCTCGGAAAAGGGAGTGATCCCATGGTCGGTCACTCGGCCCGGAACATGCGCCGAGGCCGCCCCGTCCAGGAAGCCGGCCTTCCACGGGGCCGCCCCGGGCGGTACCCGACGGCCCCGTGGACGGGGGCCCGCCCGCACCCTCCCAGCCCTGCCGACCCTCCACACGAACTGCTGGCGCTCTCCCGCGCCCTGTTCGACACCCGCGACGAAGGCGAGATCCTGCGCCTGGCCATGGACCATGTGTCGGACGTCGGCCCGTATCGAGCCGAGGCTGGATACCTCAAGGTGCACGGCCAGCTGGTCCAGCTGGTTCCCAATCCGCAGGGCGGGCCCGACCATGCGTCAGCCGTCGACCGGACGGTGCGCGAGCTGATGGGGCAGGACGGCCCCGTGGCCGTTCCCGGCCGGTCACGGGGCCGCGCCCTGGCCCTCCACGGACCCGGTGGACTGCACGGATACCTCGTGGTGACGTCCCACTCCCGGCCCACCCATGCCCAGCACGTCCTGCTCGCCCTGCTGGTGGGCCTCACCGCCGCGGCCCTGTCGGCTGCCCTCGCGCACCGCCGCCGGCAGGAAGACGCGCTGGAGCTGCAGCGACTGCGACAAGAACGGGCAACCCTCCAGCGGCGGCTGATCTCCCTCGAGGTCAAGGCGGGATATCAGCGGGCCGTGCACGAGGCGCTCGCCCAGGTCGCGGCCGCGGGCGGCGGCGAGAAGGCCATCACCGGCGCCCTGCACGAGCTCACCGGATTTCCTGTGCTGGTGGAGGACCGCTTCGGCCGGCTGCGCTCCTGGACCGGCCCCGGTCGGCCCGACCCCTATCCGGACCCGGACCCCGCACGCCATGAGGAAATGCTCCAGGGGGTCGCCCGGAGAGGCGGACCCGCGCGGATCAAGGACCGGCTCATCTGCGTGATGCGCCCCCGCGGTGAGATCCTGGGAGTGCTGGCCCTGGTCGATCCCCGGGACGAGGCCGACGATTACGCCGTGTTCGCTCTGGAGCACGCCGCCACCTCACTCGCCCTGGAACTGTCGCACCTGCGCCATCTCGCGGGGACGGAGCTGCGACTGCGCCGCGAACTGGTCGACGATCTCCTGGCGGGCACGGACGAGGCGAGCGCCTACGCCCGGTCCGAGGCGTTCGGACACGATCTGCACCGCACCCAGTACGTGGTCGTCGTGCGGTGGGGGAGCCAGATCCCCGACGACGCTTTCGTGCGGACCGTGGGCCGGACGGCCTCGGGCGTGGGCATGCCGTCATTGGTGACCCGGCGTTCCGACCATGTGGTCCTGGTCGCCGAGGGCAGGCCCGACCACCACGCCTTGTACGAGGCGCTCGCCCGGGAGACCGGAACCATCGACGGGACGATCGGGGTCAGCTCCCGCTGCGACACCCCCGGCGTCATCCCCGGCCGCTACCAAGAGGCATTGCGCGCCCTGGAGGTACGCCGCCAGTCCCGAAGCCGGTACGGCACGACGTTCTTCGACGATCTGGGCCTCTACCGCATCCTGGGGCCGGGGAACGACTACCAGGAGCTGGAGGGGTTCGTCCGGGAGTGGCTCGGACAGCTCATCGACTACGACGGCCGGCACCGTGCGGAGCTCGTGGAGACCCTGTCCCGGTACTTCGACTACGGCGGCAACTACGCCGAGACCGCCGAGTCCCTCACGATCCACCGCAGCACGCTTCGCTACCGCCTCCAGCGCATCCGCGAGATCAGCGGCCATGACCTCACCAATGTGGAGGACCGCCTCAACCTGCAGGTCGCGACCCGGGTCTGGAAGATCATGCTGGGCGGGTCCGGCTGAGGAGCCCACGGCGCCGGGCCCGGCTCGGCTGTCGTGATGCCGTTGCATAAAACTGCGGTGCTGCGTATAGTCATGCCCTGTGGGAGGAGGATCCATGACCGTACGTACCGCAGTGGCCGGGGCGAGTGGATACGCGGGCGGGGAACTGCTGCGTCTGCTCCTGGCCCACCCCGGGGTCGAGATCGGCGCCCTGACCGGCAACTCCAACGCCGGGCAGCGGCTCGGCGCGCTCCAGCCGCATCTGCTGCCGCTCGCCGACCGCGTGCTGGAGCCGACCACCCCCGAGGCGCTGGCGGGCCACGACGTCGTGTTCCTCGCGCTGCCGCACGGACAGTCCGCCGCCGTCGCCGAGCAGCTCGGCGAGGACGTGCTCGTGATCGACATGGGCGCGGACTTCCGGTTGCGGAACGCCGACGACTGGGTCCGCTTCTACGGCTCCCCGCACGCCGGTACCTGGCCCTACGGCCTGCCCGAACTGCCGGGTGCGCGCGCCGCGCTGGAGGGGTCCAAGCGCGTCGCGGTGCCCGGTTGCTACCCCACCGCCGTCTCCCTGGCCCTCTTCCCGGCGTACGCCGCCGGCCTCGCCGAGCCCGAGGCGGTGATCGTCGCCGCCTCCGGGACCTCCGGCGCCGGCAAGGCCCTCAAGCCGCACCTGCTGGGCTCCGAGGTCATGGGCTCCATGTCGCCGTACGGCGTGGGCGGCGGACACCGGCACACCCCCGAGATGATCCAGAACCTCAGCGCGGCGGCCGGCGAGCGCGTCTCCGTCTCCTTCACCCCGACCCTCGCGCCGATGCCCCGGGGCATCCTCGCCACCTGCACCGCGAAGGCCGGCCCCGGCGTCACCGCCGACGGGGTGCGCGCCGCGTACGAGAAGGCCTTCGCCGACGAGCCCTTCGTCCACCTCCTCCCCGAGGGACAGTGGCCCGCGACCGCCTCCGTGTACGGCTCCAACGCCGTGGCCGTGCAGGTCGCGTACGACGCCGCCGCGGGCCGGATCGTCGCGATCAGCGCCATCGACAACCTGACCAAGGGCACCGCGGGCGGTGCCGTCCAGAGCATGAACATCGCCCTGGGTCTCGACGAGACCACCGGGCTGACGACGACCGGAGTCGCGCCGTGAGCGACGCACGCGCAGCCGCCGGGCCGCAGACGAGCACGATGCCCGCACCTCTGCGCTGCACGGGCGGAGAAGTGAACGAGGAGACACAGTGAGTGTGACGGCAGCAAAGGGATTCACGGCGGCGGGCATCGCCGCCGGGATCAAGGAGAACGGCAACCCCGACCTGGCCCTCGTGGTCAACAACGGCCCCCGCCGCGCCGCCGCGGGCGTCTTCACCTCCAACCGCGTCAAGGCCGCCCCCGTCCTCTGGTCCGAGCAGGTGCTCAAGAGCGGCCGGCTGACCGCCGTCGTCCTCAACTCCGGTGGCGCCAACGCCTGCACCGGACCGAAGGGCTTCCAGGACACCCACGCCACCGCCGAGAAGACGGCCGAGGTACTGGGCGTGGGCGCGGGCGAGGTCGCCGTCTGCTCGACCGGACTGATCGGCGTCCTGCTCCCCATGGACAAGCTGCTCCCGGGCGTCGAGACGGCCGCCGGCCGGCTCTCCGAGCACGGCGGTGAGAAGGCCGCCATCGCCATCAAGACCACGGACACCGTCCACAAGACGTCGGTGGTGAGCAAGGACGGCTGGACCGTCGGCGGCATGGCGAAGGGCGCGGGCATGCTCGCCCCCGGTCTCGCCACCATGCTCGTCGTCCTCACTACCGACGCCGACGTCGACAGCGAGAGCCTGGACCGGGCCCTCCGCGCGGCCACCAGGGTCACCTTCGACCGCGTCGACTCCGACGGCTGCATGTCCACCAACGACACCGTGCTGCTGCTCGCCTCCGGCGCCTCGGGTGTCAGCCCCGCCCACGACGACTTCGCCGAGGCCGTGCGGGCCGTCTGCGACGACCTCGGTCAGCAGCTCATCCGCGACGCCGAGGGCGCCGGCAAGGACATCAAGGTCGAGGTGATCAACGCCGCGACCGAGGACGACGCCGTCGAGGTGGGCCGCTCCATTGCCCGCAACAACCTCCTCAAGTGCGCCATCCACGGTGAGGACCCCAACTGGGGCCGGGTGCTCTCCGCGATCGGCACCACGAAGGCCACCTTCGAGCCCGACGCGCTCAACGTCGCCATCAACGGCGTCTGGGTCTGCAAGAACGGCAGCGTCGGCGAGGACCGCGACAGGGTCGACATGCGCTACCGCGAGGTGCACATCGTGGCGGACCTGGCGGCGGGCAGTGAGTCGGCGACGATCTGGACCAACGACCTGACGGCCGACTATGTCCACGAGAACAGCGCCTACTCCTCCTGACGTGCCCGCCTGGTCTCGCACAGGCCAACACCGCCCTCCCGGCGGCTGATTCGAGAACTTCCCGAAAGTCGGCTATGACGGTCAATCCCAAAGAAGAGCGAAAGTCCCCGACCCGCAAGCACACCGCGCTGCCCAAGGCGCAGATCCTCATCGAGGCGCTGCCCTGGCTGACCCGGCACCACGGCAAGACCGTCGTCATCAAGTTCGGCGGCAACGCCATGGTGGACGAGGACCTCAAGGCCGCCTTTGCCCAGGACGTCGTCTTCCTGCGGCACGCCGGTCTCAAGCCGGTCGTCGTGCACGGCGGCGGCCCGCAGATCAGCCGCGCGCTCGACCGGCACGGCATCGTCAGCGAGTTCAAGGCCGGCCTCCGCGTCACCACCGAGGACGCCATGGACGTCGTTCGCATGGTGCTCGCCGGACAGGTGCAGCGGGAACTGGTCGGGCTGCTCAACCGGCACGGACCGCTCGCCGTCGGCCTCACCGGCGAGGACGCGCACACCCTCACCGCCACCAAGCACCGGCCCGAGATCGACGGCGAGCCGGTCGACATCGGGCGGGTGGGCGAGATCACCGAGATCGACACGGGCGCGATCGAGGCACTGCTCGCCGACGGCCGTATCCCGGTCGTCTCCTCGATCGCCCGCAGCCAGGACGACCACCATGTCTACAACATCAATGCTGATACGGCGGCTGCGGCACTCGCTGCGGCACTGGGCGCCGAAACCCTCATGGTCCTCACGGACGTCGAGGGACTCTACGAGGACTGGCCGGACAGCGACGAGGTGATCAGCCGCCTCACCGCCTCCCAGCTCGAGAAACTGCTGCCGGAGCTGTCCTCCGGCATGGTGCCGAAGATGGAGGGCTGTCTGCACGCCGTACGCAACGGCGTGACCACCGCCCGCGTCATCGACGGCCGGGTCCAGCACTCCATCCTGCTGGAGATCTTCACGGACGAGGGCATCGGCACCATGGTCGTGCCCGACGAACAGGGGACGTCGTGAGCAACGAAGAGCTGACGCAGCGTTGGCAGGGCGCGCTCATGAACAACTACGGCACCCCGCGACTGCCGCTGGTGCGCGGCGAGGGCGCGCGGGTGTGGGACGCCGACGGCAAGGAGTACGCCGACTTCGTGGGCGGTATCGCGGTCAACGCGCTCGGCCACGCCCACCCGGCGGTCGTCGAGGCCGTCAGCCGTCAGATCGCCTCCCTCGGTCATGTCTCCAACCTGTTCGTCGCCGAACCGCCCGTCGCGCTCGCCGAACGGCTCCTGCAGCTCTTCGGCCGGGACGGCAGGGTCTACTTCTGCAACTCGGGAGCCGAGGCGAACGAGGCCGCCTTCAAGATCGGCCGGCTGACCGGGCGGAGCCACCTGGTCGCCACCGACGGCGGCTTCCACGGCCGCACCATGGGCGCCCTCGCGCTCACCGGCCAGCCCGCCAAACGGGAACCCTTCCTGCCGCTGCCCGCGGACGTCACCTACGTCCCGTACGGCGACGCGCAGGCGCTGGCCGCCGCGGTCACCGAGGACACCGCGCTGGTGATCATCGAGCCGGTCCAGGGCGAGAACGGGGTGGTAGTACCCCCGCCCGGGTACCTGAAGGCGGCCCGCGCGATCACGGCGGCCACGGGAGCGCTGCTCGTGCTGGACGAGGTGCAGACCGGCATCGGCCGCACCGGGAACTGGTTCGAGTACCAGGCGCACGAGGGAGTTCTGCCCGACGTCGTCACGCTGGCCAAGGGCCTCGGCGGCGGCCTGCCGCTGGGCGCGACGGTCGCCTTCGGCCGGGCCGCGGACCTGCTGGGACCCGGCCACCACGGCACGACCTTCGGCGGCAACCCGGTCGCCTGCGCCGCCGGACTCGCCGTTCTCGACACCATCGAGAACGACGGGCTGCTGGACAACGTCAAGCGGCAGGGGGAGAAACTCCGCGACGGAATCGAGGCGTTCGGCCACGCCTTGGTCGACCATGTCCGGGGCGCGGGCCTCCTCCTGGGTATCGTGCTCACCGAGCCGCTCGCACCCCAGGCGCAACAGGCGGCCCAGGACGCCGGATTCCTCGTGAACGCGCCGGCCCCCGATGTCGTACGGCTCATGCCGCCGCTGACCCTCGGGGACGACGCGGTGGACGCCTTCCTCGAGGCGCTGCCCGGCATCCTGGACGAGGCCGGTACGGCGGGCGGGGAAGGACGATCCGGAGAATGAGACGACGATGAGCCAGGAGCAGGACCAGGGCCAGCACGCCGGGGCTGCTGTGCCGCAGACGCGCACCGCACGCCACCGCCGGATCGTGGACATCCTCAACCGGCAGCCGGTGCGGTCGCAGAGCCAGTTGGCGAAGCTGCTCGCCGACGACGGGCTGAGCGTCACACAGGCGACGCTGTCGCGGGATCTCGACGAGCTGAACGCGGTGAAGATCCGCAACAACGACGGCGACCTGATCTACGCGGTGCCGAGCGAGGGGGGTTTCCGCACCCCCCGGGCGCCGCTGGGGGAGTCGGCGAAGGAGGAGCGGATGCGGCGGCTCTCGCAGGAGCTGCTGATCTCCGCGGAGGCGTCCGCGAACCTGGTCGTGCTGCGCACCCCGCCGGGTGCGGCCCAGTTCCTGGCCTCGGCCATCGACCAGGCGGAACTCCACGACATCCTCGGCACGATCGCCGGCGACGACACGGTGCTGCTGATCAGCCGCGACCCAACAGGCGGCCAGCCACTGGCCAACCACTTGCTACGCCTGGCCTCCCAAAACGGCCACTAACCACTCCGCGTGGGCGGGGGACAGTGCTGCGGCTGCGGCCCGTCGGTGGCTGATCGCGCAGTTCCCCGCGCCCCTTGGGGTGTTGACCTGCCGCCCGTCGGCGGCTGGTCGCGGCGCTCCCACCTAGCTGCGGGCAGTCGTGCCGCTGGGGCGGCACGGGTGGGCGCAGCGGCACCCGGCGAACGCCGTGAGTGACACGCCCGTACCTCAGCCGCCGGCACCGCTCAGCCCAGCCAACCCGCCCCCAGGACGCCGTAGATGCGGGCAGTCGTGGCGCGGCTGGGGCGCGTGGTGGCTGATCGCGCAGTTCCCCGCGCCCCTTGGGCGCTTAGCTGCGGGCAGTCGTGCCGCTGGGGCGGCACGGGTGGGCGCAGCGGCACTCGGCGAACGCCGTGAGTGACACGCCCGTACCTCAGCCGCCGGCACCGCTCAGCCCAGCCAACCCGCCAAGCCCCCCGTACACCGCACCTCGTCACCCGCGGTGATCAGCAGCCCCTCGACGCCCGGCAACGACTCCAGCCACCGCAACCCCTCCCGCGACCCCATCGCGAACGCCGCCGTCGCCCAGCAGTCCGCCCACGTCAGCCGCGGCGCGACCACCGTCACCGCCACCAGATCCGTCACCGCCGACCGCCCCGTACGAGGATCGACGATGTGATCCCCCCGCTCGGCGGTCCCGGACGTCGCCACCGCCAGTTCGCCCGCCCCGGCCGCCGAGACGACCGCCGCCAGCCCGCCCGGCCGCAGCGGATCCGACACCCCCACCCGCCACGGCCGCCCCGCTCCCGGCGCCCCCAGCAACTGCACGTCACCGCCGCCGTTGACACTCACCCCCGCCGCCCCCGCGGCAGCGAGCCGCCGCGCGGCCCGCTCCGTGGCCCAGCCCTTGACGATCCCGGTCGGATCCAGCCGCCCCCGGTAGCGCGCGCTGAACCAGCCGTCGCTCACCCGCTCCGCCTCCGCCGCCAGCTCCAGCACCTCGGCGACCTCGGGGTCGCACTCCCCGACGTCCAGCTCACCCCGCGCCAGCCGGGAGACCTGGCTGTCGTCCCGGTACGTGCTGAACACCTCGTCGACCCGGTGCAGCCCCGCGACCGCCTCCTCCAGAGCCGCGCGGACCGCAACCGGTTCCCCGCCGCGGACGTCGAGGGAGAAGACGGTCCCCATCGTCTCCTCCACATGACGCACCCCGGCGGGAGCCTCCGCCGGCTCCGCCACCGTGTCAGCCACCGGCCTTGTCCAGTGCCGACTGGAGCGACTGCTTGTACCCGGTGCTCGTGTACGTGGCCCCCGACACCGTGTCGATCTCCGCGCTGCCGGCCGTCACCGCCGCCTGGTTGAGCCTGGGCACGGAGTTCGAGGTGATCTGGTCGCTCTGTCCGCCCTTGGGGGCCTGGACCGCCTCGGCCTTGGTGATCTTCCCGCCGCTGACCGTGATCCGGACTTGCACCGGCCCGTACTGCGTCTGCGCCGCGTCCCCGGTGACGGTGCGCGCCTCACCGGCGCCCCCGCCTCCGCCGCCACCCGAACCCGACGACGACCCCTGCGCCCCGGCCGCCCGCGCCTTGTCCAGCGCCGACTGGAGCGACTTCTTGTACCCCGTGCTGGTGTACGTGGCCCCGGACACCGTGTCGATCTCCGCGCTCTGCGCCGCCACGGCCGCCTGGTTGAGCCTGGGCACGGAGTTGGAGGTGATCTGGTCGCTCTGTCCGCCCTTGGGGGCCTGGACCGCCTCGGCCTTGGTGATCTTCCCGCCGCTCACCGTCAGCCGGACCTGCACCGCGCCGTACTGGGTGCTCGCCGCGTCCCCGGTGACCGTGCCGTCGCCGACGGGCTGGGAACCACCCTGCGGCTGGGCCGCCGCGGGCGGGACCGCGCCGCCCGCCGCCTCGGCCGAGCCCGGATCGGACGCCGGCTTCAGCGACAGCAGCAGCACGATCCCGGACACGGTGGCGGCGGTCGCGAGCACGGCGCGCCGGACGGGGTGACTCTTCCTCATCGCTTCTCAAGCTCCTGATGGGTGTGGATGACCCGGGTGGATGACCCGTCGCTCACATCTCGAACGACTCGTGGTGGATACGGCGGGCGGGGACGCCGGCGCCGCGCAGTGCGTCGTACACGGACTGGGCGAACCCGGGCGGCCCGCACATGAAGACGTCGTGGCGGTCGACGTCCGGAATCTTCCGTTGCAGACTCTCCGCCGAGATGTCGGGGCGTTCCCCGTCGGGGCTGTTCACCGCGTACATCAGCCGCGCGCCCCGCTCATCGGCGATCTTCGCCAGCTCGCTCCACAGGGCCAGGTCCTGGGTGCTGTTGGCCCGGTAGAGCAGGGTGATGTCACCGGCGGCGCCGGGCAGCGTCTCGAACAGCGCACGCATCGGGGTGATGCCCACCCCGCCCGCGACCAGCAGCACCTTTCCGCGGCTGCGGCGCTGCGCGGTCAGCGCTCCGTAGGGGCCCTCCGCCCACACCCGGGTGCCGGGCTCCAGTTCGCGCAGCCGGGAGGTGTGGTCGCCGATCGCCTTCACGGTGATGCGCAGCGTGTCGGGGCGGGGCGCCGCCGACAGCGAGTACGGGTGGGAGCTGAACCGCATCCCGGGCGCCAGGAACCGCCACCGGAAGAACTGTCCGGCCTCCGCCCCCATCCGGTGCAGCCTGCGCCCGCTGATCAGCACCGACACGATGCCCGGCGTCTCCTCGATGACCGCCTGGACGCGCATCCGGTGCCGCAGGTTGAGCCGCACGGGCGTGATGATCCGGTACCACAGGACCAGCGCGGTCACGGCGCCGTAGAGCCCGTACCAGAAGGTCTTGGCGGTCGGCTCGACGGCGAACTCGTTGCCGGTGGTGATCTGGTGCCAGAACGTCAGGAACACCGCCGCGTAGGTCAGCAGGTGCACGTGGTACCAGCCGTCGTACGGCAGCCGGCGCCGGACCGGACCGACGGAGAGGAAGGCGATCAGGAACAGCAGACCGGTGCCGATGGCGGCCTTGCCCATGTCCGGCAGCGTGTTGATGGAGGTGATGGTCTGCCCGACGATGTCGCCGAGGCTCTTGCCCGCCTGGCGGGCGTAGCCCCACATGATGAGGAAGACATGGGCGATGACCAGGCTGACGGTGTAGCGGCCGCTCATCGCGTGCCAGCGGGCGACCCGGTCCGAACCCACCCGCCGCTCCAGGGCGGGCACCCGCGCCATCTGCAGCACCACCAGGGCCATCAGATAGCCGGCGAGCAGGCCGGTGATCCGGCCCGCGGCGATGATCTTCCCGGTGGTGTCCGCGATGGACGGTGTGTTGGTCCACCACAACCACAGCACGGCCACCGCGCCCGCGCCCACGGCGAGCAGCAGGGGGACGGCGGGGGAGCGGCGCGGACGGATGCGGCGCATCGTCTGGCGGCGGGCGGCACGGCCGCCGGCGAGCGTGGTGGTCACGGTTCCTCCGTGGACTTGACCCTTGGCCCACAGATACGTGCCGCACCGCCTGCGCGTTCAGAGGAATTCAGGGTTCAGTGCCGGGTCGTTGACGGGGGCAGCGGCAACGGCAATCCGGGCAGTCCGTCCAGGCTGCTCGCGACGTGCTCCTTCTTGGTGAAGTACGCGTCGAGCGAGGCGTCGTCCTCCCGCGCGAACCGCTTCTCGTGCAGGTCGCGTTCCTTCTCGTACGCCATGAAGGGCACGGCGTACCCGCAGGTGTCGCGGATCAGTTCGGCCGTCACGACGACGACGGCGCGCAGGCCGTGCGAGGTGGGGTCGATGCCGGGAAAGCGGGCGACCAGCCCGGCGAAACGGGGGTCGTCACGGAAGACGGGCTCGCCGCGGCCGTGGATGCGCACGATATTGGGGGGTCCCTGGAAGGCGCACCACATCAGGGTGATGCGGCCGTTCTCGCGCAGATGGGCGATGGTCTCGGCGTTGGAGCCGGCGAAGTCCAGGTAGGCCACGGTGCGCTCGTCGAGGACCGCGAAGGACCCCTTCAGCCCCTTGGGGGAGAGATTGACCGTGCCGTTGGCGGACAGGGGGGCGGTGGCCGTGAAGAAGACCGGCTGTTCCTCGATGAACGTACGGAGGCGGCCGTCTATGCGCTCATAGGTCTTTCCCATGGTCAACGATGATGGACCTAAACCTTTCGCTTGTCTAAGGAATTGTCACCGCGACCCTCCGAGTGAGCGGATTGACGAATCATGCGGCCTCCTGCATACTCATGCATATCAGCGAATGCACTGTGAGGAGAAACCCGTGACCGAGCGCGTCGTACTCGCCTACTCAGGCGGTCTGGACACCTCCGTCGCCATCGGCTGGATCGCCGAGGAGACGGGCGCCGAGGTCATCGCCGTTGCGGTCGACGTCGGCCAGGGCGGCGAGGACCTGGACGTCATCCGCAAGCGCGCCCTCGCCTGCGGCGCCGTCGAGGCCGAGGTCGCGGACGCCAAGGACGAGTTCGCCGACGAGTACTGCCTCCCGGCGATCAAGGCCAACGCCCTCTACATGGACCGCTACCCGCTGGTCTCCGCGCTGTCCCGGCCGACGATCGTCAAGCACCTCGTCGCCGCCGCGCAGAAGCACGGCGCCACCACCGTCGCCCACGGCTGCACCGGCAAGGGCAACGACCAGGTCCGCTTCGAGGCCGGCATCGTCGCCCTCGCGCCCGACCTCAAGTGCATCGCCCCGGTCCGCGACTACGCCATGACCCGTGACAAGGCCATCGCCTTCTGCGAGGCCAAGGGCCTGCCGATCGCGACCACCAAGAAGTCGCCGTACTCCATCGACCAGAACGTCTTCGGGCGCGCCGTCGAGACCGGCTTCCTCGAGGACATCTGGAACGCGCCGATCGAGGACGTCTACGAGTACACGCAGAACCCCGCCCTGCCGCGTGAGCCCGACGAGGTCGTCATCACCTTCAAGGAAGGTGTGCCGGTCGCCATCGACGGCAAGCCCGTCACCGTCCTCCAGGCGATCCAGCAGCTCAACGAGCGCGCCGGTGCCCAGGGCATCGGCCGGATCGACATGGTCGAGGACCGTCTCGTCGGCATCAAGTCCCGCGAGGTGTACGAGGCGCCCGGCGCCATCGCCCTGATCACCGCCCACCAGGAGCTGGAGAACGTCACCGTCGAGCGCGAGCTGGCCCGTTACAAGCGGCAGGTCGAGCAGCGCTGGGGCGAACTGGTCTACGACGGCCAGTGGTTCTCCCCGCTCAAGCGCGCCCTGGACGGCTTCATCGCCGAGGCCAACCAGCACGTCAACGGCGACATCCGGATGACCCTGCACGGCGGCCGCGCCGTCGTCACCGGCCGGCGCTCCGAGTCGTCGCTGTACGACTTCAACCTGGCGACGTACGACACGGGGGACACGTTCGACCAGGCCGCCGCCAAGGGGTTCATCGACATCTACAGTCTGTCGGCGAAGATCGCCGCGAAGCGGGATCTGGGCTGAGCGTTCCTTGTCACGGCGCGGTGGAGCGGTGTGGCTGCGGCTGGTCGCGCCGTTCCCCGCGCCGTTTTCCGGGCGGTTACATCACCATCTTTGAGGAGCACAGGCAGTGAGCAGCAACAGCGGTGACGTACGGCTCTGGGGCGGCCGTTTCGCCGACGGTCCCGCCGAGGCCCTGGCGAAGCTGTCCGCGTCCGTCCACTTCGACTGGCGGCTCGCGCCCTACGACATCGCCGGCTCGCGAGCCCATGCGCGTGTGCTGCACACGGCGGGCCTGCTCACCGAGGACGAGCTGACCCGCATGATCGACGGTCTCGACCGGCTCGAGGCGGACGTCGCCGACGGCTCCTTCACCGGCACCATCGCCGACGAGGACGTCCACACCGCCCTCGAGCGCGGCCTGCTGGAGCGCCTCGGCCCCGACCTCGGCGGCAAGCTGCGCGCCGGCCGGTCCCGCAACGACCAGGTGGCCACCCTCTTCCGCATGTACCTGCGGGACCACGCCCGGATCATCGGCGGCCTGATCGCCGACCTCCAGGACGCGCTGACCGGCCTCGCCGAGGCGCACCCGGACGTGGCCATGCCGGGCCGCACCCACCTCCAGCACGCCCAGCCGGTGCTCTTCGCCCACCATGTGCTCGCCCATGTCCAGGCGCTGTCCCGGGACGCGGAGCGGCTGCGCCAGTGGGACGAGCGCACGGCGGTGTCGCCGTACGGCTCCGGAGCGCTCGCGGGCAGCAGCCTCGGCCTGGATCCGGAGGCGGTCGCCAGGGAGCTCGGCTTCGAGCACGGCAGCGCCGCCAACTCCATCGACGGCACCGCCTCCCGGGACTTCGTCGCCGAGTTCGCCTTCATCACCGCGATGATCGGGGTGAACGTCTCCCGGATCGCCGAGGAGGTCATCATCTGGAACACGAAGGAGTTCTCCTTTGTGACCCTGCACGATGCCTTCTCCACCGGCTCGTCGATCATGCCGCAGAAGAAGAACCCGGACATCGCCGAGCTGGCGCGCGGCAAGTCCGGCCGCCTGATCGGCAATCTGACCGGCCTGATGGCCACCCTCAAGGCCCTCCCGCTCGCGTACAACCGCGACCTCCAGGAGGACAAGGAACCGGTGTTCGACTCCATCGACCAGCTGGAGATTCTCCTCCCGGCGTTCACCGGCATGATGGCCACCCTCACCGTGCATCGCGAGCGGATGGAGGAACTGGCTCCGGCCGGCTTCTCCCTCGCCACCGACATCGCCGAGTGGCTGGTCAAGCAGGGCGTGCCGTTCCGCGTCGCCCACGAGGTGGCCGGCGAGTGCGTCAAGGTCGCCGAGTCCGAGGGCAAGGAACTGGACGACCTGACCGACGAGCAGTTCGCCAAGATCTCCCCCCACCTCACCCCGGAGGTGCGCACGGTCCTCAACGTCCCGGGCGCCCTCGCCTCCCGCAACGGCAGGGGCGGCACGGCCCCGAGCGCGGTCGCGGCCCAGCTGGCCGAGGTGAAGGCGGACGTGGCAGCCCAGCACGCCTGGGCAACGGCGAAGAAGCAGTAGGACAACCCCCTCCCGGGCTCTTCGGCGCCCCGCTACCTGAGCGGAGCGGCATCGCGGGTTACGTTGGTCGGAACGCCGATCCGGTCCCGACCAACGGAGCCCCGCGATGCCCTTCGCCCGACTGGCAACAGCGACGACCCCCACCTGCCACATCGGCCTCGGTCTGGCCGCCGTAGGCCGCCCCGGCTACATCAACCTCGGCCGGGACCGCGACCTAGGAGACAACCGCAGCGTCGAGGCACTGCGCACCCGCACCCACGAACTCCTCGACGCCGCCTACGCCCAGGGCGTGCGCTACTTCGACGCCGCCCGCTCCTACGGCCGTTCGGAGGAGTTCCTGGCCGAGTGGCTGAAGAAGCGGCCCGACGCCGACGACGTAGTCATCGGCAGCAAATGGGGCTACACCTACACCGCCGACTGGTCCACCGACGCCGAGCGGCACGAGGTCAAGGACCACTCGCTCGCCGCGTACGAGCGTCAGCGCGCCGAGTCCCTTGCGCTGCTCGGGGACCGGCTCGACCTCTACCAGATCCACTCCGTGACGCCCGAGAGCCCCGCCCTCACCGACAAGGAACTGCACGCCCGGCTCGCGGAGGCCGCGGCCCAGGGACTCACCATCGGCTTCTCCACCAGCGGCCCGGCCCAGGCGGACGCCATCCGCACCGCCCTCGCCGTCACGGTCGACGGCGAACCCCTCTTCCGTACCGTGCAGTCCACCTACAACGTGCTGGAGACCTCCGCCGGCCCCGCGCTGGCCGAGGCGCACGACGCCGGACTCACGGTGATCGTCAAGGAGGGCATGGCCAACGGCCGGCTGGCCGCGCCGGACGCCCCCGAGGCGCTGCGCGCCGTCGCCGACGAGACCGGGCTTGGCCCCGACGCCGTCGCCCTCGCGGTGATCCTGCGGCAGCCGTGGACCGGCGTCGTCCTGTCCGGAGCGGCGACCACCACCCAGCTCGCCTCCAACCTGCACGCCGCCGCAGTCGACCTCACCGACGAGCAGTCGGCCCGCCTCGCCACCCTGGCCGAGGAGCCGGAAGCCTACTGGGAGCGGCGCGCACAGCTGCCGTGGCACTGAGCCACCACAACGGTGACCGCCGACCTGATCCTCTCCAGCCTGCCCAAGGAACAGGCGGGCGCCGCATCCGCCGTCTCCGAGACGGCCTACGAACTCGGCGCGGCCCTCGGCATCGCCGTACTCGGCTCCACCGTGACGGGTACCCCGGCGGGGGCCATGAGTCGCTGGGCGGCGCGGCGGAAGCGGCGTCCCGGCTGCCCGCGAACGTCGCCGAGCCCCTGCTGGACGCGGCCCGCCAGTTCTTCGTCGACGGCCTCACCCGCGCCGCGGGCGTGAGAGCAACGGTCCTGCCGGCAGCGGCGGTCGCCTCCTGGTTCATGCTCCGCGACCAGCGGATCCAGAAGCGGGCACCTGCAGCCAACGTCTGACCGACGAACCCAAGGTGCGGCGCTACGCCGCCTTCGCCTTGCTCGCGTACATGTCGACGTACTCCTGGCCGGACAGCCGCATCACCTCGGCCATCACCGAGTCGGTCACCGCACGCAGGACGTAGCGGTCGCGGTCCATGCCCTCGTAGCGGGAGAACTCCATCGCCTCGCCGAAGCGGACCGTGACCTTGCCCGGCCGGGGCAGGCCCGCGCCACCCGGCTGGAGCCTGTCCGTGCCGATGATGGCGAACGGCACCACGGGGGCGCCGGTCATCAGGGTGAGCCGGGCGATGCCGGTACGGCCCCGGTACAGCCGGCCGTCGGGGGAGCGGGTGCCCTCCGGGTAGATGCCGAAGACGTTGCCCTGCTCCAGCACCCGGCGCCCCGTCATCAGCGCCGCCACCCCGCCCCGGCCGCCGTCACGGTCGACCGGGATCATGCCGACGCCGGTGAAGAACCACGCCATCAACCGCCCCTTGAGGCCCTTGCCGGTGACGTACTCGTCCTTGCCGATGAAGAAGACCTGGCGGTCGCAGACGATGGGCAGGACGATCGAGTCGATGAACGTCAGATGGTTGCCGGCCAGGATGACCGGACCGTCGCCCGGGATGTTCTCCGCGCCCTCCACCCGTGGGCGGAACATCAGGCGCATGATCGGACCGAGCACTGCCTTGATGAGCGCGAAGCGGGACAACGGGCCCTCCGGTGGGAAGCGGACGTCGACGAATGCCGTATGAGTCTGTGCAGGTGAGGACATTACTCGCGGCCCGGGTGGTTGCGCACATCGGGCTCATGGGAGTTCACCGAGGTCTTACTCACTCTTGACCCGGGTTCACCTGCGGTGCCTGTCCGCCGGCGGCGCGCAACACGGCCGTCACGCTGTGACGTACCTCGCCGGGACCGGCACCCCCGCACGCGTGCCCACCCCCGGACGGGCCAACCGGACGAGCCGTCACATCCCCGCCGGAATACGCCAGACGTACGTCATCCACATGAGGGGCACCCGGCCGTGCGACGTCACCCGTATGTTCGGTCCGGGGTCTCCCGCAGATCACCTACACCCACCTACGATCGGCCCGCACCGGACGAGCCGACACCAGGAGGACACTCATGGCCATGCGGGAGTCGAAGGAACGGACGGGCGGGACCGGGCGGCGTGCCCTCCTCGGCGCGGCGGTGCTGGGCGCCTCAGGAACGGTCCTCGGTTCGAGCGGCACGGCGAGAGCCGCCGACGCCCGGCACGACGGCGGCAGGGGGCTGAGCAGCCTTCCCGTCCCGACGATCATCGGCCACCGGGGGGCCAGCGGGTACCGGCCCGAGCACACGCTCGGTTCCTACCAGCTGGCCCTCGACATGGGCGCGGACGTCGTCGAGGCCGGCGACCTGGTGCCCACCAAGGACGGTCACCTCGTCTGCCGGCACGAACCGGAGATCGGCGGCACCACGGACGTCGCCGACCATCCCGAGTTCGCCGGCCGGCGGACCACCAAGACGCTGGACGGCGTCTCCGTCACCGGCTGGTTCACCGAGGACTTCACCCTCGCCGAACTGAAGCGGCTGCGCGCCGTCGAGCGCATCCCCGCCAACCGCCCGCACAACACCCTCTACAACGGCCGTTGGGAGATCCCCACCTTCGAGGAGGTGCTGCGCTGGCAGGACGAGCAGACCCGCAAGCGCGGCAGGCAGGTCTGGATCTACCCCGAGACCAAGCACCCCACGTACTTCCGGGGCCTCGGCCTCGGTCTCGAGGAGCGGGTCGCGAAGATCCTGCGCAAGCACGGAAAGCACCGCAGGAACTCGCCGGTCATCCTCCAGTCGTTCGAGCCGACCGGCGTCCAGCGGCTCAGCAGGCTCGTGGAGAACCCGCTCGTGGTGCTGCTGTCCGGCGCGGACACGCGCCCCTGGGACTTCGTCGAGTCGGGCGACCCGCGCACCGTCGCCGACCTCATCACCCCCAAGGGCCTGCACGAAATCGCCTCGTACGCGCAGGGCATCGGCCCCACCCTCGACCTGGTCATCCCGCGCGACGCGGGAGGCAGGCTCACCGAGCCGACCAACCTGGTCCGCGACGCCCACCGGGCCGGCCTGATCCTGCACCCCTACACGATGCGCAACGAGAACCCCTTCCTGCCCGCGGACTTCCGCAAGGGCACCGACCCCGACGCCTACGGTGACGTCTTCGGCGCCTACCGGACCTACTTCGCCACCGGCATCGACGGCGTCTTCACCGACCACCCGGACACCGGGCTGCTGGCCCGCGAGGACTTCGTCAACGACTGACGCGCCGTGCCCCCGGTGGGGGTGAACCATCGGCCGCCTTGGGCAACCCTGCCCGGGGCGGCCGCGTCGTTGCGCGTATGACACACGAGCCGGTCATGGCGTACGAGCTGGTCGTCTTTCTCCGTCCGCTGCTCAGCGCGGAGGCCTCGGCCGAGGCACCGGGCTGCGGGGCCGACGCGGGCGATCTCGAACAGGCGGTCTGGCTGCGCCTGCTGGAACGCCTGGGCACGGACGGCCCGCCGCCGGACCCGCCGGGCTGGCTGCGCCGGGCCGTCCGTACCGAGGCCCGCCGTACCCGCCGTACCGCCCGCCGGGAAACGGCGCTGACCGGCGAGCCCGCGGACGCCGGCCATCACGATCCCGAACGCCTCGCACTCGCCGCCGCCCGCCGCCGCGCCCTGCGGGACGCCGTACGGCGGTTGCCCGGCCGCTGCCCGCGGCTGATGGAGGCGCTGCTGTCCCCGGGGGATCCGACATACCGGGAAATCGCAGGGGAGTTGGGTATCTCACAAGGCAGTCTCGGCCCGGAACGTTCCAGATGCCTGGGATGTCTACGTCGTTTGCTCACACCGGAGGTTGCGGCGCGCTGAGGACGGGGATAGGAGTGAGGAACGACAGGTGATCAGGTGAGCGGGAGGCATGCGCACATGGGCATGAGCGTGACCATCTCTGCGGCCGCCGGGCAGGACGCGGAGCAGATCTTCAGGTTGCAGTACCTGTGCTTCCAGAGCGAAGCGGCGCTCTACGGCAACTACCGCATCGACCCCCTCGTCCAGACCCTTGACTCGGTGCGCGAGGAGGTCGCCGGCGACTGCGTCTTCGTCGCCCGGCTCGGCGACGAGATCGTCGGCTCGGTGCACGGCAGGATCACCGAGGACGGCGCCGCCGCGATCGGCAAGCTCTGCGTCCACCCCCGCCTCCAGGGGCACGGCATCGGCGCCCGTCTGCTGAAGGCCGCCGAAGCCGCCCTCGCCGGCGAGCGCGGAGCCCGGACGTTCCGCCTGCACGCCGGGCACCGCAGCGAGAGCAACCTGCGCCTGTACAGCAGGGTCGGCTACCAGCGGGTGGGCACCTCCCAGGGCGCGGACGGCGTACCGATGATCGTCCTGGAGAAGAAGGCGGAGGAGTACGCGACGACCGCCTGATCAGTCCCCGGACCGCCGCGGCCGCGCCCGGCGCAGCCAGTAGACGGCGGTCAGGGGCAGCAGCACGGGAATGAAGAGGTACCCCATCCCGTAGTCCGACCACACGGTCGCGTCCGGGAAGGCGGACGGCTCCACCAGCGTCCAGGTGCCGACGGTCAGTACGCCCACGAGCTCGGCGGCGCAGCACACCAGCGCCGCCCTGCGGGCCGTCTCCCCGCCGCGGACCAGGGTGTAGGTGATGAAGCCGTAGACCACCCCGGCCAGCGCGGAGAGCGTGTACGCGAGTGGCGCCCGGTCGAACTCGGTGGCGATCTGGTACGCGGAGCGCGACACCGCGCCGACGACCATCACCCCGTACAGCCACACCAGCAGCAGTCCGGGCCCGCCGATCAGCCGCGTCCGCTGCGGCTCGTCCTGCGTCGCGGCCATCTCAGCCTCCCCAGATGTCATACAGCCGCACCTCGAGCACGGCCAGCACGACCCCGCTCGCGGAGACCGTGAGCGATCCCCAGCGGGAGCGCTCGCCCAGCGACAGGAAACCCGCCGCCGGGACGCACGCGAACGAGCCCAGCAGATACGCCACGAAGATCGTCGTGCCCTGCACCGGCTTCTCGCCCCGGGCCAGCTGCACGATCCCCACGATCAGCTGCACCAGCGCCACCAGCGTGACCACGGCCATCCCGATGAAGTGCCAGTCCTTCGTCGGCTGATCACGGTAGGCGGCCCAGCCGCACCAGGCGGCCAGCGACAACGCGGTGACACCGGTCACCAGCGTCAGGACATCAAGCATGCCAGCGACCTTATTACGCCGGAAAAGCCCCGGTGCGCCCGCCCCCGGCACCGTCCGGGCCGCCGCCCTCGCGAGCCGCACGGCCGGCCGCGCCGCCGGCACGACCACCGTGGCCTTGGCCACAACCCACCGGCGCACGAGCCGGCCGGGGACCTGGTGGTCAAGGACCTCCCGGCCTTGTCCGCACTGGTCACGGACGGGGCAGTGGAGATCTCCGTACGCCCCTGACGTGCGCGTGCCGCTGTCCACGGCTGTCCAGCATCCGGACGGCCGGGACAGTTGAGGACCAAACGTCTGCTTTACTGATCGCATGACCACGACGAGCGACCGCATCCCTGCGACCGAGGCGACCATGACGCCCGGTGCTCGTTGTATGTGTCAGAGCCGAATGTGCGCCTTCTAGAGGGCCCCCGCACCAGCTGAGCCTCGCGCCCCGAAGCGAGAGCCCGCTCGCGTCCGTCCGCATGACCCGCATGCGTGATGGGCCGACGCCCCCGCGCGCACGATTCCCCACGGTTTCCTCCGCCGTGTCCGAAGAGCCGTGCCGCCCGGCTGCTTTCGACCCTGAATGCCTCGTGCCCGGCGCCCACGACGCGCCGCGCACTCGACAGTGACGGATATCCACGTGATCACCACCTCGGGCCTCACCAAGGTCTACCGCTCACGCGGCCGCGAGGTCACCGCCCTGGACGGCGTCGACCTGCACGTCCGCGAAGGCGAGGTCTACGGCGTCATCGGCCAGTCCGGTGCCGGCAAGTCCTCCCTCATCCGCTGCGTCAACCTGCTGGAACGCCCGACGTCGGGCACCGTGACCGTGGCCGGCCAGGACCTCACCGCCCTCGCCGGGCGCGGCCCGCGCGCCGGCCGGGAACTGCGGCAGGCGCGCAGCCGCATCGGCATGGTCTTCCAGCACTTCAACCTGCTGTCCTCGCGCACCGTGCAGGACAACGTCGAACTGCCCCTGGAGATCCTCGGCATCTCGGGGAAGGAACGTTCCCGCAAGGCGCTGGAACTGCTTGACCTGGTCGGCCTCGCCGACAAGGCCAAGGCCTACCCCGCCCAGCTCTCCGGCGGACAGAAGCAGCGCGTCGGCATCGCCCGCGCCCTCGCCGGCGACCCCAAGGTGCTGCTCTCCGACGAGGCCACCAGCGCCCTCGACCCGGAGACCACCCGCTCGATCCTGCAGCTTCTGCGCGACCTGAACCGCCGGCTCGGCCTCACCGTCCTGCTCATCACCCATGAGATGGACGTCGTCAAGCAGGTCTGCGACTCGGCCGCCCTCATGGACCGGGGCCGCATCGTCGAGTCCGGCACGGTCGGCGACCTGCTCGCCACCCCCGGCTCGGAGCTGGCCTCCGCACTCTTCCCGGTCGGCGGCGAGGCCTCCGGCGACGACCGCACCGTCCTCGACGTCACCTTCCACGGCGACAGCGCGACCCAGCCGGTCATCTCCCAGCTGTCGCGCACCTACAACATCGACATATCGATCCTCGGCGCCGCCATCGACACCGTCGGCGGCCTCCAGGTCGGCCGGATGCGCATCGAACTGCCCGGCCGCTACGAGGACAACGTCGTACCCGTCGGCTTCCTGCGCGAACAGGGCCTCCAGATCGACGTCGTAGACCGCGACCGGCCCACGCTGGTGAAGGAGGGTGCCAAGTGACCTGGTCCGAGATGCAGCCGCTGCTCGAACAGGCGTGTATCGAGACGCTGATGATGGTCGGCTGGTCCACCGTGATCGCCGTCGCCGGCGGCCTTCCGCTCGGCATCCTGCTCGTCCTCACCGACAAGAGCGGACTGCTGCCGAACACCGTGGTGAACAAGGTCATCGGGCAGACCGTGAACATCGGCCGCTCGATGCCGTTCATCATCCTCATGGTCGCCCTGACGAGCTTCACCCGCTGGATCACGGGCACGTCCATCGGCAGCGAGGCCGCGATCGTGCCGCTCGCCATCAGCGGCATCCCCTTCTTCGCGCGCCTCGTGGAGACGGCCGTGCGGGAGGTCGACCACGGGCTCGTCGAGGCCGTACAGGCCATGGGCGGCAACACCTGGACGATCGTCCGCAAGGTCCTCGTCCCCGAGTCGCTGCCCTCCCTGATCGCCGGCACCACCACCACGGTCATCGCCCTCATCGGCTACTCGGCCATGGCCGGTGCCGTCGGCGGCGGCGGTCTCGGAGACTTCGCCGTCCGCTACGGCTACCAGCGCTTCGACAGCGGACTGATGTGGATCACCGTCGCGATCCTCGCCGTGGTCATCTCCGTCATCCAGTTCGCCGGCGACCTCGCGGCCCGCGCCCTGCACCGCCGCGGCGCCCGCTCCGGACCCGGCCCGAAGCTGCGGCTCCTCAAGGCCGAGGAGCCCGCCGCGGCCGACGTCGGCAAAGTCGCGTAACTCCCCCCAGAACTCCCCGCACCCCGGGGTCGTACCACCGCACCACCCAAGGAAAGGCACTTTTCGTGCGTAACACCGCCAAGATCACCACCGCTGTCCTCGCCACCGGAGCCCTCACCCTCGGGCTCACCGCCTGCGGAGCCGGCAAGGACGCCGCCTCGGACACCTCCGGCCCGCTGATCGTCGCCGCGAGCCCCGTGCCGCACGCCGAGATCCTCACCTTCGTCAAGGACAACCTGGCGGAGAAGGCCGGCCTCGACCTCGAGGTCAAGGAGTTCACCGACTACGTCACGCCCAACACGGCCACCGAAGACGGCTCCGTGGGCGCCAACTTCTTCCAGACCCAGCCGTACCTCGACGACTTCAACAAGAAGAACGGCACCCACATCGTGTCCGTCGTCGACGTCCACCTGGAGCCGCTCGGCCTCTACTCCCACAAGGTCGACAAGGCCGAGGGGCTGAAGAAGGGCGCGACCGTCGCGATCCCCAACGACACGGTCAACGAGGGCCGCGCCCTGCAGCTGCTCGCCGCCAACGGGCTGATCACCCTCAAGGACGGCGTCGGCACCGCCGCGACCCCCGGCGACATCACCAAGAACCCCAAGGACCTGAAGTTCAAGGAGCTGGAGGCGGCCCAGACCCCCCGCTCCCTGGAAGACGTCGACGCGGCGGTCGTCAACGGCAACTACGCCATCGAGGCCGACCTGAAGCCCGCGAAGGACGCCCTCGTCCTCGAGCAGGCCAAGGACAACCCGAACAACAACCTCCTCGCCGTCAAGGAGGGCCAGGAGGACGACCCGCGCGTGAAGAAGCTCGCGAAGCTCCTCACCTCCCCCGAGGTGAAGAAGTTCATCGAGGACAAGTACGCCGGTTCCGTGCTCGCCTCCTTCTGATCCGGCCCGCCCGCCGCCCGTCGGGGCCCCTCCCTGCGCAGGGAGGGGCCCCGTGGTGCGGTTCAGTGCTTTCATGCTGCATGCTGGGCAGTTCAGCAGCACCCGACGGTTCCTCAGGTTACGGAGCGGCGCATGACGAGCACCTTCCCCGACATCTCCATCAGCACGGAGCGGTTGGTGCTGCGTCCCCTCGACACGGACGACGTCCCCGCCCTGGCCGCGATGATGAACGACGAGCAGGTCGCCGCCTGGACGGCCGTCCCGCAGCCGTTCACCGAGGACGGCGCGCGCACCTGGATCACCGAGTACGCGCCCACCGAACGGGAGTCGGGCCGCGGCCTGGACCTCGCCGTCGCCGAGTTCCTCACCCAGCGCCTCGTCGGAGTCGTCCAGCTGACCAAGACGAACTGGCACATCCGCTCCACCGAGCTGTCGTACATCGTCGCCCCCTGGGCCCGCGGCGAGGGCTATGCCTCCGAGGCCGCGCTCGCCACCGCGCAGTGGCTCTTCGGCGACCAGAAGTTTCAGCGCATCGAGCTGCGGACCGCGGCCGACAACACCGCCTCCCAGCAGGTCGCCCAGAAGATCGGCTGCATCAGCGAGGGCGTGCTGCGCAACGCCTGCATAGCCCGCGTCCGCACCGACGACGGCGGCTGGAGCGAGGTACGGACCGACTACATCGTATGGAGCCTGCTGCCGGAGGACATCGAGGGTGCGGACGGTCAACTGGCCGACACCGGTGGGTTCACCACCTACACGGACTGGAACTGATCTCCCGGAGCCCGCTGCCGGCCCCTCCCGCCGAAGCGGTCCGTGGCCGCACCAGGTAATCTCAGCAGACCCGCCCCGAGCGGGACAGCCGACGACGACCTGCGCAAACCCCAGGAGACTGACGACGATGGCCGACCGGGTCACGGTGATCGGCTGGGACGGTTCGCCGCTGACCGATGCGGCCCGCGCCGCGCTGGGCGCCGCCACGCTGGTGGCCGGCGCCGCCCACCATCTGGCTCTCCCCGAAGTGCCCGCCGGCGCCGAACGCATCCGGCTCGGGTCCGTCGCCCTCGCCGCCCGCCGTATCGCCGCCCACCGCGGCACGGCCGTCGTCCTCGCCGACGGTGACCCCGGCTTCTTCGGCGTCGTACGGACCCTGCGCGCACCGGAGTTCGGCCTGGAGGTCGAGGTCGTGCCCGCTGTCTCCTCCGTCGCCGCCGCCTTCGCCCGCGCCGGAATGCCCTGGGACGACGCCCACGTAGTGGTCGCACATCCCCGCACCCTGCGCCGCGCGGTGAACGTATGCCGGGCCCACACCAAAGTGGCGGTTCTCACCTCACCCGGCGCCGGACCCGCCGAACTGGGCCTGCTCCTGGAGGGGATCCACCGCACCTTCGTCATCTGCGAGGAACTCGGCACCCCGCGGGAGCAGGTCAGCGTCGTGACCTCCGACAAGGCCGCCGACCACACCTGGCGCGATCCCAACGTCGTCATCGTCATCGGCGGCACGGCCGCCACCGGCGAATCCGGCGGCTGGATCGCCGGACGCGACCCGTCGCGCGGCCCGCGCGGCTGGACGCTGCCCGCCGAGGAGTACGGCGGCGAACTCGGCGAGGGGGAACGCGAACCCCTGCGCACCTCCCAACTCGCCCGGCTGGGTCCGCGCCTCGGCGACCTCGTCTGGGACATCGGCTGCGGCAGCGGCGCCTTCGCCACCGACGCCGCCCGGGCCGGCGCCGCCGTCATCGCCGTCGACAGCGACCCGCGCGCCTGCGCCCGCACCGACTCGGCCGCCCGTCGGCAGGGAGTCCAGCTCCAGATCGTCCACGGCACCGCCCCGCACGTACTGGAGAACCTCCCGGAGCCCGACGTCGTCCGGGTCGGCGGCGGGGGAGCGGCCGTGGTCTCCGCGGTGGCGGACCGCCGCCCGCAGCGCATCGTCGCCCACGCCGCCACCCGGGACGAGGCGGAACTCATCGGCCGGGACCTGACGGAACACGGCTATCAGGTCGAGTGCGCCCTGCTGCAGTCCGTCGAACTCGACACCCGGGCCTGGACGGAGAAGGAACGGAGCGTCGCCTTCCTGCTCAGCGGGGTGCTGCCCGCGCGCGGCAACTGATCCGATGACCGTCCCCGTGATCGGAATGTCGTACCGCGCGCGGTAGGCTGGCCGATCGTTGTACCGCGCCGGACGCCCGACGCTTCGTCGGCCAATGTCCGGAAAACGCGCCCGTTTTGGGGTGGGTCGTGGTACGGCAGGAACCCGAGGACGCGCAACGTGGCGCAGTCCACAGCGGAACCGTCGCCGATCAAGCTGACGCGACGGCCGTGCGACCGCGAGAATGCGAGTGAATGGCTTTGTCGCCTTTTTCGGGCGGGCCGTTCGTGCCGCTGGGGACGCACGCTCGTTCTTCAGTGTGGGGCGGTCGGTGCGCCGTTCCGGGTGAGCTGGTCGTAGGAGCACTAACCGATGGGCGAGGGGTACGCATGACCGACACCGGCCAGGTCCCGGGCGAGGGACTGCCGGAGAACGCAGGCATGGTGGAGCAGCCGGGCGTCCCCGCGCCCGACGCGTACACCTACCTCTCCGACAGTTCTGCCGAGGACGAGGACCTGTTGCTGCCCGGCGCCCAGGGCGCCTGGGGCAACGAGATCGCTCCGCCCGCACCCGAGCCGGTCGTGGAGACCGTGCACGAACCGGGCCCGCACGAGACGGCCGGCCGCGACAGCGGCTCGGTCGACCTCGGCGGCGTCCGGCTCCCCGCACCGGACCGGCCGGAGACCGCCCCGGCCGCGCCGCGCCGCCCGCTGCACCTCGGCCCGCCCATCCCCGACGTCTCCGCCAGCCCGGTCCGCTCCCTCGCCGACCGCGGCCCCGCGGACCTGCCGATCCGCCAGGCGGCCTCGCCGACCCTCGGCCCCGAGTACCTCGACATCCCGCGCGCGCGGGAGGCGGCCGCACCCCAGGCGGCGGCGCCCTGGGGCGCGCAGGCCACGGTGAGTGCGGGGGCGCCGGCTGCCGAAACGGTTATTCCGTCGGCGGAGCCGATCGATGCGGCCCAGAGTGTCGTCACCCGCGTCGCGACGGAGGCGGTCGCGGTACAGGACACGGAGGGCGCGGGGGTCGCGGAGGGTGCGGGGGTCGCGGGGGTCGCCGTCACCGAGCCCGGGGCGCAGTACGCGCAGGTGCCTCCGGCGTCGTCGGGCGGCGAGGCGCCGGGTGCGGGGGTACCGGGTGCGGGATCCGATACGCCGGTTGCCGTGCCGGAGCAGAGCGTTGCGGGGGAGACGTCCGAGGCGGTCCCGACTCCGATTGCGGAGGGCTTCGCGGCCGCCGAGGTTTGCGCGGAGGCCACCGTGCCCGGGTACGCGCCGGGTGCCGAGGCGCCGGGGGCCACTGAAGTTCCGTCCGCGGAGGATGCGGCTCCGGAGTACGTGTCGGAGCCGGACGCGGCACCCGTGGCGCCGGAGCCCGTCCAGGCGGTCGAGACGCCGGACACCGGCCGGCCGGCGGACGCCGTGGCCGACAGCGTGGCTCCCGCCGGAGCCCCCCAGGACGCCGAGGCACCGGGCGGCGCTGTCCCGACACCGGACGTGACCGAGGCCGCGGAGGCCGCCGCCACGGAGCCCGCCGTGCAGGAGCCGGAGGTGCCCGAGGACGCGACGGTGCCCGGGACCGCCCCGGTGCAGGAGGACCCCCACGCCGTTCACGTACCCGGCGCCGAAAACACCGCGCCGGGCGCGCCGGAGCCCGCCCCGGTGGCCGAGGAGCCCGGTGCCGCTCAGGTGCCGGACGCGGACACCGTCGCGGGGACTGCCGCGCCGGAGTACGCCCACGCCGACGACGTACCGCAGGCACCGGCCCCCGAGAGCGAACCTTCCCCGGACACCGCCGCACCGCTCGAGGTTGCCGTCGCCGGTCCGGACACCGCCTCGCCTATTGCCGAGGCGGCCCCCGCCGCACCGGAGCCTGCCGAATACGCCCCCGGAACGACGGACGACGCAGCCACCGCCGAGGCACCCGCGCCGCCCCAGACCCCCGTGGCCGACGGCCCGGACGCTCCCACCACCGTTACAGATGCGGGCCCCACACCGCCCCCGCCCGGCCCCAACCCGGTCCAGGGTCCCCAGCAGGCCCCCGACACCCCGCTCCCCGGCACCGTCCCCCTCGTGCCCGAGCCGGACCAGCCCCTCGGCAGGTTCGTTCCCGTGGACGGCACGGTGCCCACCGGACCGCAGCTCGCGCCGACCCCGCCGCAGGGCGTGAGTGTCCCCGGGGAGGAGCCCCAAGAGGCGGCCGGCCCCGACGTCGTAGCCGATCCCGAGCTCGCCCAGGACCCCGACGACCTGGACACCCAGGGCGCCGGTGTCGAGCCGGAGGCGGCACCGCCCGCCGGTCCGGCCGCCCCCGGGTACGACGACGCCGAGCGCGAGGCCGTGCTCAAGGTCATGCGCGAGCGCCGCGACATCCGCAACGGCTTCCGCAGCGACCCCATCCCGCACGAGGTGCTGCTGCGCGTCCTGGAGGCCGCCCACACCGCACCCTCCGTCGGCCACTCGCAGCCCTGGGACTTCGTCGTCATCCGCTCCGCCGAGACCCGGCGCGCGATGCACGAACTGGCCATGCGCCAGCGCGAGGCGTACGCCAAGTCCCTCCCGAAGGGCCGGGCGAAGCAGTTCAAGGAACTGAAGATCGAGGCCATCCTCGACACCCCGGTCAACATCGTCGTCACCGCCGACCCCACCCGCGGCGGACGGCACACCCTCGGCCGCCACACCCAGCCCCGCATGGCGCCCTACTCCTCCGCGCTCGCCGTGGAGAACCTCTGGCTCGCCGCCCGCGCCGAGGGCCTCGGCGTCGGCTGGGTCAGCTTCTTCGACGAGCGCGAGATGGTGCGCGCGCTGGAGCTGCCCGAGCACCTGGAGGTCGTCGCCTACCTGTGCGTCGGCTACGTCGACGAATTCCCGGCCGAGCCCGAGCTGATGCAGGCCGGCTGGTCCAAGCGCCGCCCCCTGTCCTGGGTCGTGCACGAGGAGACGTACGGCCGTCGCGCCCTGCCCGGAGAGGACCCCCACGACCTGCTCGCCGAGACCGTCGCACAGATCCGCCCGCTGGACGCCAAGGCCCTCGGCGAGGCGTGGGAGCGCCAGAAGCGCATGACCAAGCCGGCCGGGGCGCTCGGCATGCTGGAGATCATCTCCGCCCAGCTGTCCGGCCTGTCCCGCCAGTGCCCGCCGCCCATCCCTGAACCCGCGGCCGTCGCGATCTTCGCCGGCGACCACGGGGTGCATGCCCAGGGCGTCACCCCCTGGCCGCAGGAGGTCACCGCCCAGATGGTGGCCAACTTCCTCGGCGGGGGAGCGGTCTGCAACGCCTTCGCCGCACAGGTGGGTGCCGAGGTCTGCGTCGTCGACGTGGGTGTCTCCTCCGACCTCCCGGCCACGCCCGGACTGCTGCCGCGCAAGATCCGCCCCGGCACGGCCGACATGACCACCGGTCCCGCGATGACCCGCGAGGAGGCCAAGCAGGCCATCGAGGTCGGCATCGAGACCGCCCGGGACCTGGTGGCGGCCGGCAACAAGGCGCTGCTCACCGGCGAGATGGGCATCGCGAACACCACCGCGTCCGCCGCCCTCATCTCCGTCTTCACCGGCGCCGACCCGGCGGAGGTCACCGGCCGCGGCACCGGCATCAACGACGAGACCCTCGCCCGCAAGACCGAGGTAGTGCGCCGCGCCCTCGAACTCCACCAGCCGGACCCGGCCGACCCGCTCGGAGTCCTCGCCGCCGTCGGGGGCTTCGAGCACGCGGCCATGGTCGGCCTGCTCCTCGGCGGGGCCTCGCTGCGTACGCCGGTGATCCTGGACGGCGTCAGCGCCGGTGCCGCCGCGCTGGTGGCCCGGGCCATCGCCCCCGAGGTCCTGGCCGCCTGCATCGCGGGCCACCGCAGCGCGGAGCCCGGCCATGTCGCCGCCCTCAACAGGCTGGGCCTGCGCCCCCTGGTCGACCTCGACCTCCGCCTCGGCGAGGGCACGGGGGCACTGCTGGCCCTCCCGTTCGTGCAGAGCACGGCACGGGCCATGCACGAGGTGGCGACCTTCGATTCGGCCGGGGTGACGGAGAAATAGCCCTGAGCGGCTGTGCGCGGCCGTTCCGCGGGGCGGAACGGAACGGCATGGGGCGGGTGTGGGGGAAACACCACACCCACCCCCTTGCCACGCGCACATAAAATTCCCACGTCAGGCTCGCTCCGACGCCGCAGCGCGCCCGCTGACCCACCGCTTGTCCGAGGAGCCTCCCTGATGGCCGAACACCCCGCCTACCCCGTAGGCCTGCGCCTCACCGGCCGCCGCGTGGTCGTCCTCGGCGCCGGCCAGGTCGCCCAGCGCCGCCTCCCGGCCCTCATCGCCGCCGGAGCCGACCTCCACGTCGTGTCCCCCGAGGCCACCCCCTCCGTCGAGGCCATGGCGGACGCCGGCGAGATCACCTGGCACCGGCGCCCCTACGCCGAGGGCGACCTCGCGGACGCCTGGTACGCCCTCATCGCCACCAGCGACCCCGACGCCAACTCCGCCGCGTCCGCCGAAGCGGAGCAGCACCGTGTCTGGTGCGTCCGCGCCGACGACGCCGACGCGGCCACGGCCTGGACCCCGGCCACCGGCACCAGCGAGGGCGTCACCGTGGCCGTCCTCACCACCCGGGCGCGCGGCCGCGACCCCCGCCACACCGCCGCCATCCGCGATGCCGTGGTAGAAGGCCTGCGCGACGGCACCCTCGTCGCCCCGCACCACCGCACCCGCACCGCGGGCGTCGCCCTCGTCGGCGGCGGCCCCGGCGACCCCGACCTGATCACGGTGCGCGGCCGCCGCCTGCTCGCCGAGGCGGATGTCGTCATCGCCGACCGGCTCGGCCCGCGCCACCTGCTCGCCGAACTTCCGCCGCACGTCGAGGTGATCGACGCCGCGAAGATCCCCTACGGCCGTTTCATGGCCCAGGAGGCCATCAACAACGCGCTGATCGAACACGCCCGCAAGGGCAAGTCCGTGGTCCGCCTCAAGGGCGGTGACCCGTATGTGTTCGGCCGCGGCATGGAGGAGCTCCAGGCACTCGCCGAGGCGGGCATCCCGTGCACCGTCGTCCCCGGCATCTCCAGCTCCATCTCGGTCCCGGGCGCGGCCGGCATCCCCGTCACCCACCGCGGAGTGGCGCACGAGTTCACGGTGGTCAGCGGCCACGTCGCCCCCGACGACGAACGCTCCCTCGTCGACTGGCCGTCGCTGGCGAAACTCACCGGCACCCTCGTCGTCCTCATGGGCGTCGACAAGATCGGCCGGATCGCCGAGAGCCTCATGGCGCACGGCAGGTCCCCGGATACCCCGGTGGCCCTGGTCCAGGAGGGCACCACCGCCGCCCAGCGCCGCGTCGACGCCACACTCGCCACGGTCGCCGAGACCGTCGTCGCGCAGGAGGTCCGGCCGCCGGCCGTCATCGTCATCGGCGAGGTCGTCGCCGTGGGCCCGCGCGGGACGGCCTGACATGGCCGAGCCCATCATCGTCGAGGACCCGGACGACCCGCGTCTGCACGACTACACCGGCCTGACCGACGTCGAACTGCGCCGCCGACGCGAGCCCGCCGAGGGCCTGTTCATCGCCGAGGGCGAGAAGGTCATCCGCCGCGCCCGGGAAGCCGGCTACGCCATGCGGTCCATGCTGCTGTCGGTGAAGTGGGTCGACGTCATGCGGGACGTCATCGACCGGTCCGACGCCCCGGTGTACGTGGTGGACCCCGCGCTCGCCGAGAAGGTCACCGGCTACCACGTGCCCCGCGGCGCCCTCGCCTCCATGCAGCGCACCCCGCTGCCTCCCGCCTCCGAGGTGCTCCGGACCGCCCGCCGGGTCGTGATCATGGAGTCCGTCAACGATCACACCAACATCGGTGCGATCTTCCGCTCGGCGGCCGCACTCGGCATGGACGCCGTCCTGCTCTCCCCGGACTGCGCGGACCCCCTGTACCGGCGCAGCGTGAAGGTCTCCATGGGCGCGGTCTTCTCCGTGCCATACGCACGGGTGGAGGCCTGGCCCCGGGGGCTGGAGTCGGTGCGCGAGGCCGGGTTCCGGCTGCTCGCCCTCACCCCCGGCGAGGGGGCCAGGGCCCTGGACGAGGTGGCACCGCACCGCATGGACCGGGTCGCCCTGATGCTGGGCGCGGAAGGCACCGGTCTGTCCGCCCGGGCCCTGGCCGCCGCCGACGAGCGGGTGCGCATCCCGATGTCGCACGGCGTCGACTCCCTGAACGTGGGAGCCGCCGCTGCGGTCGCCTTCTACGCGGTGGCCACGGGGCGTCCGCGGGAGTAGGCGGCATCGGTGGCTTCGGCGGGTGTTCTCAGCCGCTCTCAGCCGGGGCCCTGGCAGCCCTGGACCAGCGCGATGCCCAGGGCGACGACCAGCGTCACGACGACGAACACGAACAGCCGCTGCCGGAGCAGGCGGGGGTTGGCCGGGCGCAGGCCGGTCCCCGTCGTCCGGGGGCCCGGGCGACGGGCGCCGCTGCCGGACCGCGTGGTGCTCCGGGACGCCGGGGTGGGGCGCGAGCCATTCCGGGACGGTGTGCCTCCGCGCGGGGAACCGTCGCGGGCGGGGCCACCGCCTCGCGAAGGGGGCACGGTTCGGTTCTTGCGCCCGGGGGACGAGCCGTCGTTCCGGGATGCGGGGCCGCGTCCGCGTGGGGGTGGGGTTCCCTGTGTTCCCTGCCCGCTCTGCCCACCTTGCCGGCGCTGTGCCCGCTCCGGGTAGGTGTCCGCGAGGCGTCCGGTGGGGCGGTCCGACTCGGGGGTGCGTGGCGCGGGCGGTCGGACATCGGCGAGGCCCTGCGCCTCCCGCGCGGCGATCTCCTTGAGCCGCAGCGACAGTTGGAGCGTGCTGGGCCGCTCCTCGGGGTCCTTCGCCAGGCACGCGCGGACGAGCGGGGCCAGCGCGTCCGGTACACCGTGCAGTTGGGCCTCCTCGTGCACCACCCGGTACAGCATCACCTCCGAACTGCCGTGCCCGAAGGGGGAGTCGCCCATCGACGCGTACGCGAGGGTGGCACCCAGCGAGAAGACGTCCGTGGCCGGGGTGACGGTCGCCCCGCGCACCTGCTCCGGGGCGAGGAAGCCGGGCGAGCCGACCGCCGTACCGACGTGCGTGAGGGTCGAGGCGCCCGTTGCCCAGGCGATGCCGAAGTCGATGATCCGCGGCCCCTTCGGGGACAGCAGGATGTTGGACGGCTTGAGATCGCGGTGCACCACACCGGCCTCGTGCACGGCGACCAGTCCCTCGGAGAGCGCCGCGCCGACGGCGGCGACCTCGGCCGCGCCGAGCGGCCCCTCCCCGGCGACCTTGTCGTGCAGCGACGGGCCGGGCACGTACTGCGTGGCGAACCACGGCCGGTCCGCGTCGAGGTCGGCGGCGACCAGCCGGGCCGTGCAGCCGCCACGGATGCGCCGGGCCGCCGAGACCTCGCGGGCGAAACGTGAGCGGAACTCCTGGTCCTCCGCCAGATCGGGACGGATGACCTTCAGCGCGACCCGCTGCCCCTTCTTGTCGGAGCCCAGGTAGACCACACCCATCCCGCCCGCGCCGAGCCGTCGGTGAAGCCTGAAAGAGCCGACGACGCGCGGGTCCTCGCGCCTCAGGCGCATCATCGCCATGTTCATCCCCGCTGCCCGGTCCTGTGACGTGCCACAGCTTACGTTTCCACAGCGGCCGGTGCGCAGAGGCCGCGCCCTCCCGAACCGATCGATTGTCAGGGAGCGTACGGGCAGGCCGGGTTCGCACGGCGGGTGATCCCAACCACCCGACGCCGCAGGGGGATTGATCACGTGAGGGGTGGTCGCAGTGAGCGAAGTCACCCGGACCGGGGCTGGAGCGGGCGGCGCTTCGGGGATGTCCCTGAGACGTAGGACCCCGTCTCCACCCAGGGGAGTACAGCGCAGGTCACAGCTCATCCTCCGGGAGGCCCGGCAATCGGTACGAGGGCATGACGCCCGGGGAGTGGCGGGCGCCTAGATTTGAGGTCAAGCGGCGGGTGCGGTACTCGTCCCCCGAGGTCAGACGCCCGCCGCTGCCAAGGACAACAGAACGGTCAGGAGAAGGGGCCATGGCGCACACGGCACCGCGGACAGCGATCCGCACGCGGGAGCGCGGCGAGGGCCGGCGTCATCCGCTGGTGGCGACGCTGATGGCCCTTCCCTTGGCGGTCCTGCTCCTCCTCGTCTTCGACGGGTGGGAGACGGTGACCACACAGGCGTCGTCCGTGGGCGAGATGCTGGGGCGCTGATCCAGCGACCCCAGGCCCGGAAGAGCGGTCCGGGCGGGGACATCCACCCATGAAACCCCGTGGGGACGGGGGTGCGGCGGACGGCAAAATGCCGGCGCAGCTGGGGAGCTGCGCCGGCATTGCTTTCGTCTGCGGCGCAGCTGTCGCTGCCGCCCACGGCGGGTGGGTGGTGCGGGGCCGGGCCGTGGGTGTCCGTCCTCGGACTGGCGCGACTGTGCCTGTTGATGAAGCCGAGGGCACGGCCGCGCCAGCCACTGCGGGCGAACACCCCCACCCCGCACCCCCACCCCGTCCCCTCCCGTGCTCCGCGGGCAGTCGCGCCGCCACTCCCGCGCCCATGCCGCGATCCGCGGGCAGCCGCCCTCCGCGGGCAGCCGCTTCCGCGGGCCGCTGCCGCCCTCCGCGGGCAGTCGTGCCGCTGGGGCGGCACGGGTGGGCGCGACGGCACCCTGCTTGCGCCGGGCTGCGCAATCACCCCCCGGCCAGCACCCACCCCGTGCACCCCGCTCGCACCGGTCCGCGTGGACCACCCCCGGCCCCCCTCACCCCGGGGCACCCCCTCTGCGCAGGTCCGCGCGGACCACCCAGGCCATCCATACAACCCCGCCCGGCAGGCCCCCGTACCCTCACCCCCGTGACCACGGACCTCCTCCCCGCGCTGACAGCGCACGCCGCGACAACGGCCCACGCCCGCGCACCCCACCCGTGTCCCTGCACAGCAGCCACCCTCACAACCCGCGACGACACCACCGTCGTCCGCCACGCCGACACGGTCGCCAAGGCCCACGCCCCCGGCACCGACCCCGCCCACCTGGGCCTCCGTGTCACCACCGCCGCCCGACTCCCCGGCATCCTCCTCCCCCCACTCGCCCCGACGCCCGTCGAACTGCACGGACGGTTCGTCACCCTCTGGCCGTACGGCATCCCCGTCGACCCGGACGACCCCGAGGCCGCCCCCTGGGAGCCCGCGGCCGTACTCCTCGCCCACCTCCACCGCACCGCACCCCCCATCGCCGTACCCCCGATGCGCGGCCCCGCGAAGGCCGCCCACGCCGTCGACCGCCTCCGGGCCACCGCCCCCCGCCACCCCGGCACCGCACCGATACTGCGGGCCTGGTCCGCCCTCCCGCCCTGGGCCCGCGGCGAGGCCCCCATGCCGGACGCCACGACCCTCTGCCACGGCGACTTCCATCTCGGCCAGCTCATACGCCACCCGGCCCCCGACGGCCCCTGGCTGCTGATCGACGCCGACGACCTCGGCACCGGCGTCCCCGCATGGGACCTGGCCCGTCCAGCGGCCTGGTTCGCGTGCGGACTGCTCGCCCCCGACGAGTGGCACCGTTTTCTGACCGCCTACCGCGCGGCCGACGGCCCCGCCGTACCCGCCGACGGTGATCCCTGGACCGTGCTGGACGTCCCGGCCCGCGCCCTCACGGCGCAGACCGCCGCCCGGGCCATCACCAAGGCGGTCCTCGCGGAGCGGCCGCTGGACGAAGGGGAGCAGGAACTCGTCGACGCCTGCGGGCGCATGCCGTCCTCCCCGCCGGATTGAGCCAATTTCGCGACGTAGGGTGCAACCGACCCGCGCCCGGGCGGAGTCTGTCCTGGCGATACGCGAAGCGGGAACGACCGGCGAGGAGTTGAACCGATCATGCAGTGTCCGAAGTGCCATGCCCCCATGCACACCTACAACCGCAACGGTGTTCAGATCGAGCAGTGCAGCGGATGCCGAGGGATCTTCCTCGACTACGGCGAGCTGGAGTCGCTGACCCGCCTGGAGTCCCAGTGGGCCCCGCCCGCACCTCCCGCCCCCCAGGCGCACCCGGCCCCACAGCCGCCCGCCTGGGGCGCCGGTCACGGCGGCCACTACGGTCACCGCCGTCACAAGAGCTTCGGGCACATGCTCTTCTCCAGCTGACGCACGCCGAAGCCCCCGGTCGCAGGACCGGGGGCTTCGAAGTGTGGACGATACTGGGATTGAACCAGTGACCTCTTCCGTGTCAGGGAAGCGCTCTCCCGCTGAGCTAATCGTCCTCGGGACTACGATCGCTCAACGGAGCGGATCATGGGCACTGCGTGCGCGATACTGGGATTGAACCAGTGACCTCTTCCGTGTCAGGGAAGCGCTCTCCCGCTGAGCTAATCGCGCGGGGGATCCGGAGATCCAGTGGACGATACTGGGATTGAACCAGTGACCTCTTCCGTGTCAGGGAAGCGCTCTCCCGCTGAGCTAATCGTCCTTGGAGGTGGAGACGGGATTTGAACCCGTGTAGACGGCTTTGCAGGCCGTTGCCTCGCCTCTCGGCCACTCCACCAGGAGTGCAGGGGACCGTGAAGCCCCCTCTTCCTTCGAGCGGACGACGAGGCTCGAACTCGCGACCTCAACCTTGGCAAGGTTGCGCTCTACCAACTGAGCTACGTCCGCCTGTCGTTTCGGTCGGCTTGCGCTTCCCGGCGACGAACTGAACTCTAGCGGATTCCGGGGCCAGTACAAAAACCCGTTTGTCCAGCGTGCTGCGCTGCGCCTGCTCACGGACGTGCCGACGGGCGTGACCACGTCACCCAAGCATGCCCGCCATAGACTCGTCACGTGCTTGACCTCCCGCCTCTTGCCCGTTTCGGCCGGCGCCTCGCCACCGGGCTCCTCGACGTCACGGACGACCCCGCGGCCCTGGACTCAACGGGCTTCTGGGCGGTCGTCGCGGACTTCGAGGGCCGGCTGACCTGTGCACGCTTCCGTGACGTCCGGGAGCGGCCGGTCCCGGCACCCGTACCGGGGGCCTGGCGGGGTCCCGCGGCCGGTGACTGGACGTCCTCCCTGGACCGCGCCGCATACACGGCGGGCGTCCGCCGCATACGGGACCACATAGCCGCCGGCGACGTCTACCAGGCCAACCTCTGCCGTGTGCTCTCCGCGCCCGTGCCGCCGGACGCCGACGTGGACGCCCTGACCGCCCTGCTGGCCCGGGGCAATCCGGCACCGTATTCCGGAACGATCCGGCTGCCCGGGCACGGCGTGGAGATCGCCACCGCGTCACCCGAGCTGTTCCTGCGCCGGGACGGGTCGGCCGTCGAGTCCGGGCCGATCAAGGGGACCGGCCGGACCGAGGCCGACCTGCTGGAGAAGGACTACGCCGAGAACGTCATGATCGTCGACCTGGTCCGCAACGACATCGGCCGGGTCTGCCGCACCGGAACGGTGACGGTGCCCGATCTGTGCGCCGTGGAGAAGCACCCCGGGCTGGTCCACCTCGTGTCGACGGTGCGCGGCGAGCTGCGAGCCGGTGCCGGCTGGCCCGAGCTCCTCGGCGCCGCCTTCCCGCCCGGCTCCGTCACCGGCGCCCCCAAGTCGAGCGCCCTGCGGATCATCGACGCCCTGGAGACGGCGCCCCGCGGCCCCTACTGCGGAGGAATCGGCTGGGTCGACGCCGATCACGGCACCGGTGAGCTGGCGGTGGGCATCCGCACCTTCTGGATCGACCGGGGCCCGGACGGCGCCGCCGTCCTGCGGTTCGGCACCGGCGCCGGCATCACCTGGGGCTCCGACCCCGAGAGGGAGTGGCGGGAGACCGAACTGAAGGCCTCCCGGCTGCTCGCGGTAGCGTCGGGAGTGTACGAGGTGAGTGAAGGGACCCAGCGGTGAAGATCTGGCTCGACGGCGGGCTGCAGGACATCGAGTCCGCCCGTGTCTCCGTTTTCGACCACGGACTGACCGTGGGCGACGGCATCTTCGAGACGGTGAAGGCCGTGGACGGACGCCCGTTCGCGCTCACCCGGCATCTCGACCGGCTGACCAGGTCGGCCCGGGGTCTCGGACTGCCCGACCCCGACCTCGACGAGGTCCGCCGCGCCTGCGCCGCCGTCATCGAGGCCAACCCCATGCCGCTCGGCCGGCTGCGCATCACCTACACCGGCGGCCACGGCCCGCTCGGCTCCGACCGCGGCGAGCAGGGCCCGACCCTCCTGGTCGCCCTCGGCGAGACCAGCCGCCGCCCCGACTCCACCGCAGTCATCACCGTCCCCTGGACGCGCAACGAGCGCGGCGCGCTCACCGGCTTGAAGACCACCTCGTACGCCGAGAACGTCGTCGCGCTCGCCCGCGCGCGGGAACGAGGCGCCTCCGAGGCGCTGTTCGCGAACACGGTGGGGCAGCTGTGCGAGGGCACCGGCTCCAACGTCTTCGTCGTTCTCGACGGAGAGATCCACACCCCGCCGCTCGCCTCCGGCTGCCTCGCCGGAATCACCCGCGCCCTGGCCGCCGAATGGACCGGCGCCAAGGAGACCGACCTGCCGCTGGACGTCCTGGAGCGGGCCGAGGAGATCTTCCTCACCTCGACCCTGCGCGACGTGCAGGCGGTGCACCGCGTCGACGACCGCGACCTGTCCGGCGCGCCCGGCCCGGTGACCGCCAAGGCCATGCGCATCTTCGACGAGCGTTCCGGGGCCGACCTCGACCCGTGAGCGGGGGCGGTGGTGGGCGACGGACGGGCGGGTAGAACTTCCCCGATGACGACGACCCTGCGGCCGGCCGAGCCGCTTCAGCAGAACGCCGACGGTACGCGTTCGCGCCGCTATCGGGTGTGTGTGAACAGCCGTCCCGTCGGAGCCGTGCACCTGGGCACGCATCCCGTGTTCGGCGATGCCGTGGCCCGGATCATGAGTCTGCGCATCGACGAACCGGACCGGCGGCGCGGCCGGGGCACGGTGGCCGCCCTCGCCGCGGAGGAGGTCGCGCGCGGCTGGGGGTGCCGCCGTATCGAGGCGACCGTCCCCGCGGACTCCGGCACGGCGCTCGCGCTCGCCACGGCGCTCGGCTACGTCATACGCAACCGCACCATGGAGAAGCCGCTCGGCGACACCCCGCCCGCCCTGCCCGAGGGCAGCGTGGCACGGCCCATGACCGAGGCCGAGTACGGCCCCTGGATGGCCAGGGGCCAGGACACCTACGCGCGCGACTGGACCCGGCGCGGCGTGCCGGAGGCCGAGGCACGGGCCAAGGCCGTGCGGGACCACGCCGTGCTGCTCCCCGGAGGGCGGGACACCGACGGCATGCTCTTCAGCGTCCTCGAACACCACGGCACCGCGGTGGGCACCCTGTGGCTGTCGGTGACGGGGAAGCGGGCCTACGTCTTCGATGTCGAGGCCGACCCCGCACACCGCGGCAGGGGGCACGGACGCACCCTCATGCAGCTCGCCGAGGCCCAGGCGGTCGCCGCGGGCCGGCGCCTCATCGCGCTGAACGTGTTCGCCGGCAACACACCGGCCGAGCGCCTCTACGACTCCCTCGGCTACGCCACGACGCAGTACTCGGTCTACAAGGCGCTCGTGTAGCCGTCGGCGGTCGTCAGTCCTCTTGCCCGGCGAGCAGGCGGTCCACGATCTCCTCGATGCGCTCCCGCAGGCCCTCCTGGCTCTTGCCGCCGTCGAGGCGCTCACCGTCGATGACGTACGTCGGGGTGCCGGTCACCCCGATCGCCTTGCCCTCGGCCTGGTCCGCGTCCACGATCAGGATGTGCCGTCCGTCGATCAGGGCGGTGTCGAACTCCTCGGCGTCCAGACCCAGCTCCCGGGCGACCTCGACGAGGAAGGCCTCGCCCCGGCGGTCCAGTTCCTCGACCCGCTCCAGCACGGCCTCGGCGTACGCCCAGCCCTGTCCCTGCTCGATGGCCTCCTCGACGGCCTGGGCGGCGGCGAAGGAGTGCTTGTGCTTCTCCAGCGGGAAGTGCCGCAGCCGCACCTCCAGCCGGTCGCCGTAGCGGGCCCGCAGTGCGCGCAGGTCATCGAGGGCGCCGCGGCAGTCGGGACACTGCAGCTCGCACCAGACGTCGAGGACGGGAGGGGCCGCGGGGCGGACGGGGGAGGAGTCGCTCATGGGGCACAGTCTCCCAGTCCGGTCCGCGACCACCCAATCGGCCCCGGGCGGCTTCGGCCGCACGGCACCCGCGGAGGAGCCGACCCGGAGATGTCCCTGATGTCCGGCCGGAGCATGGCCCCACGAGGTCAGGCAGGTGCAGGATGGAAGGGAGGAAAGTACCGCCGCGACCGCACGCTGCCTGGAGGACCGGATGATTGCCGAGACCGTCTGCTCCGCCGTTTCCGCGGCAGGCCTGGGCATCGCGGTGGTCACGGCCTACCGCAAGCGCTTCCTCGCCGCCGCCCGCATCGCCGCGTACTCGCTCGTGCCGATCGGCCTGGTGATGACCGGCGTCGTCGACTGGCTGGCCGACACCGCCTTCAGCCCCACTGCCTGGGCCGGCTTCGGTGTGCTGGGTCTGTCCTGGTTCCTCTTCGCGACCACACGGACGGTCGAGCGCCGCCGTGGCGGCACACGCAAGGAGCGCAAGGCCGCCGCCAGGGCGGCAGAAGCCCCCGATGCCGTGGCGCGCGGTGCCTCCGCGCCTGCCCTGGGGAGCACCCGCCCGGAGTCCCGGCAGGCACCGGCGTCCCGGGGTGACGACGACTTCAGTGACATCGAGGCCATCCTCAAGAAGCACGGCATATGACGAGGTGGGGCGGCCGAAGCGTCACAGGCCGTCCGGGAGCGCCCGGAAGTGATCACAACCCGAACCGTAGATTGCGGATTCGGCGAACTCGCATTCTTTCCGTGAGTGTTGATCGCGTGGTGCGCTCCCGATGCGTCATCATCACGGCGAGATGCTGGACACGACACAGTGCGATGCCGCGCAGCAGCAGGACGAGCCGCGCGGATGCCTCTTCGCCCTTTCCCAGCCACCGCTGATGATCTTCCTTGCGGTGATCGGGTGTCTGCTGCTCACGGCTGCCCTGCACGACCTGCTGTGGCTGTGAGCCGTACCCGCGGTACCCGGCGTCACCCGTCGGGACCGCGTCGGCACGGCATCCGGGGAAGCGTCCGGTCAGCCCGCCGCTTCCTTGCGTCGCGCCCGGTAGGCGGCGACATGGAGGCGGTTGCCGCAGGTGCGGCTGTCGCAGTACCGGCGTGACCGGTTGCGGGAGAGGTCGACGAAGGCGTGCCGGCAGTCCGGCGCCTCACAGCGGCGCAGCCGCTCCTGCTCCCCGGCGACCACGAAGAACGCCAGCGCCATCCCGCCGTCGGCGGCGAGATGGTCGGCCACGGAGGCGCCGGGCGCGAAGTAGTGCACGTGCCAGTCGTAGCCGTCGTGGTCGGTGAGCCGGGGCGTGGTGCCCGCGGCCGCGATCAGTTCGTTGATCAGTCCGGCCGCGGTACGGGCGTCGGGCGCGGCGAAGACCGACGCGAACCGGCCGCGGATCTTGCGCACGGCGACCAGGTCGAACTCGGTGAGCACCCCGACCTCGCTGACCTCGTGGTCCCGCACGAAAACCTCGAGGGCCCCGACGTCCGGCAGTCCGTCCGGCGTCGTGTCGTCCTCCGGCGCGGTGTTCACCAGATCGACCACGGTGTCGAGCGCGCACCGGGTGTCGTGGGTGATCAGCACGATTCGCTCCCTGGCCTGGGGGTCGGGCGGGCGCCCGCCGATGCTGGCCGATGGTAGTGGCTCCGGCGCACCCCGCACCTCCCCGCTCCGCACATGGCTTCGAATCCAACGCCCGAGCACCCCCAGTCGTTCCCGGTCGCGCACAGCACAACGGCGCCGGCCGCGGAGACCCGCGACGTCGGCGCCGTTGTGCTGGAGCCGCCTACGACTGCGCGTAAGCGGCTGTCCGGGCCCGAGCCGTCTCCCCGAGTCGACGGCGCCGGGCGGCTTCGGTGAGCCTCGCCTAGCTTTCCGCCAGGATGTGCGAGAGCTCCTGGTCGAGATCGAAGTGCCGGTGCTCCGTGCCGGGCGGCACGGCGGCGTCTGTGCGCTTCAGGAAGGACTCCAGGGCCCGTGCGGGGGCCTCGAGCAGGGCTTCCCCCTCCGGTGAGCTCAGGGCGATGCACACGACGCCCTGGCCGTGACTGCGCGACGGCCAGACGCGGACGTCGCCGGTGCCCGTGGGGCGGTGAAGTCCCTCGGCGAGGAGGTCGCGGGCGAACACCCACTCGACGGTTTCCTCGGCTCCGGTGTGGAAGGTGGCGTGCACGGCGTAGGGGTCGGCCGTGTCGTACCGCAGGCCTGCGGGGACAGGCAGGGAGGACTCGCTCGACACAACGAGGCGCAGGTGCAGCTCGCAGCTGACCGTGGTGTTCATAAGCGCCAGGGCCTTTCGCTCAGTGTGCGCTCGGGGATTCGCACGTCGGCGAAATCGACATGCCACCTACGGTGCCGTTGTAAACCCCTCTGAGTGTTTTGCGTGTGTTTACGTAACTCTTCCGGCCGAGAGATCGTTCGCGGCATGCGCCCATTCCGGTGATGTGTTTCGCTCCGGTAGTGTTCGGCTGCATGAACACGGGGAGTGATATGTCTGGCGAGGCCGCGGCAGTGGCCCACGGGGTGACGGTGGACGAGAGTGAAGACCGGGAGGAGCGACCGCTCGGATCGCGGGCGCCCGAGTTCGTCAAGGCGCGCCGCGCACTGCATCTGAGCTGGCAGGTCGGCGTCTTCGTAGTCGGTCTCGCGGTCGTGGCGGCCGGTGCGGCGATGCTGGTGCTGCCCGGCCCGGGCTGGGTCGTGATCTTCGGCGGTATGGCGATCTGGGCGACCGAGTTCGTCTGGGCCCAGCTGGTGCTGCGCTGGACCAAGCGCAAGGTCACCGAAGCGGCCCAGCGGGCCCTGGATCCCAAGGTGCGGCGCCGCAACATCATCCTGACCTCGATCGGCCTGGTGATCGCGGCGGGACTGGCGGGGGCCTATCTGTGGAAGTTCGGCTTCGTGATGCCCTGGAAGATCGAGGGCCAGTGAGGCGCGGCGGGGGGCGGGTGCACCGCTCCCCGCTGGTCACGGGCACCCCCTGACATGGGGTAATCTTCTTCCTGCGTCCGGGCGATTAGCTCAGTGGGAGAGCGCTTCGTTCACACCGAAGAGGTCACTGGTTCGAACCCAGTATCGCCCACCGGATCATCAGGCGGCCCGGCTCACGACCCGTGAGCCGGGCCGCTTCGTCGTGTGCGCCGGGTACGCAGACGCGGGCGGTGGCAGCGGTTTCGGAGAGCGGACGGTCACGATCCGTTACGCGTCGTGCGCGGTGAACCGCGCACCATCGCCATCAAAAAGAGGGTCGCGGTCTTCGGGAAGAGGTCTGAATTCACCGACCAGGAAGCGTTCCCGGGGAAGTTCCAGACCCAGGTATCCGGAAGGAATCCTCCGGATGTCTTCCAGAATGCGGTGGGCTTCCTGCGCAAGTACAACAAGCGCGGTGTTCTGCTCGACCTCAAGACGCAGGCGGACGCCGGGAATCCGAGCCAGCCTTCCAAAAGGCCGGGCTGGACGCGAAGTTGGGCTGGACCTGGGACTAGTACCGGTGACACCGGCTACCCAAGGCGCGGGCGGGAACACTGCGTCCATGGACTGGAACCATTACCGCTTGCGCAGTCTGTGGACCCTGTCCGCGCCCGCGGCCACGGTGTACGGCGCACTGGAACGGATCGAGGACTACCCCCTGTGGTGGCCGCAGGTACGCGAGGTCACCCGCCTCGACGACACCAGCGGCATCGTCACCATCCGCTCCCTCCTGCCGTACGACCTGACCTCGACCGTGCGGGAGGGACGGCGCGACCGGGAGACCGGGGTCCTGGAGGCGGGCCTGTCCGGCGACCTCGACGGCTGGGCCCGCTGGACGGTCACCCCCCTCGGAGCCCACGGCTGCTTCGCCCACTACGAGCAGGAGGTCGACGTCCGCAAGCCGCTGCTGCGCCTGCTCGCCGTGCCGGGCCGGCCCGTCTTCCGCGTCAACCACGCACGGATGATGCGGGCCGGCCGACGCGGACTGGCCGCATACCTGGAAGCGGTTTGAAGGAAGCGTCCCCGGACCTGTATTGTTCAGTGCGTTCCCGGGCGATTAGCTCAGTGGGAGAGCGCTTCGTTCACACCGAAGAGGTCACTGGTTCGAACCCAGTATCGCCCACGCTCGCGAGAGCGACGTGTATCCGCAGACATCGCGGACCACGTCGCTCTCTTTGTGTTGTGCGCCACATCCCCCAGCAGGGGATACGAGGTCACGCCGCCGCGGGCAGGTCCGGGCGCAGGGGCCAGGCCGGGTCGACCACCTCTTCCGTGCCGCTGCGCGCGAACCACGCCTGCAGACCCCGCGCCTGCGCCGCGTGCCACACCGCCTGCAGGGTGTGCAGCTCACCGGGGGACAGCCGCTCCAGCCGGGACGCGAAACGCCGCCCGACCGCCCGAGCGACCTCCAGCGCCGCCACCGCGTCCGCCGCCGCGTCGTGCGCCGCCTCCAACTCGACGCCGTACTGCGCGCACAGGTCGGTCAGCGTGCGACGGCCCTTGCGGTAGCGGTCCAGGTGCTTGTCGAGCACCCATGGATCCAGCACCAGCAGCGGTGTCCGCTCGAACCAGCGGCTCAGCGACGACGCCCGGTGCCGGCGCAACTCCCGGTCCAGCAGGGTGAGATCGAACGGCGCGTTCATCACCACCAGCGGCCGGCCCACCCGGGCCTGCTCGGCCAGCGCCTCCGCCACCTCGTACATCACCGGCGCCGGCCAGCGGCCGTTGCGCTGCAGATGCTCCTCCGTCAGCCCGTGCACCTCCGTCGCCCCGGCCGGCACCGGCACCCCCGGATTCACCAGCCAACGGGTCACCCGCGGCCGGGTGCCCGGCGCGTCCTGGACGACGAGGGCGGCCGACACGATGCGGTCGGTCTCGACGTCCACACCCGTCGTCTCCGTGTCGAAAGCGGCCAACGGCCCCTCATACCAGCACGCCATACCCAACAACCCCTCGTTCACCATCGGCAGTTGACGCATCGTCCACTGCCCGATCCGGTGATACCCGGGCTGTTTGCACCGTACGCCGGAAGGAGACAACAGGAGTACGGGTCGCCGCAGTTCAGCGACCCGCCCGGGGAACACCACTGTTCTGGAAGGCTGTTGGTCATGGCCATCGCGCAGCCCGAACGGGGCGGGCTGCTGCCCGAGCGCACGCCACCTACGCGCGGCACCCTCGCCACCACCGCCTGCATGGAGACGCTGCAGGTCGGCTATCTCCACGCCGTCGCGGCAGCCGCGGGCTGTTCACTCTCGCAGCCCTTCCCGGACAACGGCATCGACTGGCACGTCAGCCACAGCGCCGCCGGACACATCCTCGACGACGAGGTCACCATCAAGGTGCAGCTGAAGGCTACCTACCAGATCGCCCCCGACCCACCGGGCCGCTTCTTCTCCTTCACGCTCGACAACGCCCACCTGGCCAAGCTCGCCCGCACACCGGTGACGGTGCACAAGATCCTCGTCGTGATGATCGTTCCGCGCTCGCAGGACGACTGGCTGCGCGCCGGCCACGACCGGCTCGATCTGCGGCACTGCTGCTACTGGACCAACCTCGCCGGACACCCGGTCACCGGCCGGCACCGCACCACCGTACGGATCCCCACCTCACGCATCTTCGACGACCGGGCGCTGTGCGAGATCATGACGCGGGTCGGGACGGGAGGAACACCGTGACACACCGCCCGACCAGGGATCCCCTGCGGCCCGTGCGCCCGCATCCGGCCGACACCCTCTTCGACGGCACCCCGCCCGAGCCGGCCGACATCGACCCCGCCGTGCTCACCGCCCTGCTGCACCGCCACGGCTGGCAGCGACGCGGCGGCGCCACCGGGCGCTACGGCCGCTGGACCCCGCCCGGACCGGGCACCGGCACCAGCCTGCTGGTACCCGTGAGCCGCGCCTTCCCCGACAGCGAGGACCTGCTCACCGAGGCCCTGCTCGCCCTGTCCCGCAGCGGCACACCCTCCGCCCGCGAGATCCTGCTCTCCCTCACCGTGCCCAGCGACGAGATCCACTGGTGGCGTGACATACCGGCCGGCCCCGGCGGCGCCACCGCCTGGACCGCCGAGGAACAGCTGCGCTCCGCCGCCCGCCGCACCCTGCTCGCGGCCGCCCTCGCCACCCGCGCCCGGGCCGGATTCCACGGCGCCCGGCATCGCCGCCCGGCCGCCGCCGCGCTGGACACCGTCCTCGTCGGACCCGCACCGGGCGGCCGCCGGCTGACCGCGTTCGCCCCCGTCACCACCGGCCGGTCCCTCGCCGTCTGCCTCCACCACGCCCTGCACGCCGCCCGCGAGGCCGTCGACTACCGCCGGGCGACCGGCGGCATGGACGCCTTCGACACGGCCGTCGCCGCGGGCGTCAGCCATGAGCTCACCGAGGCCCTCGTCGCCCTGGTCCGGGGCACCGAGGGCGCCCGGGTCGGCGTCGCCTGGGCCCCGGCCGCCGGGGTGCCCGAGGGCTGCGCGGCCGCCGCGGAGCCCGTCGAGTTCTCGCCCGGCGACCTGCCCGCCCTGCGCGAGGCCGGCCTGCGCTACCGGCGCGCGGAACCGTCCGTCACCGTGCGGATCACCGGCACCGTCGTACGGATGCACCGCTCCGGACCTCGCGGCGAGGGCACGATCCGGCTGCGGGTGCTGGCCGGCGCCGAGATCGGCCAGGTCCGGATCACCCTCGGCGAGGAGGACTACCGCATCGCCGGACACGCGCACCTGGTCGGACTGCCGGTACGCGTGCGGGGGCGCCTGGAGAGCCGCGGCGGCTTCCGCCGGCTCACCGGCGCGGGCGAGCTGGTGCCGGTGCCCGTCGACGAGGCCGAGCGGGACCGGCTGCTCAAGGCGCTCCAGGCGAACGCCGAGACCGCGGCCTTCTTCGGAGAGGCCTGCGGGCCGGACTGCGGGGAATGATTTCGCGGTCGGCCGTCCCGGGTCGGTACCATCGCACCCAATGCGTGCGCTCCGGTATGGCGCCGCAACCTCAGCCTTCAGTCAGGAGAGACCGGTGTCAGACGTCCGTGTGATCATCCAACGCGATTCCGAGCGGGAAGAACGCGTGGTGACGACGGGCACTACGGCCGCCGAGCTCTTCGCCGGCGAGCGCTCGATCATCGCCGCGCGTGTGGACGGCGAGCTCAAGGACCTCTCCTACGAAGTCCAGGACGGCGAGACCGTCGAGGGGGTGGAGATCTCCTCCGAGGACGGCCTGAACATCCTGCGCCACTCCACCGCCCACGTCATGGCCCAGGCCGTGCAGGACCTGTTCCCCGAGGCCAAGCTGGGCATCGGCCCGCCGGTCAAGGACGGCTTCTACTACGACTTCGACGTCGAGAAGCCCTTCCACCCCGATGACCTCAAGGCCATCGAGAAGCGCATGCAGGCCCTCCAGAAGCAGGGCCAGCGCTTCTCCCGGCGCGTCGTCACCGACGACGAGGCCCGCAAGGAGCTCGCCGACGAGCCGTACAAGCTGGAGCTGATCGGCCTCAAGGGCGCCGCCTCGCACGACGACGGCGCGGACGTCGAGGTCGGCGCCGGTGAGCTGACGATCTACGACAACCTGGACCCCAAGACGGGCGAGGTGCGCTGGAAGGACCTCTGCCGCGGTCCCCACCTGCCCACCACCCGCCACATCCCGGCGTTCAAGCTGATGCGCAACGCGGCGGCCTACTGGCGCGGCAGCGAGAAGAACCCCATGCTCCAGCGCATCTACGGCACCGCCTGGCCCTCCAAGGAGGAGCTGAAGGCGCACCTGGAGTTCCTCGCCGAGGCCGAGAAGCGCGACCACCGCAAGCTCGGCGCCGAGCTCGACCTGTTCTCCATCCCCGAGCAGATCGGCTCCGGCCTCGCCGTCTTCCACCCCAAGGGCGGCATCATCCGCCGGGTCATGGAGGACTACAGCCGTAGGCGGCACGAGGAGGAGGGGTATGAATTCGTCTACACCCCGCACGCGACGAAGGGGAAGCTCTTCGAGACCTCGGGCCACCTGGACTGGTACGCCGACAGCATGTACCCGCCCATGCAGCTCGACGAGGGCGTGGACTACTACCTCAAGCCCATGAACTGCCCGATGCACAACCTGATCTTCGACGCGCGCGGGCGTTCCTACCGTGAATTGCCTTTGAGGTTGTTCGAGTTCGGCACCGTGTACCGGTACGAGAAGTCGGGCGTCGTGCACGGCCTGACCCGGGCCCGCGGCTTCACCCAGGACGACGCGCACATCTACTGCACGCGCGAGCAGATGTCCGAGGAGCTCGACAAGACCCTCACCTTCGTCCTGAACCTGCTGCGCGACTACGGCCTGACCGACTTCTACCTGGAGCTGTCCACCAAGGACGAGACGAAGTTCGTCGGCACCGACGAGGCCTGGGAAGAGGCCACCGAGACGCTGCGCCAGGTCGCCGAGAAGCAGAACCTGGAGCTCGTGGCCGACCCGGGCGGCGCAGCCTTCTACGGCCCGAAGATCTCGGTCCAGGCCAAGGACGCCATCGGCCGCACCTGGCAGATGTCGACCATCCAGCTCGACTTCAACCTGCCGGAGCGCTTCGACCTCGAGTACACGGCCGCGGACGGCTCCAAGACCCGCCCGGTCATGATCCACCGCGCGCTGTTCGGCTCCATCGAGCGGTTCTTCGCGGTGCTCCTCGAGCACTACGCGGGCGCGTTCCCGGCGTGGCTCGCCCCGGTCCAGGCGGTGGGCATCCCGGTCGGTGACGCTCATGTGCAGTACCTGGAGGAGTTCGCGGGCGAGGCACGGCGCCAGGGGCTGCGCGTCGAGGTGGACTCCTCCTCGGACCGGATGCAGAAGAAGATCCGTACGGCCCAGAAGCAGAAGGTGCCGTTCATGATCATCGTCGGTGACGAGGACATGCACGCGGGCACGGTGTCGTTCCGCTACCGCGACGGTTCGCAGGAGAACAGCATCCCGCGTGACCAGGCGCTGGCGAAGCTCGTTGATGTGGTGGAGCGTCGTATTCAGGTTTGAGTAGGTCACCGCACACGCGGGGCTCGGCCCCCGGGAGCGATCCCGGGGGCCTTTTCCGCGCCCCCCTCGCGACGCCATATGCTGCACGCATGACGAGTGAGCCGGAGCAGCAGTTGGGAGTGGGCACGCAGGACGCGTTCCAGCGTCTGTGGACGCCCCACCGGATGGCCTACATCCAGGGCGAGAACAAGCCCAGCGGCTCGGGTGCCGACGACGGCTGCCCCTTCTGCTCGCTGCCGGCCAAGTCCGACGAGGACGGGCTGATCCTCCGGCGGGGTGAGCTGGTGTACGCGGTGCTCAATCTGTACCCGTACACGGGCGGCCATCTGATGACGGTGCCCTACCGGCACGTCGCCGACTACACGGACCTCACCACGGCGGAGACGGCGGAGCTCGCCCGGCTCACCCAGCAGGCGATGACGGCCCTGCGCGCGGCCTCGGGCGCCCATGGGTTCAACATCGGCATGAACCAGGGCACGGTCGCGGGCGCGGGCATCGCCGCCCACCTGCACCAGCATGTGGTCCCGCGCTGGGGCGGCGACACCAATTTCATGCCCGTCGTGGGCCACACGAAGGTGCTGCCGCAGCTGCTCGCGGACACGCGGAAGATGCTGGCGGATGCCTGGCCGGCCTAGTTGTTCTGTCCAGCTGCGGGCATTCGTGCCGCAGGGGCGGCAGGGGTGGACGCAGCAGCACCTCGTCGGCGCCGAGCCGCGCACCCACCCCCGCGCAGCACGACCTGCGGTGCCTGACCTCACGCTTCGTATACGTCGGCCTGCCGCGGCGCAGCATCCTGCACCGCCGTGCTCAGGAACGACGACCGCGCCCCGAACTTCTCCGTGTCCACCCCGTTCTCTTCCAGCACCTTGATCGCCGCCGAGTGCACCACCCGCAGCACCGGCGCGGCCGCCCGCAACGCGTCGTCCGCCATGAACCGGTGCCGCCACGGCTTGTCCGCCCACGCATGACGCAGACCGAACGGCTCCGGCAGGGTCAGCTTGCCGCCCAGCCAGTACAGCAGCGGCGGATACCAGGTCAGCGGCGCCCGGGCGGCCAGGCGTACCACCTCGTCCGAGTCGACCAGCGGGAGCTTCACCTTCCGGGTCTCCCAGAACTTGATCGACTTCTGGACCTCCTTCTCCTTGGCCTCCGGCTTCGTCGTGAACAGCGCGTGCACCGGACCCAGCGCATGCCCCGTGACCTCGATGCGGAGCGTCTCGTGCAGCACGGTCACGGTGATCAGCATGGTGATCACCAACTGGCCGTCCCAGAGCGTCCACTGCACGCCCAGGTAGTGCCGGTCGCCCGCGCCGAACTGCTGCTTGTTGCAGATCTCCTGTATGGCGTGCGACTTGATCTGGTACGCCTCGACGTCCGTGCCCTCGGGCCGGGACACCGCCGTGGCGTTCTCCCCGATCGGCGTGACGATCCAGTGCCGTATCGACGGCTTGGTGAAGCCGCCGGTGTTCAGCGGTCCGCGCTCCAGCATCCGCAGCCGGTCGTGGATCGACTTGATGACGTCCCAGCTGCGGAACGGGTGGATCTCCCGCTCCGGGCCGGCCTGCACCAGGTCCTCGGCGAGCTGCCAGCTGCCCCAGCGCGTGCCCATGCCGAGTATGCCCTTGGGCCCGGCGTAGAAGACGGAGTTGGACTGCTGCTCGGCGCTGAGCCGGGCCAGTGACTGGCGCAGCTGCTCGGCCGCCGTCTCGCCAGGGCTGCTCGGCACCGCCTCGGGCACCTTGGCGCCGACGCTGCTGCCGGAGAGCAGACTGTCCCAGCGGTCGCGCAGGTCCTTCGCCGTGCGCTCGCAGATCCGCTTGGCCCAGAACCAGCCGAGCACCGGTGCGACGATCGACGCACGCGCGTACCAGCCCCAGAACCCGTCGAACGGCATGCGGAGCAGGAACAGCACGGCGAGGGCGCCCACCGCGAGCAGCAGCGTGGTGGCCAGCGCGCCGGCCCGTTTGTCCTCGCGCCTGGCCATCGTCGTACGGATCTGGAAGACCAGCAGCCACACCAGCAGACCGGGCAGGAACAGCAGTCCGCACAGGACCATGACGGCGCTCAGCCAGTTGTCCCGCTCGCGGCGGATGCGGTGCGCCGCCAGCGCGTGCTCCACCACCACCTGCGGCTGGGTGCCGAACGACTGGATGAGCGGTGCGCGTTCCGCCCCCAGCATCCGGTCGATGATCGCCCTGGAGAACGCCTCGCCCAGGTTGGGCCGGAACAGCTTGATCCGCGGCTTGCCGACCTCCGACTTGTGCCACTCGTTGTTGGCCTTGAGTATCTCCTCGGCCTCGTTGTCCCGGTACGCCGCCGAGGCCAGAGCGAAGGTCGGCGTCTGCCCGTCGTCGCCCGTGCGCGGCACCTGCGGACCGAAGAACTCCGCGTAACCGCTCTCAACGGTCATTCCCGCCCCCGATCGCCGCGACTGTCGTCATGCGGCCTTCCCGACTTCCCTGCTGCGCACACCTGTTGATCAGGTCTTCAGCGTATCCGCAGCCGGTGTCGTCCGTCGTCGGACCGCCCAAGCGGCCCACCGGTGTGAGTGAAGCGTTCCGACGTCACCCCGGAACAGGGCGCGTACGCGGGCGCGCGCCGGGAAACCCGGCGCGCGCCCGGCGCGTCAAGAGGCCTTGCGGGCCTCCTCCTTGACCCGTTCCGCGATCTGCGGCGGCATGGGTTCGTGCCGCGCGTAGCGGCGGCTGAAGCGTGCGGTGCCGTGCGACAGGGAGCGCAGGTCGACGGCGTACCGGCCGATCTCGATCTCCGGCACCTCGGCCTTGATGACGGTGCGTCCGCCGGGCGCCTGCTCGGTGCCGAGCACCCGGCCGCGCCGGCCGGACAGGTCGCTCATCACGGGGCCGACGTAGTCGTCGCCGACCAAGACGCTCACCTCGGCGACCGGCTCCAGCAGATGGATCTTCGCGTCCGAGGCGGCCTCCCGCAGGGCCAGTGCGCCCGCCGTCTGGAAGGCGGCGTCGGAGGAGTCCACCGAGTGCGCCTTGCCGTCCAGCAGGGTCACCCGCACGTCGATGAGCGGATGTCCCGCGGCGACGCCCTTGACGGCCTGGGCCCGTACGCCCTTCTCGACGGAGGGGATGAACTGCCGCGGCACCGCGCCGCCGACCACCTTGTCCACGAACTCGATGCCCGAGCCGTTCGGCAGTGGCTCCACCTCGATCTCGCAGATGGCGAACTGCCCGTGTCCGCCGGACTGTTTGACGTGCCGGCCGCGCCCGGCCGCCTTGCCGCCGAAGGTCTCCCGGAGGGACACCCGGTGCGGTACGACGTCCACCTGGACGCCGTAGCGGCTGCGCAGCCGTTCCAGGGCCACGTCCGCGTGGGCCTCGCCCAGGCACCACAGGACCACCTGGTGGGTGTCCTGGTTCTGTTCCAGCCGCATCGTCGGGTCCTCGGCCACCAGCCGGGCCAGGCCCTGCGACAGCTTGTCCTCGTCCGGTTTGCTGTGCGCCTGGATGGCGAGCGGCAGCAGCGGATCGGGCATCTCCCAGGGCTCCATGAGCAGTGGGTCGTCCTTGGCGGACAGGGTGTCCCCGGTCTCCGCGCGGCTCAGCTTCGCCACGCACGCGAGGTCGCCGGCGATGACGTGCGACACCGGCCGCTGCTGTTTGCCGAACGGCGTGGACAGGGCGCCGATCCGCTCGTCGACGTCGTGGTCCTCGTGGCCCCGGTCGGCGAGCCCGTGCCCGGAGACGTGGACGGTCTGGTCGGCGCGCAGGGTGCCGGAGAAGACGCGGATCAGGGAGATCCGGCCGACGTAGGGGTCGGAGGAGGTCTTCACGACCTCGGCGACCAGCGGCGCGTCCGGATCGCACGGCTTTAGCTCGCGCGGCTTGCCGTCCACCGTGGTCACCCCCACGGTGGCGTGCTCCAGCGGGGTGGGGAAGCCGCGCGTGATGAGGTCCAGCAGCTCGACCGTGCCGAGGCCCTGGCGGGCGCCCTCGGCGGCGGGGGCGGCGGCCAGGACGGGGAAGAACACCCCGCGCGCGACCGCCCGCTCCAGGTCCTCGATCAGTGTCCCGACGTCGACCTGCTCACCGCCGAGATAGCGGTCCATGAGGGTCTCGTCCTCGCTCTCGGCGATGATCCCCTCGATCAGCCGGCCGCGGGCCTCCTCGATGAGGGGCAGCTGCTCCCCGCCGGGCTCGGACTCCTTGCGCTCGCCGCTGGAGTAGTCGAACAGCTTCTGGGTCAGCAGCCCGATCAGACCGTGCACGGGCGCGTGTCCGTCGGGCCCCTCGGGGCCGCGCAGCGGCAGGTACAGCGGCAGCACGGCGTCGGGGTCGTCCCCGCCGAAGGCCTCCGCGCAGACCCGGGTCATCTCCTCGAAGTCCGCGCGGGCCGCCTCCAGGTGCGTGACGACGATGGAGCGCGGCATGCCGACCGCGGCGCACTCGTCCCACACCATGCGGGTGGAGCCGTCCACGCCGTCCGAGGCCGAGACGACGAAAAGGGCCGCGTCCGCCGCTCGCAGACCGGCCCTGAGTTCCCCGACGAAGTCGGCGTATCCGGGGGTGTCCAATACGTTGATCTTGATGCCGTCCCATTCGAGGGGCACCAGGGAGAGCTGCACCGAACGCTGCTGACGGTGCTCGATGTCGTCGTAGTCGGAGACGGTGCCGCCGTCCTCCACGCGGCCCGCCCGGTTCACGGCCCCCGCGGTCAGCGCGAGAGCCTCCACCAAGGTCGTCTTGCCCGATCCGGAGTGGCCGACCAGCACCACATTCCGTATGGACGCGGGGTGGTCGGCCGCCTGTGCCCTGCCGGCGGCTCCGGGGTGTGTGTGCGCCTTGTCGCCCATGATCCTGCCTCCCGTGCACGGTGAGGTCACTGTGGGCGCGGACCCGAGGAACCCGCGTGCGGTGCGGCTCCGGTGGCGCCCGCGGTGATTCGAGCTTTCCACTCCCGTCACGGTGCGTCCATACGAAGGACGCGATCCCGGCGTCCGTCCTGTTCACGGCCGTACGACCGCGGGCCCCCGCCCGCGCCCCGAGGTGTGCTCGGGTGCCCGGCCCTCGCCCGCAGGTCCGCGTGGCTACGATTGGGCCCGCCGGTGGCCAGCAGGGGCCATGCGGCCACACCGACCGTCGGGAAGGCCATGCTGAACAAGTACGCGCGTGCATTCTTCACGCGTGTCCTCACACCGTTCGCCGCGTTTCTCATCCGGCGGGGGGTCAGCCCGGACACGGTCACGCTCATCGGTACCGCCGGAGTGGTCGCGGGCGCGCTGGTCTTCTACCCCATGGGCGAGTTCTTCTGGGGCACGGTCGTGATCACGCTGTTCGTCTTCTCCGACCTGGTCGACGGCAACATGGCCCGTCAGCTGGGCCGGTCCAGCCGCTGGGGCGCCTTCCTGGACTCCACCCTGGACCGGGTCGCCGACGGCGCCGTCTTCGGCGGCTTCGCCCTGTGGTACGCGGGCGACGGCGACAACAACGCGCTCTGCGCGGTGTCGATCTTCTGCCTGGCCAGCGGCCAGGTGGTGTCGTACACCAAGGCGCGCGGCGAGTCGATCGGCCTGCCGGTCGCCGTCAACGGTCTGGTCGAGCGCGCCGAGCGGCTGGTGATCTCGCTGGTCGCGGCCGGCCTCGCGGGCCTGCACGCCTTCGGTGTACCCGGCATCCAGTACCTGCTGCCCGTCGCCCTGTGGATCGTCGCCGTGGGCAGCATGGTCACGCTGATCCAGCGGGTCGTCACGGTGCGCCGCGAGTCCGCGGAGGCGGAGGCGGCGGAGGCCGCCGAGGCGCAGGAGACGCGGGGGAGCGAGGCCGCGAAGTGAGTGCCCAGGAGCGGCTCAGCGACGCCCTGTACGGCGCCGGCTGGGGCACCGTCAGGAAACTTCCCGAGCCGGTCGCCGTCCGCCTCGGCAGGACCATCGCCGACCTGGCGTGGAGACAGCGCGGCACGGGTGTGCTCCGGCTGGAGGGCAACTACGCGCGCGTCGTACCCGACGCGACGCCGGAGCGGCTGGCCGAGCTGTCCCGCGCGGGGATGCGGTCGTATCTGCGCTACTGGATGGAGTCCTTCCGGCTGCCTTCCTGGAGCCGGGAGCGCATCGGGGACGCCTTGGATGTCAAGGACCTTCACCATCTGACCGACGGCATGGCGGCCGGCAAGGGCGTCATCCTGGCGCTGCCGCACCTCGCCAACTGGGACCTCGCCGGCGCCTGGGTCACCACGAAGCTGGGCATACCGTTCACCACCGTCGCCGAACGGCTGAAGCCGGAGACGCTCTACGACCGGTTCGTCGCCTACCGCGAGGGCCTCGGCATGGAGGTGCTCCCGCACAGCGGCGGCTCCGCCTTCGGCACCCTGGCCCGGCGGCTGCGCGACGGCGGACTGGTCTGCCTGGTCGCCGACCGCGACCTGTCCTCCTCCGGGGTCGAGGTCGGCTTCTTCGGCGAGACCGCCCGGATGCCGGCCGGTCCCGCCCTGCTGGCCCAGCAGACCGGGGCCCGGCTGCTGCCGGTGACCCTCTGGTACGACGACCCGCCGGTGATGCACGGCCGGGTCCACCCGCCGGTCGAGGTCCCCGTGTCAGGTACGCGGGCCGACAAGACGTCTGTGATGACACAGGCGCTGGCCGATGCCTTCGCCACGGGGATCGCCGACCACCCGGAGGACTGGCACATGCTGCAGCGCTTGTGGCTGAAGGACCTCGACCCCGCGCGGGATCCCGCGACGGCCCCGGAGCAGGACCGGAAGGGGACCTCGTGAGGATCGGCATCGTCTGCCCGTACTCCTGGGACGTGCCGGGTGGCGTCCAGTTCCACATCCGCGACCTGGCCGAGTACTTCATCCGCCTGGGGCACGACGTGTCCGTCCTCGCCCCGGCCGACGACGACACCCCGCTGCCGCCGTACGTCGTCTCGGCCGGCCGCGCGGTGCCGGTGCCCTACAACGGCTCGGTGGCCCGGCTCAACTTCGGCTTCCTGTCCGCCGCGCGGGTGCGGCGCTGGCTGCACGAGGGAGGCTTCGACGTCGTGCACATCCACGAGCCGACGTCGCCCTCGCTCGGCCTGCTGACCTGCTGGGCGGCCGAGGGGCCGATCGTCGCCACCTTCCACACGTCCAACCCGCGCTCCCGTGCGATGATCGCCGCGTACGCCATCCTCCAGGCCGCCCTGGAGAAGATCAGCGCGCGGATCGCGGTCAGCGAGTACGCCCGGCGCACCCTCGTCGAGCACCTGGGCGGCGACGCGGTGGTCATTCCCAACGGCGTCGACGTCGACTTCTTCGCCAAGGCCGAGCCCCGGCCCGAATGGCAGGGGGACACCATCGGCTTCATCGGCCGCATCGACGAGCCGCGCAAGGGCCTGCCGGTGCTGATGAAGGCCCTGCCGAAGATCCTCGCCGCCCGCCCGGGGACGCGGCTGCTGGTGGCCGGCCGCGGCGACGAGAAGGAGGCCGTCGAGTCGCTGCCGCGCGAGCTGCGCCCGCGCGTGGAGTTCCTCGGCATGGTCAGCGACGAGGACAAGGCCCGCTTCCTGCGCAGCGTCGACCTGTACGTGGCGCCGAACACCGGCGGCGAGAGCTTCGGCATCATCCTGGTCGAGGCGATGTCCGCGGGCGCGCCGGTGCTCGCCTCCGACCTGGACGCGTTCGCCCAGGTCCTCGACCGGGGCGCGGCCGGCGAGCTGTTCGCCAACGAGGACGCGGACGCCCTCGCCGACGCCGCGGTGCGGCTCCTGGACGACCCCGGACGCCGCGCGGAACTGCGTGAGCGCGGCAGCGCCCACGTCCGCCGCTTCGACTGGTCGACCGTCGGCGCGGACATCCTGTCGGTCTACGAGACGGTCACGGCGGGCGCGGCGGCGGTGGCGGCGGACGACCGGGCAACGGGGCTGAGGGCCCGGCTGGGGCTGGCGCGGGACTGACGCCCCAAAGGGGCGCGTGGAACTGCGCTGGCCGCACCCGGCGTACGACGATGCGAGGCACCCTCTTGGCCGCGGGTACAGCGCTGGAGGCGAGGCCCGCAGGCGGCGGGAGCTTGTGCTGACGGCGGTGGCTGAACGCCCCCAGGGGCGCGGGGAACTGCGCGACCGGCCCCGGACGGGCCGCACCCGGCGTACGGCCCGCAGGCGGCGGGAGCTTGTGCTGACGGCGGGGGCTGAACGTCCCCAGGGGCGCGGGGAACTGCGCGACCGGCCCCGGACGGGCCGCACCCGGCGTCGGACCGCACCCGGGGTGCCGCCCCAAAAACCGCTACCGGCCGAGCCGGTACTAGCCTTTCCGCCCGTGACCTCAACCCTGATCTGGATCCTCGTCGCCCTCGTCGCCATCGGCCTCTACCTGAGCTGGACGGCGGGACGCCTGGACCGGCTGCACGCCCGGATCGACGCCGCCCGCGCGGCGCTCGACGCGCAACTGCTGCGCCGCGCCTCCGTGGCACAGGAACTGGCCACCTCGGGCGTGCTCGACCCCGCCGCCTCGATCGTGCTCTACGAGGCCGCGCACGCCGCGCGGCAGGCGGTGGAGGAACAGCGCGAAGTCGCCGAGAGCGAGCTGACCCAGGCGCTGCGCGCGGTCTTCGCCGACGCGCAGCAGGTGGACGCCGTCAAGGAGGCACCGGGGGGCGAGGACGCGGCCCTCGAGCTCGCCGAGGCGGTCCGCAGGGTGCCGATGGCCCGCCGTTTCCACAACGACGCCGTACGGGCCGCACGCGCCCTGCGGCGGCATCGCAAGGTCCGCTGGTTCCGGCTGGCCGGACACGCGCCCTTCCCCATGGCCTTCGAGATGGACGACGAGCCGCCGGCCGCCCTGATCGAGCGGGCCGCGTAGCGACCGGATCCGGCCACGCGGCAGAGCGCCGCCGACCGAAAAGGATCCACCGGCTTCACATTGGCCCTTGCTGTGGCCTGGTCCCTTCACGTTTCCTCAGTGCTGCAGAATCCCCTTCCCCCCTCAGCGAGGTCATTCGTGTCCAGCACGCTCTCCGAAAACCAGGGTCCCGAGACCGGCACCGCCCGCGTGAAGCGCGGCATGGCCGAGCAGCTCAAGGGCGGCGTGATCATGGACGTCGTCACGCCCGAGCAGGCCAAGATCGCCGAAGACGCCGGTGCCGTCGCCGTCATGGCCCTGGAGCGGGTCCCCGCCGACATCCGCAAGGACGGCGGTGTGGCCCGCATGTCCGACCCGGACATGATCGAGGGCATCATCGACGCGGTGTCCATCCCCGTCATGGCCAAGTCCCGGATCGGCCACTTCGTCGAGGCCCAGGTGCTGCAGTCGCTCGGCGTCGACTACATCGACGAGTCCGAGGTGCTCACCCCGGCCGACGAGGTCAACCACTCCGACAAGTGGGCGTTCACCACCCCCTTCGTCTGCGGTGCCACCAACCTGGGCGAGGCCCTGCGCCGCATCGCCGAGGGCGCCGCCATGATCCGCTCCAAGGGCGAGGCCGGCACCGGCAACGTCGTCGAGGCCGTACGCCACCTGCGTCAGATCAAGAACGAGATCGCCAAGCTGCGCGGCTTCGACAACAACGAGCTGTACGCCGCCGCCAAGGAGCTGCGCGCCCCGTACGAGCTGGTCAAGGAGGTCTCCCAGCTGGGCAAGCTCCCCGTCGTGCTGTTCTCCGCAGGCGGCGTGGCCACCCCCGCCGACGCCGCGCTGATGCGCCAGCTCGGCGCCGAGGGCGTCTTCGTCGGCTCCGGCATCTTCAAGTCCGGCGACCCGGCCAAGCGCGCCGCCGCCATCGTCAAGGCCACCACCTTCTACGACGACCCGAAGATCATCGCGGACGCGTCCCGCAACCTCGGCGAGGCCATGGTCGGCATCAACTGCGACACCCTCCCCGAGACCGAGCGCTACGCCAACCGCGGCTGGTAATCCGCTGATGAGCGACGCACCTGTCATAGGCGTCCTGGCCCTCCAGGGCGACGTACGGGAGCACCTCGCCGCCCTGGCCACGGCCGATGCCGTGGCCAGGCCGGTCAGGCGTCCCGAGGAACTCGCCGAGGTCGACGGCCTCGTCATCCCGGGCGGCGAGTCCACCACGATCTCCAAGCTGGCCGTCCTCTTCGGAGTCATGGAACCCCTCCGCGCGCGCGTGCGGGACGGCATGCCCGTCTACGGCACCTGCGCCGGCATGATCATGCTGGCCGACAAGATCCTCGATCCCCGCTCGGGGCAGGAGACGGTCGGCGGCATCGACATGATCGTGCGCCGGAACGCCTTCGGACGGCAGAACGAGTCCTTCGAGGCGGCGGTAGACGTCAAGGGCATCACGGGCGAACCGGTGGAGGGCGTCTTCATCCGCGCCCCCTGGGTGGAGTCCGTGGGCGCGGGCGCCGAGGTGCTCGCCGAACACGGCGGACACATCGTCGCGGTGCGCCAGGGCAACGCCCTGGCCACGTCGTTCCACCCGGAGCTCACCGGAGACCACCGCGTGCACGCCCTGTTCGTCGAGATGACACGGGCGAAGCGGACAGCCGAGTCCTTGTAGGATTCCTGCGTTCGTTGCAGAGATGGGTTACGCGAAGGAGACAGGCAGATGTCCGGCCACTCTAAATGGGCCACGACGAAGCACAAGAAGGCCGTGATCGATGCCAAGCGCGGCAAGCTCTTCGCGAAGCTGATCAAGAACATCGAGGTAGCCGCGCGGATGGGCGGCGTCGACCTGGACGGCAACCCCACGCTCTACGACGCCGTCCAGAAGGCCAAGAAGCAGTCCGTGCCCAACAAGAACATCGACTCCGCGATCAAGCGCGGCGGCGGTCTTGAGGCCGGCGGCGCCGACTACGAGACGATCATGTACGAGGGCTACGGTCCCAACGGTGTCGCGGTGCTCATCGAGTGCCTCACCGACAACCGCAACCGTGCCGCCTCGGACGTGCGCGTCGCGATGACCCGCAACGGCGGCTCCATGGCCGACCCGGGCTCGGTGTCGTACCTGTTCAACCGCAAGGGCGTGGTCATCGTCCCCAAGGGCGAGCTGACCGAGGACGACATCCTCGCCGCCGTCCTGGACGCGGGCGCCGAAGAGGTCAACGACCTCGGCGAGAACTTCGAGGTGCTCAGCGAGGCCACCGACCTGGTCGCCGTGCGGACCGCCCTGCAGGACGCCGGCATCGACTACGACTCCGCGGAGGCCAACTTCGTCCCGACCATGCAGGTCGAGCTGGACGAGGAGGGCGCCAAGAAGATCTTCAAGCTCATCGACGCCCTGGAGGACAGCGACGACGTGCAGAACGTCTTCGCCAACTTCGACGTGAGCGACGAGATCATGGAGAAGGTCGACGCGTAACGCGTCCACTGCTCGAACGGGCCGGCGGACACACTCCGCCGGCCCGTCGCTTTGTCAGCGGCACCCGATAGCCTGCACAAACAGGTGATCGAGGGAAGGGGGCGGACGCGTGCGCGTGCTGGGGGTGGACCCGGGGCTGACCCGCTGCGGCGTCGGCGTCGTGGAGGGCGTGGCCGGACGGCCGCTCACCATGCTGGCAGTGGGCGTCGTCCGCACACCGGCGGACGCCGGCCTCGGCCACCGCCTCGTCGCCGTCGAGCAGGGCCTCGAACAGTGGCTGGACGAGCACCGGCCCGAGTTCGTCGCCGTGGAGCGCGTCTTCAGCCAGCACAACGTGCGTACGGTGATGGGCACCGCCCAGGCCAGCGCGGTGGCGATCCTGTGCGCCACCCGCCGGGGCATCCCCGTCGCCCTGCACACGCCCAGCGAGGTCAAGGCCGCCGTCACCGGCTCAGGCCGCGCGGACAAGGCGCAGGTCGGCGCCATGGTCACCCGGCTGCTGCGGCTTGACGCGCCGCCCAAACCCGCCGACGCCGCCGACGCCCTCGCCCTCGCCATCTGCCACATCTGGCGCGCCCCCGCACAGAACCGGCTCCAGCAGGCCGCCGCCCTGCACGCCTCCAAAGCCCCCCGCGCACCCCACTCCCCGCACGCATCGAAAGGCCGTACGGCATGATCGCCTTCGTCAGCGGCACCGTCGCCGCCCTCGCCCCCGACGCCGCGGTGGTCGAGGTCGGCGGCGTCGGCATGGCCGTCCAGTGCACGCCGAACACGCTCTCCGCGCTCCGCGTCGGCAAGCCCGCGAAACTCGCCACCTCCCTTGTCGTCCGCGAGGACTCCCTGACCCTGTACGGCTTCGCCGACGACGACGAGCGCCAGGTCTTCGAACTGCTCCAGACCGCCAGCGGCGTCGGCCCCCGGCTGGCCCAGGCGATGCTCGCCGTGCACACCCCCGACGCGCTGCGCAGAGCCGTCGCCACAGGGGACGAGAAGGCGCTGACCGCCGTCCCCGGCATCGGCAAGAAGGGCGCCCAGAAGCTGCTCCTGGAGCTGAAGGACCGCCTCGGCGAGCCGGTCGGCGCCCCCGCCGTCGGCGCACCGGTCACCGCAGGCTGGCGCGACCAGCTGCACGCGGCCCTCATCGGCCTCGGATACGCCACCCGCGAGGCCGACGAGGCCGTCTCCGCCGTCGCGCCCCAGGCCGAGGCCGCCGGGGGCGCCCCACAGGTGGGCCAGCTGCTGAAGGCCGCCCTCCAGACGCTGAACCGCGCCCGATAGCCCGCGCCCGATCACCCGTACGGAGAGCTGAGGCACACGCACATGAACTGGGACGACACGACCGGCACCTCCGACGACGAGCCCCTCGCGGGCCCCGCCGGGGAGCGGCTGGTGGGATCTGTCGCCGACCGTGAGGACCAGGCCGTCGAGGCCGCCCTGCGCCCCAAGGACCTCGGTGAGTTCATCGGCCAGGAGAAGGTCCGCGAACAGCTCGACCTGGTGCTGCGCGCCGCACGCGCGCGGGGCGCCACCGCCGACCACGTACTGCTCTCCGGCGCCCCCGGCCTCGGCAAGACCACCCTCTCGATGATCATCGCGGCCGAGATGGAAGCCCCCATCCGCATCACCTCCGGCCCCGCCATCCAGCACGCCGGCGATCTCGCGGCCATCCTCTCCTCCCTCCAGGAGGGCGAGGTCCTCTTCCTCGACGAGATCCACCGCATGTCCCGGCCCGCCGAGGAGATGCTCTACATGGCGATGGAGGACTTCCGCGTCGACGTCATCGTCGGCAAGGGCCCCGGCGCCACCGCCATCCCGCTGGAGCTGCCTCCGTTCACCCTGGTCGGCGCCACCACGCGGGCCGGCCTGCTGCCGCCCCCGCTGCGCGACCGCTTCGGCTTCACCGCGCACATGGAGTTCTACGAGCCGGCCGAACTGGAGCGGGTCGTCCACCGCTCGGCGCGCCTGCTCGACGTGGAGATCGATCCGGACGGCGCCGCGGAGATCGCCGGCCGCTCCCGCGGCACGCCCCGCATCGCCAACCGCCTGCTGCGCCGCGTCCGGGACTATGCGCAGGTCAAGGCCGACGGCCTGATCACCCAGGACATCGCCGCGGCGGCCCTCGCCGTCTACGAGGTCGACGCCCGGGGTCTGGACCGGCTGGACCGGGCGGTGCTTCAGGCCCTGCTCAAGCTGTTCGGCGGCGGACCGGTCGGCCTGTCCACGCTCGCCGTCGCGGTGGGGGAGGAGCGTGAGACCGTGGAGGAGGTGGCGGAGCCCTTCCTGGTACGGGAGGGACTGCTCGCCCGCACCCCCCGCGGACGGGTCGCCACCCCCGCGGCGTGGGCCCACCTCGGCCTCGCACCGCCCCGCTCAGGGGCCGCCGGAAACGGACAAGGGGACCTGTTCGGGGCGTGACGGGGAGCACGCTGGCCCAGGCAGGAACCCCGGTGCCATGCTGAGCGTTGTTCCCTTGGTGCGGACTCGCCTAGACTCCGCCGGTGCCGCCCCTTGTCGGCGGCACCACATACCCCCAACCATCAGGCCGTTCACCATCGCGGTCGTGTGAAGGAAGTTCCGACCCGTGAGTCTCCTGACCCTCCTCCCGTTCATTGTGCTCATCGGGGCCATGTTCCTGATGACCCGGTCGGCCAAGAAGAAGCAGCAGCAGGCCATCGAGATGCGGAACCAGATGCAGCCCGGTTCCGGCGTCCGCACCATCGGGGGCATGTACGCCACGGTCAAGGAGGTCAACGAGGACACCGTCCTCCTCGACGCCGGCCCGGGTGTGGAACTGCTGTTCGCCAAGAACTCGATCGGTGCCGTCCTCACCGACGACGAGTACAACCGCATCGTCCACGGCATCGAGCACGACCTGAAGTCCGACGCCGACGTCGTCCCCGACGACGCCTCCTCCCTCACCGAGACCGATGACTCCTCCGACGCTGCCGCCGCCTCCGACGACACGCCGGTCGACCTCGGCAAGATGGACTCGGCCGACGAGCCGGCCGACGCCGACACCGCCGACCAGGCCAAGGCGGACGCACAGCCGAAGAAGTCCGAAGGCGACTCCGAAGCGAAGTAGTCGTGTTCCCGGGGCGCGCGGGCAGGGCCCGCGCGCCCCGGGACATGCCCAGCTCGCACGGAATCCCGACACCATGTCATGGCCGCCCGCACCCCTGACCCGGCGCGAGGCGGCCCGAGAGGGAGTACGAGAAGGTGGCAGCAGTCAAAAAGGGACGGAACGCGAGCGCCACAAGTAAGCCGTGGCGCTCGCTGGCTCTGATCCTGATCGCCATCGTGGCGCTCACCGGAGGCATGTTCGCCTCGGGTCACACCACCCCGCGTCTCGGCATCGACCTGGCCGGCGGCACGAGCATCACGCTGGCAGCGGTGCCGGAGGCCGGCCAGGAGTCCGCGATCAACGAGACCAACATGAAGACCGCGGTCTCCATCATGGAGCGGCGTGTCAACGGTCTCGGTGTCTCCGAGGCCGAGGTCCAGACGCAGGGCACCCGCAACATCATCGTCAACATTCCCAAGGGCACGAACTCCAAGCAGGCCCGGGAACAGGTCGGCACCACCGCCAAGCTCTACTTCCGCCCCGTCGTCACCACCGAGCTGGCCGGCGGCGGAGCCGCTCCGTCGCCCAGCGCGACCGGCGACGGCTCCAAGAAGGACTCCGGCAAGGACAAGGCGACCGACAAGGGCAAGGACAAGGCCACCGACGGCTCCTCCCCGTCCGCCTCCGGCAGCCCGTCGGCGAGCGCCACCACCCAGGGCCGCGCGGTCACTGACGCCCTCAAGGCCGACGAGACCCCGGCCGCCTCCCCGAGCGGCAAGGCCGGCGAGAAGGCCGACAAGAAGGCCGCCCCCTCCCCGTCCGCCACCGGCGGTGCCCCCGGCGACGCCGGTGGCAAGCTCCAGGCCCAGTACGCCGCGCTCGACTGCACCAAGGAGAGCGTCCGCGCCAAGGCCGGTGACGGCGCCAAGGCCGGCGAATCGACCGTGGCCTGCGGCCAGAACGCCCAGGGCCAGTGGCAGAAGTACATCCTAGGTCCCGCCGCGGTCGACGGCACGGACGTCGACGAGGCCGACGCCGTCCTCAACACCCAGACCGGTGCCGGCTGGGTCGTCACGATGAAGTTCACCGACGGGGGCGCCAAGAAGTTCGCCGACATCACCGGCCAACTCGCCACCAAGCAGTCCCCGCAGAACCAGTTCGCCATCGTCCTGGACAACGAGGTCGTCTCCGACCCCTACGTCAGCCAGGCCCTGACCGGCGGCAACGCCGAGATCTCCGGCAACTTCAACCAGCAGTCGGCGCAGGAACTGGCCAACATGCTGTCCTACGGCGCCCTGCCGCTGACCTTCCGCGAGGACAGCGTCACCACCGTGACCGCCGCCCTCGGCGGCGAGCAGCTCCAGGCCGGACTGATCGCCGGTGCCATCGGCCTCGCCCTGGTCGTCCTCTACCTGCTGGTCTACTACCGCGGCCTGTCCTTCATCGCCATCGCCTCCCTGCTGGTCTCCGCGGCCCTCACCTACGTGATCATGTCGCTGCTCGGCCCGACCATCGGCTTCGCGCTGAACCTGCCCGCCGTGTGCGGCGCCATCGTCGCGATCGGCATCACGGCGGACTCGTTCATCGTGTTCTTCGAACGGGTCCGGGACGAGATCCGCGAGGGCCGCACGCTGCGTCCCTCCGTGGAACGGGCCTGGCCGCGCGCCCGGCGCACCATCCTGGTCTCCGACTTCGTGTCGTTCCTCGCCGCGGCCGTGCTCTTCGTCGTCACCGTCGGCAAGGTCCAGGGCTTCGCGTTCACGCTGGGTCTGACCACCCTGCTCGACGTCGTGGTGGTGTTCCTCTTCACCAAGCCGCTGCTCACGCTGATGGCCCGCCGCAAGTTCTTCGCCAGCGGCCACAAGTGGTCCGGTCTCGACCCGAAGGCGCTGGGTGCCAAACCACCGCTGCGCCGCACCCGCCGTCCCTCCGCCCCCGCCCAGACGAAGGAGGCCTGAGCGATGTCGAAACTCGGCACCCTCGGCGCCCGGTTGCACCACGGTGAAATCGGCTACGACTTCGTCAAGAACCGCAAGATCTGGTACGGCATCTCCATCCTGATCACCATCACGGCCATCCTCGGCCTGGCGGTGCGCGGCCTGCACATGGGCATCGAGTTCCAGGGCGGAGCGGTCTTCACCACCCCGAAGAACATGAGCGCCTCGGTCGCCACGGCCGAGGAGTACGCGGAGAACGCCTCCGGCCACGACGCCATCGTCCAGAAGCTCGGTGACGGCAGCCTGCGCATTCAGGTCGCCGGCATCGACACCAAGACCTCGGACGACATCAAGGACCAGCTCGCGGAGGACCTCAAGGTCGACGGCGAGCGGATCAACGCCGAGCTGGTCGGCCCCAGCTGGGGCGAGGAGATCGCCAACAAGGCCTGGCAGGGCCTCGGCATCTTCATGTTCCTCGTGGTGATCTACCTGGCGATCGCGTTCGAGTGGCGCATGGCACTCGCCGCGTTCGTCGCCCTGATCCACGACATCACCATCACCGTCGGCGTCTACGCCCTCGTCGGCTTCGAGGTCACGCCGGGCACGGTGATCGGTCTGCTCACGATCCTCGGCTACTCGCTGTACGACACGGTCGTCGTCTTCGACAGCCTCAAGGAACAGACCAAGGACATCACCAAACAGACCCGCTGGACCTACAGCGAGATCGCCAACCGCTCCATCAACAGCACCCTGGTCCGTTCCATCAACACCACGGTGGTCGCGCTGCTGCCGGTCGCGGGCCTGCTGTTCATCGGCGGCGGTGTCCTCGGCGCCGGCATGCTGAACGACATCTCGCTGTCGCTGTTCGTCGGCCTCGCCGCCGGCGCGTACTCCTCGATCTTCATCGCGACCCCGCTCGTCGCCGACCTCAAGGAGCTCGAGCCGGGAATGAAGAGCCTGAAGAAGCGCGTCATGGCCAAGCGCGCCCAGGGTGACGCGGGCGAGGCCCAGCCGGCCCCGGTCACCGTCGGCGGGGACCAGGACGAGCCGGAGGACGCCCCTGCGGTCGTCGGTCCGCGCAGCCAGCCCGCCTCCCGCGCCCGCGGCCGGGGCCGTCCCTCGGGCAAGCGCCGATGACCGGGATCACCGACGTCTCCGCCCTGCTGCTCAGCCGGATCCGTGACGTGGCGGACCACCCGGAGCCGGGGGTGATGTTCAAGGACATCACCCCGCTCCTGGCCGACCCCGCGGCGTTCTCCGCGCTCAGCGACGCCCTCGCCGGCATCGCCCGGAGCACCGGCGCCACCAAGATCGTCGGTCTGGAGGCCCGGGGCTTCATCCTGGGCGCCCCGGTCGCGGTCCAGGCCGGCCTCGGCTTCATCCCCGTACGCAAGGCGGGCAAGCTCCCCGGGGCGACCCTCCGCCAGGCGTACGACCTGGAGTACGGCTCCGCCGAGATCGAGGTGCACGCGGAGGACCTGAGCGCCGACGACCGGATCCTGGTGGTCGACGACGTCCTCGCCACCGGCGGCACCGCAGAGGCGTCCATCCAGCTCATCCGCAGGGCGGGCGCCGACGTCGCGGGCCTCGCCGTGCTGATGGAGCTCGGCTTCCTCGGCGGCCGCGCCCGGGTGGAGCCGGCCCTGGCGGGCGCCCCGCTGGAGGCGCTGCTCACCCTCTGACCGGCCATCGAACAGGCGAATCCGACGTTTACCGCACCACACAGGCGGACCCGGAGGAATCCGGCGTCCGCCTCGTGCGTTTCCGGGGTAGACGGTCGTCACATTGCTCCGAAGGCGATCCGCGGACAGCGGATCGCTACCATGGGGTCTCCGGAGCCTGACCGGGGGACCCGGATCGCGCACGAGGAGTCCTCTTGCCAGACGAGGCCCAGCACCTGACCGCCGCCAAGCCCGAGCCCGCCTCGGCGGCCGCGGCGAAGCCCGCGCCGAGCGCGCCCCACGCGACGAAGAACGACACGCGCGGGCCGGTCCAGCATGCCCAGTCCGCTCCCGTCGACAAGCCCGAGCAGCCCCGCCCCAAGCCGGGCCCGCCCGAGCGCCCCGCCCCCCTGACCCGGCCCAACACCGGCCAGCCGCCCCGCTCCGGCTCCTCCAACCGCGTCCGCGCCCGTCTCGCCCGGCTCGGCGTGCAGCGCGCCAACCCGTACAACCCGGTGCTGGAGCCGCTGCTGCGGATCGTGCGCGGCAACGACCCCAAGATCGAGAACTCCACGCTCCGCCAGATCGAGAAGGCCTACCAGGTCGCCGAGCGCTGGCACCGCGGCCAGAAGCGCAAGAGCGGCGACCCGTACATCACGCATCCGCTGGCCGTCACCACCATCCTCGCCGAGCTGGGCATGGACCCGCCCACCCTGATGGCCGGACTGCTGCACGACACCGTGGAGGACACCGAGTACGGCCTGGAGGACCTGCGCCGCGACTTCGGCGACGTGGTCACCCTCCTCGTCGACGGCGTCACCAAGCTGGACAAGGTCAAGTTCGGCGAGGCCGCCCAGGCCGAGACCGTGCGCAAGATGGTCGTCGCCATGGCCAAGGACCCCCGGGTCCTGGTCATCAAGCTGGCCGACCGGCTGCACAACATGCGCACCATGCGCTACCTCAAGCGCGAGAAGCAGGAGAAGAAGGCGCGCGAGACCCTGGAGATCTACGCGCCGCTCGCCCACCGCCTGGGCATGAACACCATCAAGTGGGAACTGGAGGACCTCGCCTTCGCGATCCTCTACCCCAAGATGTACGACGAGATCGTCCGCCTGGTCGCCGAGCGCGCCCCCAAGCGCGACGAGTACCTCGCCATCGTCACCGACGAGGTGCAGCAGGACCTGCGGGCGGCCCGGATCAAGGCCACGGTGACCGGCCGCCCCAAGCACTACTACAGCGTCTACCAGAAGATGATCGTCCGCGGCCGTGACTTCGCGGAGATCTACGACCTGGTGGGCATCCGCGTCCTCGTGGACACCGTCCGCGACTGCTACGCGGCCCTCGGCACGGTGCACGCGCGATGGAATCCGGTCCCCGGCCGGTTCAAGGACTACATCGCGATGCCCAAGTTCAACATGTACCAGTCGCTGCACACCACGGTGATCGGCCCCGGCGGCAAGCCCGTCGAGCTGCAGATCCGCACCTTCGACATGCACCGCCGCGCCGAGTACGGCATCGCCGCGCACTGGAAGTACAAGCAGGAGGCCGTGGCCGGCGCCTCCAAGGTGCGCAGCGACGCCCCGAAGTCGTCCGGCAAGGGCAAGGACGACCACCTCAACGACATGGCGTGGCTGCGCCAGCTCCTGGACTGGCAGAAGGAGACCGAGGACCCGGGCGAGTTCCTGGAGTCCCTGCGCTTCGACCTGTCCCGCAACGAGGTGTTCGTCTTCACCCCCAAGGGTGACGTCATAGCGCTCCCCGCCGGGGCCACGCCCGTGGACTTCGCGTACGCGGTGCACACCGAGGTCGGCCACCGCACCATAGGAGCCCGGGTCAACGGCCGGCTCGTACCGCTCGAATCGACCCTCGACAACGGCGACCTGGTGGAGGTCTTCACCTCCAAGGCGGCCGGCGCGGGTCCCTCCCGCGACTGGCTCGGCTTCGTCAAGTCGCCCCGCGCCCGCAACAAGATCCGCGCGTGGTTCTCCAAGGAACGCCGCGACGAGGCCATCGAGCACGGCAAGGACTCCATCGTCCGCGCCATGCGCAAACAGAACCTGCCGATCCAGCGCATCCTCACCGGCGACTCCCTCGTCACGCTGGCGCACGAGATGCGCTACTCGGACATCTCCGCGCTGTACGCGGCGATCGGCGAGGGCCATGTCTCCGCACAGAACATCGTGCAGAAGCTCGTCCAGGCCCTCGGCGGCGAGGAGGCGGCCACCGAGGAGATCGACGAGAGCGTCCCGCCGGCCCGCGGGCGCAGCCGCAAGCGCCGCTCCAGCGCCGACCCCGGGGTCATCGTCAAGGGCGTCGAGGACGTGTGGGTCAAGCTGGCCCGATGCTGCACCCCGGTCCCCGGCGACCCGATCATCGGCTTCGTCACCCGCGGCAGCGGCGTCTCGGTGCACCGCAGCGACTGCGTCAACGTCGACTCGCTGTCCCGTGAGCCCGAGCGCATCCTCGATGTCGAGTGGGCGCCCACCCAGTCCTCCGTCTTCCTGGTCGCCATCCAGGTCGAGGCCCTCGACCGCTCCCGGCTGCTCTCGGACGTCACGCGCGTGCTGTCCGACCAGCACGTCAACATCCTCTCCGCGGCCGTCCAGACCTCCCGCGACCGCGTGGCCACCTCCCGCTTCACCTTCGAGATGGGCGACCCGAAACACCTCGGCCACGTCCTGAAGGCCGTACGCGGCGTGGAAGGCGTCTACGACGTCTACCGGGTGACCTCGGCGCGCAACCGCACGTAGTCACACGGAAGGGGCCGACGCACCACGGGTGCGCCGGCCCCTTCCGGGCTGTGCGGGCGGGTGTGCCCCAGCCCCTCAGCCGCCGAACTCCTGCAGACCCTTCAGGGCCTGGTCCAGAAGCGCCTGGCGGCCCTCCAGCTCACGCTCGAGCTTGTCCGCCTTGGCGGTGTTGCCCTGCGCCCGCGCCTGCTCGATCTGGCCCTTCAGCTTGTCCACGGCGGCCTGGAGCTGACCGGTAAGACCCGCGGCACGCGCGCGCGCCTCCGGGTTCGTCCGGCGCCACTCGGCCTCCTCGGCCTCCTGCAGGGCCCGCTCCACGGCGTGCATCCGGCCCTCGACCTTCGGGCGGGCGTCCCTCGGCACATGACCGATGGCCTCCCAGCGCTCGTTGATCGTGCGGAAGGCGGCCCGCGAGGCCTTAAGGTCCGTGATCGGCAGAAGCTTCTCGGCCTCCCCGGCCAGCTCCTCCTTCAGCTTCAGGTTCTCCGCCTGTTCCGCGTCACGCTCGGCGAAGACCGAGCTGCGGGCGGCGAAGAAGATGTCCTGGGCGCCGCGGAAGCGGTTCCACAGGTCCTCCTCGTGCTCGCGCTGGGCGCGGCCCGCGGCCTTCCACTCCGTCATCAGCTCGCGGTACCGGGCGGCCGTCGGGCCCCAGTCCGTCGAGTTCGACAGCGACTCGGCCTCGGCGACCAGCCCTTCCTTGGTCCTGCGGGCCTCCTCGCGCTGCGCGTCCAGCTGCGCGAAGTGCTGCTTGCGCCGCTTCGAGAACGCCGACCGCGCATGCGAGAACCGGTGCCACAGCTCGTCGTCGGACTTGCGGTCCAGCCGCGGCAGGCCCTTCCAGGTGTCCACCAGGGACCGCAGCCGCTCACCGGCCGCCCGCCACTGATCGGACTGTGCCAGCTCCTCGGCCTCGGCGACCAGCGCCTCCTTGGCCTGGCGCGCCTCGTCGGACTGGCGGGCCCGCTGCGCCTTGCGCTCCTCGCGACGCGCCTCCACCAGTTCCACGAGCTTGTCCAGCCGGGCCCTGAGGGCGTCCAGATCACCGACCGCGTGATGGGCGTCCACCTGCTCACGCAGATGCTCGATCGCGGTCTGGGCGTCCTTGGACGACAGGTCGGTGGTCTTCACTCGCTTCTCGAGGAGGCCGATCTCGACAACCAGGCCCTCGTACTTGCGCTCGAAGTAGGCCAGCGCCTCCTCGGGGGAGCCTGCCTGCCAGGAACCGACGACCTTCTCGCCATCGGCTGTACGCACGTACACGGTCCCCGTCTCGTCGACGCGGCCCCACGGGTCGCTGCTCACAGCGCCTCCTCCACATGATGCCGTCGAGGGGCCTGCGAGCTCCCCCGGGCATCGTCCACAGTTTCGTCACGGCCAACATAGGCGACCGACGGGATGCCTGTCCGCATCCCGCGCGACCGAAATTTCGCAGTTGGGGGTCAGGATGCGGTGACGGTCGCCTTGTCGATCACGACCGTCGCGTTGGGCGCCCCGTCACCGGCTCCGGTGCTCTCCCCGGCGCCGGCGATCTTCTTCAGCACCTTCATGCCGGCGTCCGAGACGGTGCCGAACGGTGTGTAGTTGGGCGGAAGCTGACTGTCCTGGTAGACGAGGAAGAACTGGCTGCCACCACTGTCCTTCTGCATGGTGTTCGCCATCGCGACCGTGCCCGCCGGGTAGACGTTGTCCTTCAGGCTTTTGTCCTTCAGGTTCTCGTCCGGGATCGTGTACCCGGGACCACCGGTGCCGGTGCCTGTCGGGTCACCGCACTGCAGCACGTAGATGCCGTTCGTGGTCAGCCGGTGGCACTTGGTGTGGTCGAAGTAGCCCTTCTTGGCGAGGAACGCGAAGGAGTTGACGGTGTGCGGCGCCCCCGACGCGTTCAGCGCCAGGTCTATCTCGCCACAGGTCGTGTCGAGCTTCATCGTGTACTTCGCCGACGTGTCGATGGACATCGCCGGCTCCTTCTTCCAGGTCTGCGACTTGACCTTGCCCTCCGCGGGCTTGTCGCACGGGTCCGGCGCCTTGGTGGTCGGCGCTGCGCTCGGCGAGACCTCGGCGTTCGCGTTGGCCTTGTCGTCGTCCTGCTGCAGTGCCCCGGTCGCGTACAGCGCGCCGCTGCCCACGAGGACCACGCCGAGCACCGACGCGATCACCGCGTTGCGGATCCGCGACTTGCGACGCGCTTCGGTGCGCCGCTGCTGCTGCCGCAAGAACTTCTCCCGGGCGAGCTGACGCCGCCGCTGTTCCTGGCTGACCACCGGGTTCTCTCCTCATGCGTCTTGTGTGCCGGCCGGTACGCGTGCGTGCGTGCGGTGAGCCGACCGCCTGCGTGTGCCCCGTACCGTATATGGGTTCGCTGAGGAATCGGCAGCGCCGGTAGGCTCTGACCACGGGCGCAGCCCCGTCGCAAGCCTCCCGTAACGACCCAAACGAAGGACGATCGTGCTCATTGCCGGGTTCCCCGCCGGGGCCTGGGGGACGAACTGTTATCTCGTCGCCCCCGCCGCCGGTGAGGAGTGCGTGATCATCGACCCCGGCCACCAGGCCGCCGACGGCGTCGCGGAGGCGGTCCGCAAGCACCGGCTCAAGCCCGTCGCCGTCGTCCTCACCCACGGCCACATCGACCACGTCGCGTCGGTCGTCCCGGTGTGCGGAGCGCACGACGTACCGGCCTGGATCCACCCCGAGGACCGGTACATGATGAGCGACCCCGAGAAGGGCATCGGCCGTGCCATCGGCATGCCGCTCATGGGCGAGCTGACCGTGGGGGAACCGGACGACGTCAAGGAACTCACCGACGGCGCGCTGCTGAAGCTGGCCGGCCTGGAGTTCTCCGTCGCGCACGCACCGGGCCATACCAAGGGGTCGGTGACCTTCGGCCTGCCCGAGGCGGCGGACATCCCGCCGATCATGTTCTCGGGCGACCTGCTGTTCGCCGGCTCCATCGGACGCACCGACCTGCCCGGCGGTGACATGGCCGAGATGCTCGACTCGCTGGCCCGCGTGTGCCTGCCGCTCGACGACTCGACCGTGGTCCTGTCCGGCCACGGCCCCCAGACGACCATCGGCCAGGAGCGCGCCACCAACCCGTATCTGCGGCAGGTGGCCGCCGGCCAGGGAGCCACCACTGAGGCTCCCCGACGAGGAATGTGACGAGACCTTCCGTGAGCACCTTCAGGGCCCCCAGGGGCACGTACGACCTCATCCCGCCGGACAGTGCCAAGTACCTCGCCGTCCGCGAGGCCATCGCCGCCCCGCTGCGGCGCTCCGGCTACGGCTACATCGAGACGCCCGGCTTCGAGAACGTCGAACTGTTCGCCCGGGGTGTCGGCGAGTCCACCGACATCGTCACCAAGGAGATGTACGCCTTCGAGACCAAGGGCGGCGACCGCCTCGCCCTGCGCCCCGAAGGCACCGCCTCCGTGCTGCGCGCCGCCCTGGAGGCCAACCTGCACAAGGCGGGCAACCTCCCGGTCAAGCTCTGGTACTCCGGCTCCTACTACCGCTACGAGCGCCCCCAGAAGGGCCGTTACCGCCACTTCTCCCAGGTCGGGGCCGAGGCGATCGGCGCGGAGGACCCGGCGCTCGACGCCGAGCTGATCATCCTCGCGGACCAGGCGTACCGCTCGCTGGGCCTGCAGCACTTCCGCATCCTGCTCAACAGCCTCGGCGACCAGGAGTGCCGCCCGGTGTACCGGGCCGCGCTGCAGGACTTCCTGCGCGGCCTGGACCTCGACGAGGACACCCTGCGCCGCGCGGAGATCAACCCGCTGCGCGTGCTGGACGACAAGCGCGAGTCGGTGCAGAAGCAGCTGACCGGCGCCCCCCTGCTGCGCGACTACCTCTGCGACGCGTGCAAGGCGTACCACGAGGAGGTCCGCGAGCTGATCACGGCGGCGGGCGTCGCCTTCGAGGACGACCCCAAGCTGGTGCGCGGCCTGGACTACTACACGCGCACCACCTTCGAGTTCGTCCACGACGGTCTGGGCTCCCAGTCCGCGGTGGGCGGCGGCGGCCGCTACGACGGGCTGTCCGAGATGATCGGCGGCCCCGCGCTGCCCTCCGTCGGCTGGGCCCTGGGCGTCGACCGCACCGTGCTGGCCCTGGAGGCGGAGGGCGTCGAGCTCGAACTTCCCGCCACCACCAGCGTGTTCGCCGTACCGCTCGGCGAGGAGGCCCGCCGTGTGCTGTTCGCGAAGGTCACCGAGCTGCGCAAGAACGGCGTGGCCGCGGACTTCAGTTACGGCGGCAAGGGCCTCAAGGCCGCGATGAAGGCCGCCAACCGCTCGGGCGCCCGCTACGCGATCGTGGCCGGCGAACGCGACCTCGCCGAGGGCGTCGTCCAGCTCAAGGACATGGAATCCGGCGAGCAGACGGCGGTCGGCGTCAACGAGATCGTGGCGGAGCTGGAGTCACGCCTCGGCTGACACGGCTCGCGAAGGCGCCGGGCACCTCCGGGGGTGCCCGACGCCTTCGTCGTCCACCGCGTGGAACGCCGGAACACCCTGACGGGGGACGCGGTGCGGAACGCCCGTACGGCGCTCCCACGGACAAACGCCCGTACGGCGCTCCGACGGACATCGGCCGAAACCGAACGCTCACGGGTGACGACCGGTAGGTCCTTATGCCCGCGCAACGGCGGACCACAGTCCCGTACGGCACAATGGCCCCTGCCCGAAGCAGTCCCCACTCCCAGTGACGGAATCGGCGTATGAGCAAGACGACAGTCAGGGACGTCGACATGGAGCCCGAGCCCGCGGCCCCGCCGGAGCGCACCGCCTCCGCGCCGCGCACGGAGGGCGCGAGCCGGGCGCTCGCCCTGCTCCTGGTGATCACCGGTGCCGCCGGTGTGCTCGCCTCCTGGGTGATCACGCTCGACAAGTTCAAGCTGCTCGAGGCCAAGGTCAAGGGCGAGACGTTCGTCCCCGGCTGCAGCCTGAACCCGGTCGTCTCCTGCGGCAGCGTCATGGAGAGCGACCAGGCCTCCGTGTTCGGCTTCCCCAACCCGATGCTCGGTCTCGTCGCCTACGGCATCGTCGTCTGCGTCGGCATGAGCCTGCTCGCCGGGGCCCGTTTCCCGCGCTGGTACTGGCTCACCCTCAACGCGGGCACGCTCTTCGGTGTGGTCTTCTGCGCCTGGCTGATGTTCCAGTCGCTCTACCGGATCAACGCGCTGTGCCTGTGGTGCTGCCTGGCCTGGGTCGCCACGATCATCATGTTCTGGTACGTGACGTCGTTCAACATCCGCCAGGGCTTCCTGCCGGCTCCGGGCTGGCTGAAGAGCTTCTTCGGCGAGTTCACCTGGGTCCTGCCGGTCCTGCACATCGGCATCATCGGGATGCTGATCCTGACCCGCTGGTGGGACTTCTGGACCAGCTGACCGCCCGCCCCGGGTTGTCGGTGCGGTGCTTTAGGGTTTCAGCGTGGAGCCCGACCTGTTCACCGCCGCAGCAGAAGAACGCCAGGAGAAGGACCCGACCGGCAGCCCCCTGGCGGTCCGGATGCGCCCGCGCACCCTCGACGAGGTCGTGGGTCAGCAGCATCTCCTGAAGCCGGGCTCCCCCCTGCGCAGACTGGTGGGCGAAGGGGGGTCCGGTCCCGCGGGCCCCTCCTCGGTGATCCTGTGGGGGCCGCCCGGCACCGGCAAGACCACCCTGGCCTATGTCGTCTCCAAGGCCACCAACAAGCGCTTCGTCGAACTGTCGGCAATCACCGCGGGCGTCAAGGAGGTCCGCGCGGTCATCGACGGCGCCCGCCGCGCCTCCGGCGGGTACGGCCAGGAGACCGTCCTCTTCCTCGACGAGATCCACCGCTTCAGCAAGGCCCAGCAGGACTCCCTGCTCCCCGCCGTGGAGAACCGCTGGGTCACGCTGATCGCGGCGACCACCGAGAACCCCTACTTCTCGGTGATCTCCCCGCTGCTCTCCCGGTCCCTGCTGCTCACCCTTGAACCGCTCACCGACGAGGACATCCGGGACCTGCTGAGGCGCGCCCTCGCCGACGAGCGGGGCCTGAAGAGCGCCGTCACCCTGCCCGAGGACACCGAGAGCCACCTCCTGCGCATCGCCGGCGGCGACGCCCGCCGCGCGCTGACCGCCCTGGAGGCCGCCGCCGGGGCCGCACTCGACAAGGGCGAGGCGGAGATAGCGCTGGCCACGCTGGAGGAGACGGTCGACCGGGCGGCGGTGAAGTACGACCGCGACGGCGACCAGCACTACGACGTCGCCAGCGCCCTGATCAAGTCCATCCGTGGCTCCGACGTGGACGCCGCCCTGCACTACCTGGCCCGCATGATCGAGGCGGGCGAGGACCCCCGCTTCATCGCCCGCCGGCTGATGATCTCCGCCAGCGAGGACATCGGCCTCGCCGATCCGAACGCGCTGCCCATCGCGGTCGCCGCCGCCCAGGCCGTCGCCATGATCGGTTTCCCCGAGGCCGCCCTCACCCTCAGCCACGCCACCATCGCGCTCGCCCTCGCCCCCAAGTCCAACGCGGCGACCACCGCCATCGGCGCCGCACTGGACGACGTACGCAAGGGACTGGCCGGGCCCGTGCCGTCCCATCTGCGCGACAGCCACTACAAGGGCGCGACGAAGCTCGGGCACGGAAAGGGCTACACCTACCCGCACGACCTTCCCGAGGGCATCGCCGAGCAGCAGTACGCGCCGGATGCCCTGAAGGACCGTGAGTACTACGAGCCCACCCGGCACGGCGCGGAGGCGCGTTACGCGGACGCGGTGGAGTGGACCAGGAAGCACCTCGGTCGGAAGCGGCCCTGACCACCCTGTAGACTGTCCCGCAGTGCTGCGTCCCGTGTCCGGCCCCGGTCGGCGCCTCAGGCGGGACATCCAGCCGGATCCTTCGATCCAGGAGCGTCGCGCACCGTCGTAGGTGTCGCGGGCAGCCCACCACCACCCGTTGAGTTCCGGGACCGGTCGGTGGGCCGTTCGTGTGCTGCACGTATGTGCCCAGACCAGGGGAGCGGCTGCCTGGCAAGTCCCGCGCGGACCTGCCGGGAATTCCCCGGCTGCGGATGCGACCTCCCGTAACCCTGAGGCAGCCGAAAAGGAAAAGGAAGAGAAGTGGCGAACCAGTCCCGCCCCAAGGTCAAGAAGTCGCGTGCCCTCGGCATCGCGCTGACCCCGAAGGCCGTCAAGTACTTCGAGGCCCGCCCCTACCCGCCGGGTGAGCACGGCCGTGGCCGCAAGCAGAACTCGGACTACAAGGTCCGTCTGCTGGAGAAGCAGCGTCTGCGCGCGCAGTACGACCTCTCCGAGCGCCAGCTCGTCCGTGCCTACGAGCGTGCCTCCAAGACGTCGATGAAGACGGGCGAGGCCCTTGTCATCGAGCTCGAGCGCCGTCTCGACGCCCTGGTCCTGCGTTCGGGCATCGCTCGCACGATCTACCAGGCCCGCCAGATGGTCACCCACGGCCACATCCAGGTCAACGGCAAGAAGGTCGACAAGCCCTCCTTCCGTGTCCGCCCGGACGACGTCGTGGAGGTGCGCGAGCGCAGCAAGGAGAAGACCCTCTTCACGATCGCTCGTGAGGGTGGCTTCGCCCCCGACGGTGAGATCCCGCGCTACCTGCAGGTGAACCTCAAGGCCCTGGCGTTCCGCCTGGACCGCGAGCCGAACCGCAAGGAGATCCCGGTGATCTGCGACGAGCAGCTCGTCGTCGAGTACTACGCCCGCTGATTCCAGCAGGCACGCGGTATCCCGAGCCCGCCGTCTCCCCGCCCTTCCGGGCGGACGAGGCGGCGGGCTCGCTCCGTCCCCGCCTGGCGTCCCGCGACTGTGCCGGTGACGGGAGGTAATCCGGTACGGACTGACGTCACCGGCGCGATAGGCTCGTGCACACGACTTTCTCGATGTTCAGGCGCGTTTCAAGGGAGCGGGTGCACACAGTGTCCGGTGGCGAGGTGGCCGGAATCCTGGTGGCCGTGTTCTGGGCGATCCTGGTCTCCTTCCTCGCCGTCGCGCTGGCGAGGCTGGCCCAGACGCTCCGGGCGACCACCAAGCTCGTGGCGGAGGTGACCGACCAGGCGGTCCCGCTGCTGGCCGACGCCTCCGCGGCGGTGCGGTCCGCGCAGACCCAGATCGAACGGGTCGACGCGATCGCCTCCGACGTCCAGGAGGTCACCTCCAACGCGTCCGCGCTGTCGACCACCGTGGCCTCCACCTTCGGCGGCCCCCTGGTCAAGGTCGCCGCTTTCGGCTACGGCGTACGCCGGGCCATGAGCGGCCGCAAGGACGACGCCCCGGCCAAGGAGCCGAGGCGCAACGTGATCGTGGGCCGCACCGTCCCGGGCGCGCGGCGTAGCAAGCGGACCCGGGGAAAGAGGGACTGACCCGACGATGTTCCGCCGAACGTTCTGGTTCACCACCGGTGTCGCCGCCGGCGTGTGGGCCACCACCAAGGTCAACCGGAAGCTCAAGCAGCTCACCCCCGAGAACCTGGCCGTCACCGCGGCCAACAAGGCGATCGAGGCCGGCGGCCGGCTCAAGGACCGCGCGGTTGACTTCGCCCTCGAGGTCCGCGACCACATGGACCGGCGCGAGGCCGAACTGGGCGACGCGCTCGGGCTGAACGCCCGCGTCGACCGCGAACTGCCCCCGCCCCGGGGCTACGCCGTCATCGAGAACCGCAACAGCCCCCCGTACGCCGAGGGCCTGACGTACAAGACGTACCCGTACAACCGGAATGAGGACCACTGATGGAGTCGGCCGAGATCCGCCGCCGCTGGCTGAGCTTCTTCGAGGAGCGCGGGCACACCGTCGTCCCGTCGGCGTCGCTCATCGCGGACGACCCGACTCTGCTCCTCGTCCCGGCCGGCATGGTGCCCTTCAAGCCCTACTTCCTCGGCGAGGTCAAGCCGCCCTTCGCCCGCGCCACCAGCGTGCAGAAGTGCGTACGCACCCCCGACATCGAAGAGGTCGGCAAGACCACCCGCCACGGCACGTTCTTCCAGATGTGCGGCAACTTCTCCTTCGGTGACTACTTCAAGGAAGGCGCCATCAAGTTCGCCTGGGAGCTGCTCACCACGCCCCAGGACAAGGGTGGCTACGGCCTCGAGCCGGAGAAGCTCTGGATCACCGTCTACAAGGACGACGACGAGGCCGAGCGGATCTGGCACGAGATCATCGGCGTGCCCAAGGAGCGCATCCAGCGCCTGGGCAAGAAGGACAACTTCTGGTCCATGGGCGTCCCCGGCCCGTGCGGACCCTGCTCCGAGATCAACTACGACCGCGGCCCCGACTTCGGCGTCGAGGGCGGTCCCGCCGTCAACGACGAGCGGTACGTGGAGATCTGGAACCTGGTCTTCATGCAGTACGTGCGGGGCGAGGGCACCGGCAAGGACGACTTCGAGATCCTCGGCGAACTGCCCAGCAAGAACATCGACACCGGCCTCGGCCTCGAGCGGCTCGCCATGATTCTGCAGGGCGTGCAGAACATGTACGAGATCGACACCTCCATGGCCGTCATCGACAAGGCCACCGAGCTGACCGGCGTCCGCTACGGCGACTCCGAGGCTTCGGACGTGTCCCTGCGCGTGGTCACCGACCACATGCGCACCGCCACCATGCTCATCGGCGACGGCGTCACCCCCGGCAACGAGGGCCGCGGCTATGTGCTGCGCCGCATCATGCGCCGCGCCATCCGCAACATGCGGCTGCTCGGCGCCACCGGCCCGGTCGTCAAGGACCTCGTCGACGTCGTCATCGGCATGATGGGGCAGCAGTACCCGGAACTGATCACCGACCGCGAGCGGATCGAGAAGGTCGCCGTCGCCGAGGAGAACGCCTTCCTCAAGACGCTGAAGGCCGGCACCAATATCCTCGACACCGCCGTGTCCGACACCAAGGCCGCCGGCTCCACCGTCCTGCCCGGCGAGAAGGCGTTCCTGCTCCACGACACCTGGGGCTTCCCGATCGACCTCACCCTGGAGATGGCCGCGGAGCAGGGCCTGTCCGTGGATGAGGAGGGCTTCCGCCGCCTGATGAAGGAGCAGCGGGAGCGCGCCAAGGCCGACGCCCAGGCCAAGAAGACCGGCCACGCCGACCTCGGCGCCTACCGCGAGATCGCCGACCGGGCCGGCGCCACCGACTTCATCGGCTACACCGACACCGAGGGCGAGTCGACGGTCGTCGGCATCCTCGTCGACGGTGTCTCCTCCCCGGCGGCCACCGAGGGCGACGAGGTGGAGATCGTCCTCGACCGCACCCCGTTCTATGCCGAGGGCGGCGGCCAGATCGGCGACACCGGCCGGATCAGGGCCGACTCCGGTGCCGTCATCGAGGTCCGCGACTGCCAGAAGCCGGTGCCGGGCGTCTACGTCCACAAGGGCGTCGTCCAGGTCGGCGAGGTCACCGTCGGCGCCAAGGCCCACGCCTCCATCGACGACCGCCGCCGCAAGGCCATCGCCCGCGCCCACTCGGCCACCCACCTCACCCACCAGGCGCTGCGCGACGCCCTCGGCCCGACGGCCGCCCAGGCCGGTTCCGAGAACCAGCCCGGCCGGTTCCGCTTCGACTTCGGCTCCCCGTCCGCCGTGCCGCAGACGGTGCTGCTCGACGTCGAGCAGAAGATCAACGAGGTGCTCGCCCGCGACCTCGACGTGCGTGCCGACGTCATGGGCATCGACGAGGCCAAGAGGCAGGGCGCCATCGCGGAGTTCGGCGAGAAGTACGGCGAGCGCGTCCGCGTGGTCACCATCGGCGACTTCTCGAAGGAGCTGTGCGGCGGCACCCATGTGCACAACACCGCCCAGCTGGGTCTGGTGAAGCTGCTCGGCGAGTCGTCCATCGGCTCCGGTGTGCGCCGTATCGAGGCCCTGGTCGGCGTGGACGCCTACAACTTCCTCGCCCGTGAGCACACGGTGGTCAACCAGCTGACCGAACTGCTCAAGGGCCGCTCGGAGGAACTGCCGGAGAAGGTCTCCGCCATGCTCGGCAGGCTCAGGGACGCCGAGAAGGAGATCGAGAAGTTCCGCGCCGAGAAGGTGCTCCAGGCCGCCGCCGGTCTCGCCGAGTCCGCCAAGGACATCCGCGGGGTCGCCGTCGTCACCGGCCAGGTCCCGGACGGCACCGGGGCCGACGATCTGCGCAAGCTCGTCCTGGACGTGCGCGGACGCATCCAGGGCGGCCGGCCCGCCGTCGTCGCCCTCTTCGCCGTGAACAACGGCAAGCCGCTGACGGTCATCGCCACCAACGAGGCGGCCCGTGAGCGCGGCCTCAAGGCCGGTGACCTGGTGCGCACCGCCGCCAAGACCCTCGGCGGCGGCGGTGGCGGCAAGCCGGACGTCGCCCAGGGCGGCGGCCAGAACCCGGCCGCCGTCGGCCCGGCCATCGACGCCGTCGAGCGCCTTGTGGCGGACACCGCCAAGTGAACGGACCCGAGCAGGAGCGGACGGACGGCCCGGCGATGCGCCGTGGCCGCCGTCTTGCCGTCGACGTCGGGGACGCCCGCATCGGGGTCGCCTCCTGCGACCCCGACGGGATCCTCGCCACACCGGTCGAGACCGTCCCCGGCCGGGACGTCCCCGCCGCGCACCGCCGGCTGAAGCAGCTCGTCGAGGAGTACGAGCCGATCGAGGTCGTCGTCGGTCTCCCTCGCTCCCTCAAGGGCGGCGAGGGCCCGGCCGCCGCCAAGGTCCGCGGCTTCGCACGGGAGCTCGCCCGCCTGATCACGCCCGTCGCCGTGCGGCTCGTCGACGAGCGCATGACGACGGTGACGGCCAGTCAGGGGCTGCGCGCCTCCGGAGTGAAGTCGAAGAAGGGACGCTCCGTCATCGACCAGGCGGCCGCTGTGATCATCCTCCAGCAGGCACTGGAATCCGAACGGGTGTCAGGCAAGCCACCCGGCGAGGGCGTCGAAGTGGTCATCTGATCGCGATACGGTAACGTTCCGCGCGATGCGGCCGGTGTTCGAACAGCCGCCGCACAAAGAGAGGCGGATCGGGAGCCGTGGTCGTCAGGTGGCCGGGGCGACCGCCGCCTCGCGGCTCTAGGGGATCGATGACTGAGTATGGCCGGGGCCCAGGCTCCGAACCGTGGCATCCGGACGACCCGTTGTACGGGGACGGCGGATGGGGAGGACAGCAGGCCCAGCAGGGTCAGCGGTCTCCCTACGGCGGCCAGCCGCAGCACTATCCGCAGCAGCCGCAGACGCAGCAGCAGTACGGCGACTGGGTCACCGGCGAGCAGCAGCACGGGTACGGACAGCAGCAGTACCCGCAGTACGACCAGCAGTACGCGCCGCACCAGCAGCAACAGCCGCAGTACGACCAGAACGGCTGGCCCATGGGCTCCCACCCACAGGACCCGTACGCGACCGGCCCCCAGGATCCGTACGCCGTCGGCCCCACGGACCCGTACGGGCAGCAGACCGGGCCGTACGGCGGGGACCGGACCGACGACTACGGAACCCCCGACGCCTACCCGCCGCCCGAACCGCCCAGCCGCCGGCGTCGCACCGAACCCGAGCCGGAGACCGACTGGGACCCGGGCCCCGACCAGGGGGAACACGCCTTCTTCGCGGGCGACGGCGATGACGGCCGCGACGACGAGCCGGACGACCGGCGCGGAGGCGGGGAGCGCCGGGGCGGCAAGCAGAAGAAGCGACGCAGCGGCCTGGCCTGTCTCGTGGTGGTCGTGGTCTTCGGCGGCGGCCTGGCCGGTGTCGGCTACTTCGGCTACCAGTTCTACCAGGATCGTTTCGGCAGCCCCGCCGACTTCGCGGGAGCCGGCAACGGTGAGCAGGTGACCGTGACCATCCCCAAGGGTTCCGGCGGTTACGCCATCGGCCAGGCGCTGAAGAAGGAGGGCGTGGTCAAGAGCGTCGAAGCGTTCGTCGCGGCCCAGGCGTCCCACCCACAGGGCAAGGCCATCCAGGACGGCGTCTACACGCTCCAGAAGGAGATGTCGGCCGCGAGCGCCGTCGAGCTCATGCTCAGCCCGAAGAGCCGCAACAACCTGATCATCGCCGAGGGCAAGCGCAACGCCGACGTCTACCAGCTCATTGACAAGCGCCTCGAACTCAAGAAGGGCACCACGGCCAAGGTCGCCGAGACCAAGTGGAAGACCCTCGGACTGCCCGACTGGGCCGTGAACCACAAGAACGTCAAGGATCCGCTGGAGGGCTTCCTCTACCCGTCCAGTTACGCCGTCGCCAAGGGTCAGAAACCCGAGGCCGTGCTGCAGCAGATGGTGGCTCGTGCCACCGAGAAGTACGAGGAGCTGGGCTTCGAGACGAAGGCCGAGAGCCTCGGCCTCGACGGACCGTGGGAACTGGTCACGGTGGCGAGTCTGGTGCAGGCCGAGGGCAAGACCCACGACGACTTCCGCAAGATGTCCGAGGTCGTCTACAACCGCCTCAAGACCACCAACACAGAGACGAACCAGGAACTTCAGTTCGACTCAACGTTCAACTACCTCCTGGGCCAGAGCGAGATCGACATCTCCGAGTCGGAGATCAACAGCAACCCCGACCCCTACAACACGTACACGAACAAGGGCCTGCCGCCCGGCCCGATCGGCAACCCGGGCGAGGAGGCACTGCAGGCCGCGCTGAACCCGACCGGCGACGGCTGGATGTACTTCGTCGCCACGGACGGCATGAACAAGACCGAGTTCGCCAAGACCATCGAGGAGCACCAGAAGCTCGTCGACAAGTTCAACGCGTCGAGGGGCAACTGATGCCGGCCGCCCGCAGGGCCGCCGTCCTCGGCTCCCCGATCGCCCACTCCCTGTCTCCGGTGCTGCACCGCGCCGCGTACAGGGAACTGGGACTCGAAGGGTGGACCTACGACCGCTTCGAGATCGACGAGCAGGCACTGCCCGGGTTCTTCGACACGCTCGGCCCCGAATGGGCGGGACTGTCGCTGACCATGCCGCTGAAGCGAGCCGTGATTCCCCTGCTGGACTCGGTCAGCGAGACCGCGGCCTCGGTCGAAGCGGTCAACACGGTCGTCCTCACGCCGGACGGCCGCAGGACCGGTGACAACACCGACATCCCCGGCATGGTCGCCGCCCTGCGCGAGCACGGAATCGACAGGGTGGAGACCGCCGCGATCCTCGGCGCCGGAGCCACCGCCTCCTCCGCGCTGGCCGCCCTGGCCCGGATCTGCTCGGGCGAGGTCACCGTCTACGTCCGCAGCGAGGCCCGCGCCGCCGAGATGCGCCAGTGGGCCGAACGGCTCGACGTCGCGGTACGCATCGCCGACTGGGACGACGCCGAACGGGGCCTGCACGCCCCGCTGGTCGTCAGCACCACCCCGGCCGGAGTCACCGACCTGTTCGCCCGGGCGGTCCCGGAACGCCCGACGGCCCTCTTCGACGTGCTCTACGACCCGTGGCCGACCGTTCTCGCCGCCCGCTGGTCCGCCTACGGGGGAGCCGTGATCAGCGGACTCGACCTGCTGGTGCACCAGGCGGTCCTCCAGGTGGAGCAGATGACGGGGCGCTCACCGGCACCGCTGAACGCCATGCGAAAAGCGGGAGAACGGGCCCTCGCCGCCCGCTAAGATCCACTGTCGGTTCCGCAGGGGGCGGAACGCGGGAGGGGATCGCGTTCCATGTCCGCAGGCATACCGCTGGCATCCTGGAAGACCCAGATACTCGAGTCCACGCTGGGCTTCCTGCCCGACTGGGTGCAGATCACGGTGCTGGCCCTGATCGTGCTCGCCGTCGTGACCTCCCGGGTCATCAAGATCAAACGCAGGATCGCACACCGCCGCGCCGTCCGCTCGGGCCCGCCGCTCGGGGCCGCGGCCCCGCACGGCCAGGGAAGCGGAGCCGACCACCTGGGCCCGTACGCGCCGCAGCCGCAGCAGCCGAGCGGTGCCGATTTCCTCGGCGCCTACGCACCCGGACAGCGGCAGGGCGACGGCCCGGCGTGATCTCTCCGCCGTCCGCCTGATGGACCGGCGGCCGGACACCCCGGCCGGACATGGGAGGATCGGAGGTGGCGGACCGGGGCCGCGCACCCCGTCACGCCACCGCCGTACGCGAAGGGACGCGTACGCAGGGCATACCGGGGCGCGAAGCACGGAGGAACACCGTTGAGCAGGTTGCGCTGGCTGACCGCGGGGGAGTCCCACGGTCCCGCACTCGTCGCGACGCTGGAGGGTCTTCCCGCCGGCGTGCCGATCACCACCGACATGGTGGCGGACCACCTCGCGAGGCGGCGGCTGGGCTACGGCCGCGGTGCCCGGATGAAGTTCGAGCGCGACGAGGTCACCTTCCTCGGCGGCGTCCGGCACGGACTGACCCTCGGCTCCCCGGTCGCGGTCATGGTGGGCAACACCGAATGGCCGAAGTGGGAGCAGGTCATGGCGGCCGACCCGGTCGACCCCGAAGTGCTCGCCGGCCTGGCGCGCAACGCCCCGCTGACCCGCCCCCGCCCCGGCCATGCCGACCTGGCGGGCATGCAGAAGTACGGCTTCGACGAGGCGCGGCCGATCCTGGAGCGCGCCTCGGCCCGTGAGACGGCCGCCCGCGTGGCACTGGGAGCGGTGGCCCGGTCGTACCTCAAGGAGACGGCCGGCATCGAGATCGTCAGCCACGTCGTCGAGCTGGCCGCGGCCAAGGCGCCGTACGGCGTGTACCCGACCCCCGCCGATGTGGAGCGGCTGGACGCCGACCCGGTGCGCTGCCTGGACGCGGACGCCTCGAAGGCGATGGTCGCGGAGATCGACCAGGCCCACAAGGACGGCGACACCCTCGGCGGCGTGGTCGAGGTGCTGGCCTACGGCGTCCCGGTCGGTCTCGGCTCCCACGTCCACTGGGACCGCCGCCTGGACGCACGCCTGGCCGCCGCCCTCATGGGCATCCAGGCCATCAAGGGCGTCGAGGTCGGCGACGGCTTCGACCTCGCCCGCGTGCCCGGCTCCAAGGCGCACGACGAGATCCTCGCCACCCCCGACGGCATCAAGCGCGCGTCGGGCCGCTCCGGCGGCACCGAGGGCGGACTGACCACCGGTGAGCTGCTGCGCGTACGGGCGGCGATGAAGCCCATCGCGACCGTGCCGCGCGCGCTGCGGACCGTGGACGTCGTCACCGGCGAGGAGGCGGCCGCCCACCACCAGCGCTCCGACGTGTGCGCCGTGCCGGCCGCCGGCATCGTCGCCGAGGCGATGGTGGCCCTGGTCCTCGCGGACGCGGTGGCGGAGAAGTTCGGCGGTGACAGCGTCACCGAGACCCGCCGCAATGTGACGTCGTACCTCGACCACCTGGCCGTCCGGTGAGCCCGCTGGTCGTGCTGGTCGGCCCGATGGGCGTGGGCAAGTCCACGGTCGGCCGACTGCTGGCCGAGCGCCTCGGCGTCGGCTACCGCGACACCGACGACGACATCGTCGCGGCCGAGGGCAGGACCATCGCCGACATCTTCGTCGACGAGGGCGAACCCGCCTTCCGTGCGCTCGAGAAGCGGGCGGTGCGCGCGGCGGTCAGCGGGCACGACGGAGTCCTTTCCCTGGGCGGCGGCGCGATCCTCGACGAGGACACCCGCACCCTGCTCGCCGGACAGCCGGTCGTCTACCTGTCGATGGACGTCGAGGAGGCGGTCAGGCGTACCGGCCTGGGCGTGGCCCGCCCGCTCCTCGCGGTCAACCCGCGCAAGCAGTGGCGTGAGCTGATGGAGGCCAGGCGGCATCTGTACGAGGATGTCGCCGAGGCCGTGGTCGCCACGGACGGCCGGACGCCCGAAGAGGTCACCGAGGCCGTCCTGAACGCACTGGAGCTGAAGGAAGCATGAGCAACGAGGCAGTGACGCGCATCCACATCGGCGCGACGGCGGGCACGGAGCCCTACGACGTCCTGGTGGGCCGTCAGCTCCTGGGCGAGCTCGGCGGGTTGATCGGCGAGAAGGCCAAGCGCGTCGCGATCGTGCACCCCGAAGCACTCGCCGAGACCGGCGACGCGCTGCGCGTGGACCTCGCCGGGCAGGGCTACGAGGCGATCGCGATCCAGGTGCCCAACGCGGAGGAGGCGAAGACCGCCGAGGTCGCCGCCTACTGCTGGAAGGCGCTCGGCCAGTCCGGGTTCACCCGCACCGACGTCATCGTCGGCGTGGGCGGCGGCGCCACCACCGACCTGGCCGGGTTCGTGGCGGCGACCTGGCTGCGGGGCGTCCGCTGGATCGCCATCCCCACCACGGTCCTCGCCATGGTGGACGCGGCCGTCGGCGGCAAGACCGGCATCAACACCGCCGAGGGGAAGAACCTGGTGGGCGCCTTCCACCCGCCCGCCGGCGTCCTGTGCGACCTGGCCGCGCTGGACTCCCTCCCGGTCAACGACTACGTCTCCGGGCTGGCCGAGGTCATCAAGGCCGGCTTCATCGCCGACCCGGTGATCCTGGACCTCATCGAGTCCGACCCCGAGTCCGCCCGCACCCCCGCCGGCCCGCACACCGCGGAACTGATCGAGCGTTCGATCCGGGTCAAGGCCGACGTGGTCTCCTCGGACCTCAAGGAATCGGGCCTCCGCGAGATCCTGAACTACGGCCACACCCTCGGCCATGCCATCGAGAAGAACGAGCGCTACAAGTGGCGCCACGGCGCCGCCGTGTCGGTGGGCATGCACTTCGCCGCCGAACTGGGCCGCCTCGCAGGCCGCTTGGACGACGCCACCGCGGACCGCCACCGCACGATCCTCGCGTCGGTCGGCCTGCCCCTGCACTACCGCTACGACCAGTGGCCCAAGCTCCTGGAGACCATGAAGGTCGACAAGAAGTCCCGCGGCGACCTGCTGCGCTTCATCGTCCTCGACGGGCTCGCCAAGCCCACGGTGTTCGAAGGACCCGACCCGGCCGTCCTGCTCGCCGCGTACGGCGAGGTGGGGGAGTAACACGGGCACTCATCACCGCCCCCGGCCGTTCACACAACGACGGCAGGGGGCGGTACCGTTCGGTAACACGCGGGAACCCCCGCTGTCAGCGCCCCATCGCCTGTACGAGACGGAGTGGCACCGGATGCAGCACGCAGTGGGTTCTCCGCTGCCGCCGCCCCATCAGCCGGGGCACGGACCGGCCGTCGGCTGGTCACCGGCCGCACACCACCCGGGACCCGCGCCCGGGGGCTTCCCCGCGCCCCCGCCCCCGGACACCACCGGCCATGTGCCGCTGCCGCCCGGCGGCCCGGTCGCGATGCCGCAGGCACCGGCCGCGCCCGACCCCGCCGGGACGATCATGGCCGTCCTGCTCATCGGCCCCGCGGGCGCGGGCAAGACGAGTGTGGCCAAGTACTGGGCGGACCACCGCCGGGTCCCGACCGCGCACATCAGCCTCGACGACGTACGTGAGTGGGTCCGCTCGGGCTTCGCCGATCCGCAGTCCGGGTGGAACGACCACTCCGAGGCGCAGTACCGTCTGGCCCGCCGCACCTGCGGCTTCGCCGCGCGCAACTTCCTGGCCAACGGCATCTCGTGCATCCTCGACGACGCGGTCTTCCCCGACCGTCCGGTCGTCGGCCTCGGCGGCTGGAAGCGGCACGTGGGTCCCGGGCTGCTCCCGGTGGTCCTCCTGCCGGGCCTGGACATCGTCCTCGAACGCAACGCGGAACGCACGGGCAATCGCCGTCTCAGCGACGAGGAAGTTGCCCGTATCCACGGCCGCATGGCCGGCTGGTACGGCTCGGGCCTGCCCATCATCGACAACTCCCAGCTGGACATACCCGAAACGGCCCGCATCCTGGACGACGTCCTGACCGGCTCCATAGCGAGCCCACCCCAGTGGTGACCGCGTCGGCACCGGCGACCGGGTTCCACTCCCTGCGTTAACGGGTGCCGCTGCGCCCACCCGTGCCGCCCCAGCGGCACGACTGCCCGCAGCTGCGGCGGGGCGGCCTGCAGCCGGCGATGGCGGGTGCCCGTGGCGGGGGTGGCTGGCCCGTGTCGTGGGTGGCCGTCGGGGGTTTCACTTCCCGCGTTGGCGGGTGCCGTTGCGCCCACCCGTGCCGCCCCAGCGGCACGACTGCCCGCAGCGGGGGCGGGGTGGGCCGCAGCCGCCGACGGGCGGGAGGGGGTGTGGGGGTGGGGCGGAGGCCGCCGCTTAGCTGGGCCCCGCGCCGGGGCACTGTGGCAGCGCCGGAGGGGCGCGACTGCGGCGGGCGAGCCGCACCCCCACACCCCCGACCCCACCACACACCGCACGCGCCCCCGCCGCACCCCCACTCGGCCCCGCTCGACCGGCGACATCCAGCCACCGCTCCTACGCTCGAAGAATGTCAGAGGTCTACGCGATCCGCCGGACGCGGCTACGGGACTGCTGCACCGCGGCCGGCAGCGCGGCGGCGCTGGTGTCCCGCCCCGCCAATGTGCGCTACCTCGCCGGCGCCGCCCCCGACGGCGCCGTCCTCCTGCTCGGCAGGACCGAGGACGTCCTCGTATGCGCGGGTCCACCGGACGACCGTTCCCCCCACACCCGCCCCGACGAGTCACTCCGCATCCATGTGATGCCCGGCCTCACCGGCGACCCCGCCATCGCGGCGGCCAGCCTCGCCCTCGCCCAGGGCACCGACTCCCTCGCCGTCGAGGAGCACCACCTCACCGTCACCCGCCACCGCGAGATCCGCTCCGTCGCTCCCCGGCTCCGCCTCACCGGCATCGCCGGCGCGGTCGAACAGCTCAGAGTCGTCAAGGACGAAGAAGAGATCTCCTGCCTCCGCATCGGCGCGGAAATCGCCGACCAGGCCCTCGGCGAACTCCTGGAATCCATCCTCGTCGGCCGCACGGAACGCCACCTCGCCCTGGAACTGGAGCGCCGCCTCGTCGACCACGGCGCCGACGGCCCCGCCTTCCCCACCTCCGTCGCCACCGGCCCGAACGCCGGCCGCCCCGGTCACCGCCCCACCGACCGCCGCGTAGAGGAGGGCGACTTCCTCTCCGTCTGCCTCGGCGCCACCTACCGCGGCTACCGCTGCGAGATCGGCCGTACCTTCGTCATCGGCACGGCCCCCGCGGGCTGGCAGATCGAGCTGTACGACCTCGTCTTCTCGGCCCAGCGCGCCGGCCGGGAATCCCTCGTCCCCGGCGCGGCCTGCCGCGACGTGGACCGCGCGGCACGCCAGGTCCTGGACTCCGCCGGCTACGCCGAGGCCCTGCACGCGGTCACCGGTCACGGCGTAGGACTCGAAATCGACGAGGACCCTCAATTGACCCCTGCGGCCATGGGTAAACTGGACGCTTGCGTGCCGGTCACCGTCGAACCGGGGGTCCACCTCCCCGGCCGGGGCGGAGTCCGGATCGATGACACGCTCGTCGTGCGCCCCGAGGCGGACGGCGGACCCGAGCTACTCACCATCACGACCAAGGAGCTGCTCGCGCTCTAGCCCCGTGCTGTGCGCCTGCCCCCGCCCCGGCCGTCGTCCACGTCAGTCCAGTCCAGGAGATTCCGCAACCGTGGCTTCCACGAACGACCTCAAGAACGGCATGGTGCTCAAGCTCGAAGGCGGCCAGCTCTGGTCCGTCGTCGAGTTCCAGCACGTCAAGCCCGGCAAGGGCCCGGCCTTCGTGCGCACCAAGCTGAAGAACGTGCTGTCCGGCAAGACCGTCGACAAGACCTTCAACGCCGGCGTCAAGGTCGAAACGGCCACCGTCGACAAGCGCGACATGCAGTTCTCGTACATGGACGGCGAGTACTTCGTCTTCATGGACATGCAGACCTACGACCAGCTGCACATCGACCGCAAGACGGTCGGCGACGCCGCCAACTTCCTCGTCGAGGGCTTCGAGGCCACCGTGGCACAGCACGAGGGCGAGGTGCTGTTCGTCGAGCTGCCCGCCGCCGTCGAGCTGACGATCCAGGAGACCGAGCCGGGCGTGCAGGGCGACCGCTCCACCGGCGGCACCAAGCCCGCCACCCTGGAGACCGGTCACCAGATCCAGGTCCCCCTCTTCATCACCACCGGTGAGAAGATCAAGGTCGACACCCGCACCAGCGACTACCTCGGCCGGGTGAACAGCTAACCGTGGCTGCCCGCAACACGGCCCGCAAGCGTGCCTTCCAGATCCTCTTCGAGGGTGACCAGCGCGGCACGGAGGTCCTGACGGTCCTCGCCGACTGGATCCGGCACTCCCGGACCGACACCCGGCAGCCGCCGGTGAGCGAGTACACGATGCAACTCGTGGAGGGCTACGCGGAGCACGCGAAGCGCATCGACGAACTGATCGCCCAGTACTCGGTCGGCTGGACCCTGGACCGGATGCCGGTCGTCGACCGCAGCATCCTGCGTCTCGGCGCCTACGAGCTGATCTGGGTGGACGAGACGCCGGACGCGGTGGTCCTGGACGAGATGGTGCAGCTGGCAAAGGAGTTCTCGACGGACGAATCGCCGTCCTTCGTAAACGGCCTACTCGGCCGCTTGAAGGAGCTCAAGCCGTCACTCCGCCGCCAGGCGTAATCACCCCCACCCACCCGCCGCCGCCGTAACCCCACAGTGCACGAAAAAGCCGCCGGGGTGGCGGGGAACCAGCAAAGGTTCCCCGCCACCCCGGCGGCACGTTTCTGCGAGCTTCTCAATCTACGAGCAGCCCTCACGCACCCCGCGGAGCGGCTACGCGTCCTCGTGCGAGGCCACCGCGCGGCGGGCGTCCGCGTCCAGGACGCCCCAGCTGATCAGCTGCTCGGTGAGGACCGAGGGCGACTGGTCGTAGATGACGGCGAGGGTGCGCAGGTCGTCCTGGCGGATGGAGAGCACCTTGCCGTTGTAGTCACCGCGCTGGGACTGGATCGTCGCCGCGTAGCGCTGCAGCGGGCCCGCCTTCTCGGCCGGCACCGTGGCCAGCCGCTCCAGGTCCAGGACCAGCTTCGGCGGCGGCTCGGCGGCGCCACCCGGGGTGGTGCCCGGCAGCAGCTCCTGCACCGGAACGCCGTAGAAGTCCGCCAGCTCCGCGAGGCGCTGCACGGTCACGGCGCGGTCGCCACGCTCGTACGAACCGACCACGACCGCCTTCCAGCGGCCCTGGGACTTCTCCTCGACACCGTGGAGGGAAAGGCCCTGCTGGGTGCGGATCGCCCGGAGCTTGGCCCCGAGCTGTTTGGCGTATTCGCTGGACATATAGCTCCCCGGCACTGTGTCGACGCGGCTCTGGCTGGTTTCCATGCCGCGCGGCTGGTAACTCACTGTGAGGTTACGCAGCGTTACTCTGGTGCGTCAAGCCGAATGGTCCACACCGACTCTTCCGTGGTAGCGAACATCGGCTACTCCATTGGTGTGACCGGGGGTGTCGCTACGCACCGATCCCGGCCTGATAGCCTGAGTGACGCAATCCGACGTCCTTTAAGGTCCGTCCCGTGAGGCGGAGAAGGAGGTCCGTTTCGTATGGACAAGCAGAACCAGCACAACCCCTCACAAAACCTGCACAACTCCTCGCAGAGCTCGCACCCGCACCCCGATGCCCGCCCCGTCCTGGAGGCCCCCGACATCGCCCGGGTGCTCACCCGCATCGCCCACGAGATCGTCGAACGCGCCAAGGGCGCCGACGACGTGGTGCTCCTCGGCATCCCGACCCGAGGCGTCTTCCTCGCCCAGCGGCTCGCCGCCAAGCTCGAGCAGATCACCGAGCGCAAGGTCCCGGTCGGCTCGCTCGATATCACGATGTACCGCGACGACCTGCGCATGCACCCGCCGCGTGCGCTGGCCCGCACCGAAATCCCCGGTGACGGCATCGACGGCCGGCTGGTCGTCCTCGTCGACGACGTGCTCTTCTCCGGCCGCACCATCCGCGCCGCCCTCGACGCGCTGAACGACATCGGGCGCCCCCGCGCGGTGCAGCTCGCCGTCCTTGTCGACCGCGGCCACCGCGAACTGCCCATCCGCGCCGACTACGTCGGCAAGAACCTCCCCACGTCGCTGCGGGAGACGGTCAAGGTCCTGCTCGCCGAGGAGGACGGTCGAGACACCGTGCTGCTCGGCGCCAAGCGGACCTCCCAGTAGCACAGCGCGCGCACGCCGAGGCGTGCGCCGGCTCGGCACGCCCTCGCGCGTCCCCGTCTGCCCGATTTCGCCTGATTGAACTGCCTTACGGAGCCTGACAGATGCAGCGTCATCTCATCTCGGCCGCCGACCTCACCCGCGACGACGCCGTCCTCATCCTCGACACCGCCGAGGAGATGGCCCGGGTCGCCGACCGGCCGATCAAGAAACTCCCCACCCTGCGCGGCCGTACCGTCGTCAACCTCTTCTTCGAGGACTCCACCCGCACCCGGATCTCCTTCGAGGCGGCCGAGAAGCGCCTGTCCGCGGACGTCATCAACTTCACCGCCAAGGGCTCCAGCGTCTCCAAGGGCGAGTCCCTCAAGGACACCGCCCAGACCCTGGAAGCCATGGGCGTGGACGCGGTGGTCATCCGGCACGGCGCCTCGGGAGCCCCATACCGCCTCGCCACCTCCGGCTGGATCGACGCCGCCGTCATCAACGCGGGCGACGGCACGCACCAGCACCCCACCCAGGCGCTGCTCGACGCCTTCACCATGCGCCGCCGGCTGGTCGGCCGGGACGCCGGGCTCGGCCAGGACCTGAACGGCCGCCGTATCACCCTCGTCGGCGACGTCCTGCACAGCCGCGTCGCCCGCTCCAATGTCGACCTGCTGCACACCCTCGGCGCCGAGGTCACCCTCGTCGCCCCGCCCACCCTGCTCCCGGTGGGCGTCGACACCTGGCCCTGCGAGGTCTCCTACGACCTGGACTCCACGCTCACCAAATCCGACGCCGTGATGATGCTCCGCGTCCAGCGCGAGCGGATGAACGCCGCGTTCTTCCCCACCGAGCGGGAGTACTCGCGCCGCTACGGCCTCGACGGCGACCGCATGGCGCGGATGCCGGAGCACGCCATCGTGATGCACCCCGGCCCGATGGTCCGCGGCATGGAGATCACCGCCGAGGTCGCGGACTCGGACCGCTGCACCGCGACCGAACAGGTCACCAACGGTGTCTCCATCCGGATGGCCGTCCTCTACCTGCTCCTGGGCGGCAAGGAACCCGCCGTCACCCACGCCCGTACCACCGAGGAGAAGTAAGAACCATGAGCAAGATCCTGATCCGCGGTGCGAGGGTGCTCGGCGGCGAGCCGCAGGACGTACTGATCAACGGCGCCGTCATCGAGGCGGTCGCCCCAAACCTCTCCACAGAGGACGCCGAGAACACCGAGATCGTCGAAGCCGCAGGCAAGGTCCTGCTCCCCGGCCTGGTCGACCTCCACACGCACCTGCGTGAGCCCGGCCGCGAGGACTCCGAGACCGTACTGACCGGCACCCGCGCGGCGGCGAGCGGCGGCTTCACCGCCGTGTTCGCCATGGCCAACACCTTCCCGGTCGCCGACACCGCCGGCGTGGTGGAGCAGGTCTGGCGGCTCGGCAAGGAGCACGGCTACTGCGACGTACGGCCCATCGGCGCGGTCACCGTCGGCCTGGAGGGGCAGAAGCTCGCCGAACTGGGCGCGATGCACGAGTCCGCGGCGGGCGTCACCGTCTTCTCCGACGACGGCAAGTGCGTCCACGACGCGGTGATCATGCGCCGCGCCCTGGAGTACGTGAAGGCCTTCGGCGGCGTCGTCGCCCAGCACGCGCAGGAGCCCCGCCTCACCGAGGGCGCCCAGATGAACGAAGGCGTCGTCTCCGCCGAGCTGGGGCTGGGCGGCTGGCCGGCCGTCGCCGAGGAGTCGATCATCGCCCGGGACGTGCTGCTCGCCGAGCACGTCGGCTCCCGCGTGCACATCTGCCACCTGTCCACGGCGGGCAGTGTCGAGATCGTGCGGTGGGCCAAGTCCCGCGGCATCGACGTCACCGCCGAGGTCACCCCGCACCACCTCCTCCTCACCGACGAGCTGGTCCGGTCCTACAACCCGGTCTACAAGGTCAACCCGCCGCTGCGCACCGAGCGCGACGTCATGGCCCTGCGCGAGGCGCTGGCCGACGGCACCATCGACATCGTCGCCACGGACCACGCCCCGCACCCGCACGAGGACAAGGACTGCGAGTGGGCCGCCGCCGCCATGGGCATGGTCGGCCTGGAGACGGCGCTGTCGGTGGTCCAGGAGACGATGGTCGACACCGGCCTGCTGGACTGGGCCGGCGTCGCCGACCGCATGTCCGTCAAGCCGGCGCGCATCGGACGGGCCGAGGGGCACGGCCGTCCCGTCTCGGCAGGTGAGCCCGCCAACCTCACCCTCGTCGACACGGCATACCGTGGAGCCGTGGACCCCGCGGGCTTCGCCTCGCGCAGCCGCAACACCCCCTACGAGGGCCGTGAGCTGCCGGGCCGTGTCACGCACACCTGGCTGCGGGGCAAGGCCACGCTCGTCGACGGGAAGCTCACGTGACACCTGTACTCCTGCTGGCCGCCGAGAGGGAATCGGCGGAAGTGACCGACTGGGCCGCCCGGATCGGCTGGGTCGTCGGACTCGCCCTCTTCGTCGCCCTCGTCTACTGGCTGATGCGCGAGGGCTGGAGGTGGCGCGGCACCCTCCAGAGCGACCTGCCCGAGCTGCCCACCGCGCCGGACGACCCCGGTCCGGCGACACTGACCATGAGCGGCCGCTACCACGGCTCGACCACCGCCGGTCAGTGGCTCGACCGCATCGTGGCGCACGGTCTGGGCACCCGCAGCCGGGCCGAGCTGACGCTCACCGACGCGGGACTGGACGTGGTGCGCCCCGGCGCGGACGACTTCTTCGTCCCGGCCGGCGCGCTGCGCGAGGCCCGGCTCGACAAGGGGATCGCCGGCAAGGTCCTCACCGAGGGCGGGCTGCTGGTCGTCACCTGGGCGCACGGCGACCGGCTGATCGACTCCGGGTTCCGCTCCGACCGCGCGGCCGAGCACACCGAGTGGGTGGAAGCCCTCAACCACCTGATCAACAAGCACATGATCGACAAGACGGAAGGCGCACGATGACAACCTCCACCAGGGGAACCGCCAAGGTTCCCGCCGTACTCGTCCTGGAGGACGGCCGGATCTTCCGCGGCCGTGCCTACGGGGCGGTGGGGGAGACCTTCGGCGAAGCGGTGTTCTCCACCGGCATGACCGGCTACCAGGAGACTCTCACCGACCCGTCGTACCACCGCCAGGTCGTCGTGATGACCGCCCCGCACGTGGGCAACACCGGCGTCAACGACGAGGACATGGAGTCCCGCAGGATCTGGGTCTCCGGCTACGTCGTGCGCGACCCCGCGCGCGTGCCCTCCAACTGGCGCTCGACGCGCTCGCTGGACGAGGAGCTGGCCGCCCAGGGCGTCGTCGGCATCTGCGGCATCGACACCCGCGCCCTCACCCGCCACCTGCGCGAGCGCGGCGCCATGCGCGTCGGCATCTTCAGCGGCGACGCCGTGCACGACGACGCGGCACTGCTCGCCCGCGTCAAGGAAGCGCCCGAGATGACGGGCGCCGACCTCTCCGCCGAGGTCGCCACCACCGAGCCGTACGTCGTCCCCGCGATCGGCGAGAAGAAGTACACCGTCGCCGCCGTCGACCTCGGCATCAAGGGCATGACCCCGCAGCGCATGGCCGAGCGCGGCATCGAGGTGCACGTCCTGCCCGCCACCGCCACCGTGGACGATGTCTACGCCGTGAACCCGGACGGCGTGTTCTTCTCCAACGGGCCCGGCGACCCCGCCGCTGCCGACCACGCGGTCTCCGTCATGCGGGCGGTCCTGGAGCGCGGCACCCCGCTCTTCGGTATCTGCTTCGGCAACCAGATCCTCGGCCGCGCCCTCGGCTTCGGCACCTACAAGCTGAAGTACGGCCACCGCGGCATCAACCAGCCGGTGCAGGACCGTACGACCGGCAAGGTCGAGGTCACCGCGCACAACCACGGCTTCGCCGTCGACGCCCCGCTGGACACGGTCTCCGACACCCCCTACGGCCGCGCCGAGGTCACCCACGTGTGCCTCAACGACAACGTGGTCGAGGGCCTCCGCCTCCTCGACAAGCCGGCCTTCAGCGTCCAGTACCACCCGGAAGCGGCAGCGGGCCCGCACGACGCCGCCTACCTGTTCGACCGCTTCACCTCTTTGATGAGCACCGTCCCGATGGAGGGCCAGCGTGCCTAAGCGCACCGATATCCAGTCCGTCCTGGTCATCGGCTCCGGCCCGATCGTCATCGGCCAGGCCGCCGAGTTCGACTACTCCGGCACCCAGGCGTGCCGCGTCCTCAAGTCCGAGGGCCTGCGGGTCGTCCTGGTCAACTCCAACCCGGCGACGATCATGACCGACCCGGAGATCGCCGACGCCACCTACGTCGAGCCGATCACCCCCGAGTTCGTCGAGAAGATCATCGCCAAGGAGCGGCCCGACGCCCTGCTGCCCACCCTGGGCGGCCAGACGGCCCTCAACACCGCGATCTCCCTGCACGAGAACGGCGTCCTGGAGAAGTACGGCGTCGAGCTGATCGGCGCCAACGTGGAGGCGATCCACAAGGGCGAGGACCGCGACCAGTTCAAGGAGGTCGTGGAGGCCGTCCGCGGCAAGATCGGGCACGGCGAGTCCGCGCGCTCCTACATCTGCCACTCCATGGACGACGTCCTCAAGGGCGTCGAGGAACTCGGCGGCTACCCCGTCGTCGTCCGCCCGTCCTTCACCATGGGCGGCGCCGGCTCCGGCTTCGCGCACGACGAGGACGAGCTGCGCCGCATCGCCGGCCAGGGCCTCACCCTCTCGCCGACCACCGAGGTGCTCCTCGAGGAGTCCATCCTCGGCTGGAAGGAGTACGAGCTGGAGCTGATGCGCGACAAGAACGACAACGTCGTGGTCGTCTGCTCCATCGAGAACTTCGACCCCATGGGCGTGCACACCGGCGACTCGATCACCGTCGCGCCCGCGATGACGCTGACGGACCGTGAGTACCAGGTGCTCCGCGACGTCGGCATCGCGATCATCCGCGAGGTCGGCGTCGACACCGGCGGCTGCAACATCCAGTTCGCGGTGAACCCTGAGGACGGCCGCGTCATCGTCATCGAGATGAACCCGCGCGTCTCGCGCTCCTCGGCGCTCGCCTCCAAGGCGACCGGCTTCCCGATCGCCAAGATCGCCGCCAAGCTCGCCGTCGGCTACACCCTCGACGAGATCCCGAACGACATCACCCGGGAGACCCCGGCCTCCTTCGAGCCGACGCTCGACTACGTGGTCGTGAAGGCCCCGCGGTTCGCCTTCGAGAAGTTCCCGAGCGCCGACTCCACCCTCACCACCACCATGAAGTCGGTCGGCGAGGCCATGGCCATCGGCCGCAACTTCACCGAGGCGTTCCAGAAGGCGCTGCGCTCGCTGGAGAAGAAGGGCAGCCAGTTCAGCTTCGTCGGCGAGCCCGGTGACAAGGCCGAGCTGCTGCGCGAGGCGATCCGTCCCACCGACGGCCGGATCAACGCGGTCATGGGGGCCATCCGCGCGGGCGCCACGCCCGAGGAGGTCTTCGAGGCCACCAAGATCGACCCCTGGTTCGTCGACCAGCTGTTCCTCATCAAGGAGATTGCGGACGAGCTGGCCGGCGCCCCCGACCTGACCCGCGAGCTGCTCGCCGAGGCCAAGCGGCACGGCTTCTCCGACCAGCAGATCGGCGAGATCCGCGGCCTGCGCGAGGACGTCGTCCGCGAGGTCCGGCACGTGCTGGGCATCCGCCCGGTCTACAAGACCGTGGACACCTGCGCCGCCGAGTTCGCCGCCAGGACGCCGTACTTCTACTCCTCCTACGACGAGGAGACCGAGGTCGCGCCCCGCGAGAAGCCCGCAGTGATCATCCTGGGCTCCGGCCCCAACCGCATCGGCCAGGGCATCGAGTTCGACTACTCCTGCGTCCACGCCTCCTTCGCGCTGCACGACGCCGGCTACGAGACCGTGATGGTCAACTGCAACCCGGAGACCGTCTCCACCGACTACGACACCTCCGACCGGCTCTACTTCGAGCCGCTCACCCTGGAGGACGTCCTGGAGATCGTCCACGCCGAGCGGCAGGCCGGGCCGGTCGCGGGCGTCGTCGTCCAGCTCGGCGGCCAGACCCCGCTCGGCCTCTCCCAGGCGCTCAAGGACAACGGCGTGCCGATCGTCGGCACCTCCCCGGAGGCCATCCACGCCGCCGAGGACCGCGGCGCGTTCGGCCAGGTCCTCAAGGAGGCCGGCCTGCCCGCCCCCAAGCACGGCACCGCCACCACCTTCGCCGAGGCCAAGGCCATCGCCGACGAGATCGGCTACCCGGTCCTCGTCCGGCCGTCCTATGTGCTCGGCGGCCGCGGCATGGAGATCGTCTACGACGAGACCCGGCTGGAGGCATACATCGCCGAGTCCACCGAGATCAGCCCCTCCCGGCCGGTGCTCGTCGACCGCTTCCTCGACGACGCCATAGAGATCGACGTCGACGCCCTCTTCGACGGCGAGGAGCTCTACCTCGGCGGCGTCATGGAGCACATCGAGGAGGCCGGCATCCACTCCGGCGACTCGGCGTGCGCCCTGCCCCCGATCACGCTGGGCGGCTTCGACATCAAGCGGCTGCGCGCCTCCACCGAGGCCATCGCGCGCGGCGTCGGGGTGCGCGGTCTGATCAACATCCAGTTTGCGCTGGCCGGGGACATCCTCTACGTCCTGGAGGCCAACCCGCGCGCCTCGCGCACCGTCCCCTTCACCTCGAAGGCGACCGCGGTGCCGCTGGCGAAGGCCGCCGCGCGGATCTCGCTGGGCGCCACCATCGCCGAGCTGCGCACCGAGGGCCTGCTCCCCGCGCGGGGCGACGGCGGCGAGCTGCCGCTGGACGCGCCGATCTCCGTCAAGGAGGCCGTGATGCCGTGGTCCCGCTTCCGGGACATCCACGGCCGTGGCGTCGACACCGTGCTCGGCCCGGAGATGCGCTCCACCGGCGAGGTCATGGGCATCGACACCGTCTTCGGCACGGCATACGCCAAGTCGCAGTCCGGCGCCTACGGCCCGCTGCCGACCAAGGGACGGGCCTTCATCTCGGTCGCCAACCGCGACAAGCGTTCGATGATCTTCCCGGCCCGCGAGCTGGTGGCGCACGGCTTCGAGCTGCTCGCCACCTCGGGCACCGCCGAGGTCCTCAAGCGCAACGGCATCAACGCCACCGTCGTGCGCAAGCACTCCGAGGGCACCGGCCCGAACGGCGAGAAGACCATCGTCCAGCTCATCCATGACGGCGAGGTCGACCTCATCGTCAACACCCCCTACGGCACCGGCGGCCGCCTCGACGGCTACGACATCCGTACGGCCGCCGTGGCCCGGTCCGTGCCGTGCCTGACGACGGTCCAGGCGCTCGCCGCCGCCGTCCAGGGGATCGACGCGCTCAACCGCGGGGACGTGGGAGTCCGCTCACTCCAGGAACACGCGGAACATCTGACCGCGGCCCGCGACTAGCGCTCCGCGGAGAGGCCGAGTTCAACGCTGCGGGCCGTCCGTGGCTGGTCGCGCAGTTCCCGGCGCCCCTTCGGGGCGCGGACCCTAGCCGCCGATGAGGGGGACCCGGAAACGGTGTCCCCCTCGGTATGAGGACTCCTGATGTATCACATCCTTTTCCGCCTGCTCTTCCGGCGGATGGACCCGGAGCGGGCCCACCAGCTCGCCTTCCGCTGGATCCGCCGCGTCGCGCGCGTCCCCGTGCTGCGGACCTTCGTCGCCGCCGTGCTCGCCCCCCGCCACCAGGAGCTGCGCACCGAGGCGCTCGGGCTGCGCCTGCACAGTCCCTTCGGTCTCGCCGCCGGCTTCGACAAGAACGCCGTCGGCATCGACGGCCTCGCCATGCTGGGCTTCGACCATGTCGAGATCGGCACGGTGACCGGGGAGCCGCAGCCCGGCAACCCCAGGAAGCGGCTGTTCCGCCTGGTCGCCGACCGGGCCCTGATCAACCGCATGGGCTTCAACAACGAGGGCTCGCTCGCCGTCGCGGCACGTCTGGCCTCCCGCACGCCCGTCTTCAGGACCGTGGTCGGGGTCAACATCGGCAAGACCAAGGCCGTACCGGAGGACGAGGCGGTCGCCGACTACGTGAAGTCCGCCGAGCGGCTCGCACCGTACGCCGACTACCTCGTCGTCAACGTCTCCTCCCCGAACACACCGGGACTGCGCGACCTCCAGGCCGTGGACCACCTGCGTCCGCTGCTCACCGCGGTCCGGGAGGCCGCCGACCGCGCGGCTCCGGCCCGCCGGGTGCCGCTGCTGGTGAAGATCGCCCCCGACCTGGCCGACGACGACATCGACGCGGTCGCCGACCTCGCGGTGGAGCTCGGCCTGGACGGCATCATCGCCACCAACACCACCATCGCCCGCGAGGGACTCGGCCTGACCTCCGATCCCGACCTCGTCAAAGAGACCGGCGGCCTGTCCGGCGCCCCCCTCAAGGCCCGCTCCCTGGACGTGCTGCGCCGCCTCTACGCGCGGGTGGGCGACCGGATCACCCTGATCGGCGTCGGCGGCATCGAGAACGCCGAGGACGCCTGGCAACGCATCCTCGCCGGTGCCACGCTGATCCAGGGCTACAGCGCGTTCATCCACGAAGGCCCCTTCTGGGCCCGCTCCCTCCACAAGGGGCTCACCGCGCGGCTGCGCACCAGCCCCTACGCCACGCTCGCCGACGCGGTCGGCGCCGACGTGAGGACAACGGCATGACTGGTTCGGAACCCTTCGGCGCACGTCTGCGCCGCGCGATGGACGAGCGGGGCCCGCTGTGCGTGGGCATCGACCCGCACGCCTCCCTGCTCGCCGAGTGGGGCCTGAGCGACAACGTGACCGGTCTGGAGCGGTTCAGCCGCACGGTGGTCGAGGCGGTCGCGGACCGGATCGCCGTGCTCAAGCCGCAGAGCGCCTTCTTCGAGCGCTTCGGCTCGCGCGGGATCGCGGTCCTGGAGAAGACGGTCGAGGAGGCACGGGCGGCCGGCACGCTGGTTGTCATGGACGCCAAGCGCGGTGACATCGGCTCCACCATGGCCGCCTACGCGGAGTCCTTCCTCCACAAGGACGCGCCCCTGTTCTCGGACGCGCTCACCGTCTCCCCGTACCTCGGCTACGGCTCGCTCAGCCCGGCCGTCGCCCTGGCCCGCGAGAACGGCACCGGACTGTTCGTGCTGGCGCTGACGTCCAACCCGGAGGGCGGGGAGGTGCAGCACGCGGTCCGCGCCGACGGGCGCACCGTCGGGGCGACCATGCTCGGACACCTGGCCCTGGAGAACGCCGGCGAGGAGCCGCTCGGGTCCTTCGGCGCGGTGGTCGGCGCCACGCTGGGCGACCTGTCCTCGTACGAGCTGGACATGGGCGGACCCATCCTGGCGCCCGGCATCGGCGCTCAGGGGGCCACGGCGGCCGACCTTCCGACGGTGTTCGGGAGGGCGGTGCGCAACGTCGTGCCGAACGTCAGCCGGGGTGTGTTGCGCCACGGTCCCGACGCGGTCGCTCTGCGTGACGCCGCGGAGCGGTTCGCGGAGGAGATCCGGACCGCCGTGACGGCCGCCTGAGACCGGTCGACGAGGGATCCCATGGTCGTCGCACTCTGGATACAGCCGCAAATCGGGGGCAGTATGTCTTAAATGTCCGGCCTGACGGAGGCTGACCAGGACTTTTCCGCAGTTCTCGCTGACTCCGGCGGAGTTGGCCGCTAGTCTCCGACGGGTGGGGGTATCTCCCACGCCCTTCAGGCAGTGGGGGAGAACGGGCAAGCGTGTTGCTCGTGGCTCCCCAGGTGTGGGGCGACTAGGTTCCTCACCGGTCCGTATCCGACAGTTCGACATCCGAGGTGACGTAGGCGTGGCTCTTCCGCCCCTTACCCCTGAACAGCGCGCAGCCGCGCTCGAAAAGGCCGCCGCGGCTCGCCGGGAGCGGGCCGAGGTCAAGAATCGACTCAAGCACTCCGGCGCCTCCCTTCACGAGGTCATCAAGCAGGGCCAGGAGAACGATGTCATCGGCAAGATGAAGGTCTCCGCCCTGCTGGAGTCCCTGCCGGGCGTGGGCAAGGTCCGCGCCAAGCAGATCATGGAGCGTCTGGGCATCTCCGAGAGCCGCCGCGTGCGGGGTCTCGGTTCCAACCAGATCGCCTCCCTGGAGCGCGAGTTCGGCAGCACGGGCTCCTGAGTCCCGGGCACTGCGCGATTGCTGGAATAATCGCTGCATGACTGAACGTCCGCGGCTGACCGTGCTCTCCGGCCCCTCCGGGGTCGGCAAGAGCACGGTCGTCGCCCATATGCGCAAGGAACACCCCGAGGTCTGGCTCTCGGTGTCGGCGACGACCCGCAAGCCGCGCCCCGGGGAGCAGCACGGAGTCCACTACTTCTTCGTCAGCGACGAGGAGATGGACAAGCTGATCGCGAACGGTGAGCTGCTGGAGTGGGCCGAGTTCGCGGGCAACCGCTACGGCACGCCCCGCGCGGCGGTGCTGGAGCACCTGGAGGCAGGGGTGCCCGTGCTGCTGGAGATCGACCTCCAGGGCGCGCGGCAGGTCCGCGAGTCCATGGCCGACGCCCAACTGGTGTTCCTGGCTCCTCCCTCCTGGGAGGAGCTTGTGCGCAGGCTCACGGGCCGGGGTACCGAGTCGGCCGACGTCATCGAGCGCCGGCTCAGTGCCGCGAAGATCGAAATGGCGGCCGAGCCGGAGTTCGACATCACCCTGGTCAACACCTCCGTCGAGGACGTGGCCCACGAGCTGCTAGCCTTGATGAACGTCGTGTGATCGTGAGCGACCGCCCAGCGGTCCACTCACCGGTCGTCTCGCGACTGAATCTTTCCCATCCATCGGAAGGTAGAGCGTGTCCTCTTCCATCTCCGCGCCCGAGGGCATCATCAACCCGCCGATCGACGAGCTCCTCGAGGCCACGGACTCGAAGTACAGCCTCGTGATCTACGCGGCCAAGCGGGCCCGCCAGATCAACGCGTACTACTCGCAGCTCGGCGAGGGTCTGCTCGAGTACGTCGGTCCCCTCGTCGACACCCACGTCCACGAGAAGCCGCTTTCGATCGCCCTGCGCGAGATCAACGCCGGACTGCTGACCTCCGAGGCCGTCGAAGGCCCCGGCCAGTAATCGGTCAGTTCGTCGTACCATCAGCTCGCAGCTGACTTTTCCACAGGCCCGGCAGTCCACCTGCCGGGCCTGTGGTGTCTCATGGGGGTTGGTTGCACGATTCCGAGGTCCGGGGAGAGACGGTGGACAAGCCGAACGTCGTTCTGGGGGTCAGCGGTGGCATCGCCGCGTACAAGGCCTGTGAGCTGCTCAGGCGGCTGACCGAGTCGGGGCACGACGTGCGGGTCGTTCCCACCGCCTCGGCCCTGCACTTCGTCGGCGCTGCCACCTGGTCCGCCCTCTCCGGCAACCCGGTCTCCACCGAGGTCTGGGACGACGTCCACGAGGTGCCGCACGTCCGCATCGGGCAGCACGCCGACCTGGTGGTCGTCGCTCCCGCCACGGCGGACCTGCTGGCCAAGGCGGCCCACGGGCTGGCCGACGACCTCCTCACCAACACCCTGCTCACCGCCCGCTGCCCGGTGGTCTTCGCCCCCGCCATGCACACGGAGATGTGGGAGCACCCGGCCACCCAGGACAACGTGGCGACGCTCCGCGCACGGGGCGCCGTCGTCATCGAACCGGCCGTCGGGCGTCTCACCGGCGCCGACACCGGCAAGGGCCGGCTGCCCGACCCGGGGGAGATCTTCGAGGTCTGCCGCCGGGTGCTGGCCCGCGGAGTCAGCGAACCCGACCTCAGAGGCCGGCACGTCGTCATCAGCGCCGGAGGCACCCGGGAGCCCCTCGACCCCGTCCGCTTCCTCGGCAACCGCTCCTCCGGCAAGCAGGGATACGCCCTCGCCCGCACCGCCGCCGCCCGGGGCGCCCGCGTCACGCTGATCGCGGCCAACACCGCGCTGCCCGACCCGGCCGGCGTGGACGTCGTCGCCGTCGGAACCGCCGTGGAGCTGCGCGAGGCCGTCCTGACCGCCGCCGCCGACGCGGACGCGGTGGTCATGGCCGCGGCCGTCGCCGACTTCCGCCCGGCGGCCTACGCGGCGGGGAAGATCAAGAAGAAGGACGACCGGGAGCCGGAGCCAGTCACCCTGGTACGGAATCCGGACATCCTCGCCGAGATCTCCGGCGACCGGGCGCGGCCCGGACAGGTGATCGTGGGCTTCGCCGCCGAGACCGACGACGTGCTCGCCAACGGCCGCGCCAAGCTGAAGCGCAAGGGCTGCGACCTGCTCGTGGTGAACGAGGTGGGGGAGCACAAGACCTTCGGCGCGGACGAGAGCGAGGCCGTGGTACTGGGCGCGGACGGCAGCGAGACCCCCGTCGCGCACGGCCCGAAGGAGACCCTGGCCGAAACCGTCTGGGACCTGGTGGCCGACCGGCTGGGATGAGTGATTCAGTCGCCTGCGGCTCCGCAAACCGTCGCCCGCGAGGGTGTGGCTCCTCTGGCGAACCTCGCCCGGCCCGGAGAGAATTCCCGTGCCGCAGGTCACAGCGCTCTCGTGAGACGAGACGGGGGGACCCGCGGTGAAGCGCGACCGATAAACTGTTCCACGGACGGCGTCGGGTGCAGCCCCCGCCGTCCACCAATGATCAGCCAGCAGCCGCTGCAACCCCAGGGAGCGTTGTGTCCCGTCGTCTGTTCACCTCGGAGTCCGTGACCGAGGGTCACCCTGACAAGATCGCTGACCAGATCAGCGACACCATCCTCGACGCGCTGCTCCGCGAGGACCCGGCCTCCCGGGTCGCCGTCGAGACCCTCATCACCACCGGCCTGGTGCATGTGGCCGGCGAGGTGACCACCAAGACGTACGCGGACATCGCGACGCTGGTGCGCAACAAGATCCTGGAGATCGGCTACGACTCCTCGAAGAAGGGTTTCGACGGCGCCTCCTGCGGAGTGTCGGTGTCGATCGGCGCGCAGTCCCCGGACATCGCGCAGGGCGTCGACGCTGCCTACGAGGCCCGCGTCGAGGGCGACGACGACGAACTGGACCGGCAGGGCGCCGGCGACCAGGGCCTGATGTTCGGCTACGCGACGGACGAGACGCCGACGCTGATGCCGCTCCCCGTCTTCCTCGCGCACCGGCTGTCGAAGCGCCTGTCCGACGTGCGCAAGAACGGGACCATCCCCTACCTGCGCCCCGACGGCAAGACCCAGGTCACCATCGAGTACGACGGCGACAAGGCGGTCCGTCTGGACACCGTGGTCGTCTCCTCGCAGCACGCGAGCGACATCGATCTCGATTCACTGCTCGCACCCGACATCCGCGAGTTCGTCGTGGAGCCCGAGCTGAAGGCGCTCCTGGACGAGGGCATCAAGCTGGACACCGAGAACTACCGGCTGCTGGTGAACCCCACCGGCCGGTTCGAGATCGGCGGTCCGATGGGCGACGCGGGCCTGACCGGCCGCAAGATCATCATCGACACCTACGGTGGCATGGCCCGTCACGGCGGCGGCGCGTTCTCCGGCAAGGACCCCTCCAAGGTGGACCGCTCGGCGGCGTACGCGATGCGCTGGGTCGCCAAGAACGTCGTCGCCGCGGGTCTTGCCGCCCGCTGCGAGGTGCAGGTGGCGTACGCGATCGGCAAGGCGGAGCCGGTCGGTCTGTTCGTGGAGACCTTCGGCACCGCCAAGGTCGAGGTGGACAAGATCGAGCGGGCCATCGACGAGGTCTTCGACCTGCGTCCGGCCGCCATCATCCGCGACCTGGACCTGCTGCGCCCGATCTACGCCCAGACCGCCGCCTACGGCCACTTCGGCCGTGAGCTGCCCGACTTCACCTGGGAGCGCACCGACCGCGTCGATGCCCTCCGCAAGGCCACGGGACTGTAACCCCACGCCGTCACCCGCCGAGGCCCGGCACCCCCTTCACCGGGGAGCCGGGCCTCGGCGCGTACCCGGGCACACCGCATATCCGGGTGTGGGGCTGCACGGAATATCCGGGTGCGCGCCGCATGGACGCGCCCTACCCTCGCAGTGCGGCGGCGCCGCGGCCCGGTGCGAAGGGCACGGATCCTTCCGGGTGACGACCCTCGCAGGTTCGAATCCTGCTGCCGGTCCCGGACCGGTATGGCCGAGCGGCCCAAGGCAGAAGCGCCTCCGGGCGTAGCTCCGTACCCGAGACCGACCTCGGGCCCGGCGCCGCTGTCCGAGGCGTTTGTAAGAATGCAAGCGTGAGCAGCGACAACGGACAGGCGGACGGCGGCGCGGAGGGCGCCCCGCCGGAGCAGCTCGCGCTCATCCGGGAGAGCGTGCGCAAGGCCACGACGCCGCGCGCCAAACCGCGCACCTGGCGGGGCGCCGCGCTCGCCAAGGAGCTGCCCGTCGCCCGGGTCCTCGTCGACAAGGGCGTGCTCCACCTCGACCGCTACTTCGACTACGCCGTGCCCGAGGAACTGGACGCCGATGCCCAGCCGGGCGTCCGGGTCCGGGTGCGGTTCGGCGCCGGCCGGCACCGGGTGCGCGAGGGCCGCCGCGAGGGCGGCGGGTTGATCGACGGATTCCTCGTCGAGCGGCGCGCCGAGTCCGACTACGCGGGGCCCCTGGCGGCCCTGGCCCAGGTCGTCTCACCCGAGCGGGTGCTCGACGAGGAACTGCTGGCGCTCGCCCGCGCCGTCGCCGACCGGTACGCGGGCAGCCTCGCCGACGTACTCCAGCTCGCCGTGCCGCCGCGCAACGCCCGCGCCGAGAAACGGCCGTCGCCCGCCCCGCAGCCCCCGCCCCCGGCGCCCGCCCCCCGTTCCTGGGAGCGGTACGAGCAGGGCCCCGCCTTCCTTGAGTCACTGGCCTCGGGCGGCGCCCCCCGGGCCGTGTGGAACGCGCTGCCCGGCCCGCAGTGGAGCGACGAACTCGCCCGGGCCGTCGCGGCGACCCTGGCCTCCGGACGCGGTGCCCTGGTCGTCCTGCCCGACGGACGGACCGTCGCCCGCGTGGATGCCGCCCTCACCGGACTGCTGGGGGAGGGACGGCACGCGGTCCTCACCGCCGACGCCGGCCCCGAGAAGCGGTACGCGCAGTGGCTCGCCGTACAGCGGGGATCCGTGCGGGCCGTCATCGGGACGCGGGCGGCGATGTTCGCGCCGGTGCGGAACCTCGGCCTGGTCGCCATCTGGGACGACGGCGACGACAGCCACAGCGAGCAGCACGCCCCGCAGCCGCATGCGCGCGAGGTGCTGTTGCTGAGGGCGGCGCAGGACAAGTGCGGCTTCCTGCTCGGCGGCTGGAGCTGCACCGTGGAGGCCGCCCAGCTCGTGGACACCGGCTGGGCACGACCGCTGGTCGCGGGCAGGGAGCGGGTACGGGCGGCCGCACCGCTGGTGCGCACCGTGGGCGACCAGGACCTCTCACGCGACGAGGCGGCCCGCGCGGCGCGGCTCCCGACGCTCGCCTGGCAGGCCGCCAGGGAGGGACTGCGGTATGGACCGGTCCTGGTCCAGGTGCCCCGGCGGGGATACGTGCCACGGATGGCGTGCGCCCACTGCCGAGCCCCGGCGCGCTGCCGGCACTGCTCCGGACCGCTGGAGGCCCGGGGATCCGACGATCTGCTGTGCGGATGGTGCGGGCGCGAGGAGAGCGGCTGGCACTGTCCCGACTGCGGCGGTTTCCGGCTGCGGGCCCAGGTGGTGGGCGCGCGCCGCACCGCCGAGGAGCTGGGCCGGGCCTTTCCCGCCGTTCCGGTGCGGACCTCGGGCCGCGAGCACGTCCTCGACACGGTGCCGGGGGCGCCCGCGCTGGTCGTCAGCACACCCGGGGCTGAGCCGGTGGCCGAGGGCGGGTACGCCGCGGCCCTGCTGCTGGACGGATGGGCGATGCTGGGCCGGCCCGACCTGCGCTCCGGGGAGGAGGCGCTGCGCCGCTGGATCGGCGCCGCGGCGCTGGTGCGTCCCCAGACCGCGGGGGGCACGGTGGTGGTGGTCGCGGAACCGACGCTGCGGCCGGTGCAGGCGCTGGTGCGGTGGGACCCGGTCGGGCACGCGGTGCGGGAACTGGCCGAGCGGGGGGAACTGGGCTTCCCGCCGGTGTCGCGGATGGCGGCGGTGTCGGGGCCGGGCGAGACGGTGACGGAGTTCCTCCGCGCGGTGGAGCTGCCGGCGCGGGCGGAGATCCTCGGCCCGGTGCCCCTGCCGGTCACCCCGGCGGGCCGCCCGCGACGCCCTGGCGCACCCCCGCCCGGGGAGCAGTGGGATCGGGCACTGATCCGGGTGCCCCCCGGCCACGGCGCCGCGCTGGCCGCGGCGCTCAAGGCGGCGCAGGCGGCACGCATGGCCCGGGGCGGCAACGCCCCTGTGTGGGTCCGTATCGACCCGCTGGACATCGGCTGAGCGGGCCCCGCTCGTCGCCGTGCCGGTGGCGGACGTGCCCCACCCTCCCGGGGAGGTGCGCCCGGGAGGGCGGGGGTCAGCCGTTGCGGGGGGCGGGAAGGACCGTGGGGCGTGGCTCGTCGCGGAGGGACGGGCTGCCGGCCGTGGGCTGGGTCGGCATGGAGCGGGCGGCGGGGACGGTCGGCACCGTGGAGACACCGGCACCCACATTGACCGTGCGGGTGCCCGACGACTCCGGCGTGCGCTCGGCTTCCGCGGTGGCAGTGGCGGTGGCGGTGGCGGCGGACGTCTGGGCGGGCGCACGGCGGGCGCCGTAACGGCGGTGCACCGCCTGCTTGGTGACTCCGAGCGCGGAGCCCACCGCGTCCCACGAGAAGCCCAGCGAGCGGTCGAAGTCCACGGCGGCCGTGACCAGGGTCTCGACACTGTCCCGCAGCTCCTGGGCGAGACGGACCGTCGGGGCGGGGGCGCGTCCGTAGACGACGAAGCCCGTGGAGGGGCCGGAGCGCCGCGGGCGGTAGACGTTGCCCAGCTGGGCGGTGAGCGTGCGCAGTGCGTCCACCTGCCGGCGGACCCGCTCGATGTCCCGCACCAGCAAGTGCAGGCTGGCACGAGCCTGGGCGTCGTGGGTTGCGTGGTCGGCCATGAACAAGCCTCTCGAACCGGCGTTGAAAGGAATGAGCCCTTGCGGGGCCCGTGGTCAACTCTTTCTTGACCAACGCGTAGGCGCTCCGCGGGTCACGGGGTGGGGGCGTGGCGGCATATGCGTACGCCCCCGCGCAGATGTGCACCGGCGTTCGCCGCGGTCGACCGGATCGTGGCCGCCGGGTGGGCGGCCTGTTTCTCGCCCCCGCCGCCCCTTCCCGTCCCGACCTGGGGCTCCGCCCCAGACCCCGCTCCTCAAACGCCGGAGGGGCTGAATGCGGCCCCTCCGGCGTTGGAAGGGCGGCGGGGGCGCCGCAGGGGTGCGGCACCGGCCCATAGACTGGTGCGCTGTCCCTGGACGCCCCCGCCCGAGAGGCCCTACGCACCCCATGAAGCTCGTCTTCGCCGGTACCCCCGAGGTCGCCGTTCCCTCCCTGGACGCTCTTCTCGCCTCCCGGCGGCACGAGGTGGCGGCCGTCGTCACCCGGCCTGACGCGCCCGCCGGGCGCGGGCGCAGGCTGGTCGCCTCGCCCGTCGCCGAGCGCGCGGAGGAGGCCGGGATCGAGGTGCTGAAGCCGGTCAGGCCCAAGGACCCCGAATTCCTCGCCCGGCTCACGGAGATCGCGCCGGACTGCTGCCCCGTCGTGGCCTACGGCGCCCTCCTGCCCCGGGCCGCCCTCGACATCCCGGCCCGGGGCTGGGTCAACCTGCACTTCTCGCTGCTGCCCGCCTGGCGCGGCGCCGCCCCCGTGCAGCACGCCATCATGGCCGGTGACGAGATCACCGGCGCCGCCACCTTCCTCATCGAGGAGGGCCTCGACTCCGGACCCGTCTACGGCACCGTCACCGAGGAGATCCGCCCCACCGACACCAGCGGCGACCTGCTCACCCGGCTCGCCTTCGCCGGCGCCGGCCTGCTCACCGCGACCATGGACGGCATCGAGGACGGCACCCTGAAGCCCGTACCGCAGCCCGCCGAGGGCGTCAGCCTCGCCCCCAAGGTCACCGTCGAGGACGCCCGCATCGACTGGAACACCCCGGCGCTGCGCGTCGACCGGGTGGTGCGCGGCTGCACGCCCGCGCCCGGCGCCTGGACCACCTTCCGGGGCGAGCGGCTGAAGATCGTCCAGGCCGCCCCCGTACCGGACATGACCGAGCTCGCGCCCGGGCAGCTGTCCGTCGGCAAGAACAACGTGTACGTGGGCACCGCCTCGTACGCCGTCGAACTGCTGTGGGTGCAGGCGCAGGGCAAGAAGCCGATGCGGGCGGCGGATTGGGCGCGCGGGGCGCGGATCACCGCCGGGGAGACCGTCGGCGCCTGACGCCCCCGGGGACCGCCACGACGTAGGCTGGACCGCGCACCTCACCCCACCTCCGGAGCACCTTTTTCGTGAGCGACCAGCCCCGTCGGCCCCGCAAGCCCGCCAAGCCCTACCGCCGGCCCAAGAAGGACCCCGTCCGCATCCTCGCCTTCGAGGCCCTGCGGGCCGTCGACGAGCGGGACGCGTACGCCAACCTCGTCCTGCCCCCGCTGCTGCGCAAGGCGCGGGAGGCCGAGGGACCCGACAAGTTCGACGCCAGGGACGCCGCCTTCGCCACCGAGCTGGTGTACGGCACCCTGCGCCGGCAGGGGACGTACGACGCGGTCATCGCGGCCTGTGTCGACCGGCCGCTGCGCGAGGTGGACCCGCCGGTGCTGGACGTGCTCAGCCTCGGCGCGCACCAGCTGCTCGGTACGCGGATCCCGACGCACGCCGCGGTGTCCGCCACCGTGGAACTGGCCCGGGTCGTGCTCGGCGACGGACGGGCCAAGTTCGTCAACGCCGTGCTGCGCAAGATCGCGCAGGACGATCTCGACGGCTGGCTGGAACGGGTCGCGCCGCCCTACGACGAGGATCCCGAGGACCACCTCGCCGTCGTGCACTCACACCCCCGGTGGGTCGTCTCCGCGCTGTGGGACTCCCTGGGCGGCGACCGTGCCGGCATCGAGGAGCTGCTGCGGGCGGACAACGAACGGCCCGAGGTGACGCTCGTCGCCCGCCCCGGCCGGGCGACGACGACCGAACTGCTCGACGAGGAGGCCGCCGTTCCCGGCCGCTGGTCGCCCTACGCCGTGCGGTTGTCCGAGGGCGGGGAGCCGGGCGCCGTTCCCGCCGTGGCCGAGGGCCGCGCCGGTGTCCAGGACGAGGGCAGCCAACTGGTCGCCCTCGCGCTCGCCAACGCCCCCGTCGAGGGCCGTGACCGGCTGTGGCTGGACGGGTGCGCCGGTCCGGGCGGCAAGGCCGCGCTCCTCGGGGCGCTCGCCGCCGAGCGGGGCGCCATGCTGCTGGCCTCCGAGAAGCAGCCGCACCGGGCCGGGCTGGTGGAGCAGGCACTCGCCGGGAACCCCGGGCCGTACCAGGTCGTCGCCGCCGACGGCACACGCCCGCCGTGGCGCCCCGGAAGCTTCGACCGGGTGCTGGTCGACGTGCCGTGCACCGGTCTGGGCGCCCTGCGGCGACGGCCCGAGGCACGCTGGCGGCGCCGCCCGGAGGACCTGGACGGCTTCGCACCCCTGCAGCGGGGGCTGCTGCGCAACGCCCTGGAGTCCGTGCGGGTCGGCGGGGTCGTCGGCTACGCCACCTGTTCGCCGCACCTCGCGGAGACCCGGGCCGTGGTCGCCGACCTCCTCAAGCAGTTCCCGGCCGCCGACCTGATCGACGCCAGGCCGCTGCTCCCCGGCGTACCACACCTGGGCGAGGGCCCCGACGTCCAGCTATGGCCCCACCTGCACGGAACCGACGCAATGTACCTGGCCGTCATCCGCCGCACCGCCTGACGGCCTACCAGGCACGACCGGCCGCCCCCGGGCGGTATCGGCTGGGTGTGTCCGGGGCGTGGGTTGCGCTAACGCCTGGCGGGCGTGGTCGGTTGGTTCCGGCTGGGCGGGGTCGGGTGGCCAGGCGGGAGCTGCCGCAGCTGCGGGCAGTCGTGCCGCTGGGGCGGCAGGTGGGCGCAGCGGCACCCGGCAAGCGCCGGCGAGAGACACCCACCCCCGGCCGAGCAGCGCACCGGTGCTGGTGTGCCCGGCCGGGGCGAGGTTGCGCGGTTGATGCCCGCCCGGCGGGATCCGGACAAGGGGGTGTTCCGGGGTGGAAAAAGGAACGGGTGCGGGACCGCCGTGCGGACGTGGCCGACCGTCGCGGCGTCCGTCACGCGGACCGGTGCGGGCAACCCCCGCGGAACGTGGCAGTCTTGGTGCATGGCCCCGCAGATCAGCCCCAGCATCCTGTCCGCCGACTTCGCACGCCTCGCGGACGAGGCGAAGGCGGTCGAGGGAGCCGACTGGCTCCACGTCGACGTCATGGACAACCACTTCGTCCCGAACCTCACGCTCGGCGCGCCGGTCGTGGAGTCGCTGGCCCGTGCGACCGACACTCCGCTGGACTGCCATCTGATGATCGAGGCCCCCGACCGTTGGGCGCCCCAGTACGTGGAGGCGGGAGCCGGCTCCGTCACCTTCCACGTCGAGGCGGCCACCGCCCCCGTGCGGCTCGCCCGGGAGATCCGGGCCAAGGGCGCCCGCGCCTCCATGGCACTGCGGCCGGCCACGCCCATCGAGCCGTACGAGGATCTGCTGCCCGAACTGGACATGCTGCTGGTCATGACGGTGGAGCCCGGCTTCGGTGGGCAGCCGTTCCTCGACATCATGCTGCCGAAGATCCGCCGCACCCGTGAGCTGATCCGCAAGCACGGCCTGGAGCTCTGGCTGCAGGTCGACGGCGGTGTCTCGGCCTCCACCATCGAGCGCTGCGCGGACGCCGGCGCCGATGTCTTCGTCGCGGGTTCCGCCGTGTACGGGGCAGCCGACCCGGCCGAAGCGGTACGTGCATTGCGCAATCAGGCGGAGGCCGCGACCGCCAAGGCATCGTGGGCATGCGACCACTGAGCGTCAGGAACATGAACGGCCCCCGGCAGGGCTGATCGACCGCGCCGGATCTGCAAGGATGAACGGCGAATCCAGAGTGTGAACAGCAGTGAGGAGAGCGCCGTGTCGGGTATGTCGGCGGGCCGGTCAGCCATGCGGATGGGACCCGCTGAGCTGGTGCAGGCGGCGGCCATGGCCCGCCGCTTCTACCTCGAGGGCAAGTCCAAGATCCAGATCGCCGAGGAGTTCGGCGTCAGCCGCTTCAAGGTGGCCCGGGTCCTGGAGACCGCCCTCGAACGGGATCTCGTACGGATCGAGATCCGAGTCCCGGCCGAGCTCGACGCCGAGCGCTCCGACGCGCTCCGCGCCCGCTACGGGCTCAGGCACGCCGTCGTGGTGGAGTCCCCGGCCGAGGCAGAGGAGACGCCCGACCCCGAGAACCTCGGAGAGGTGGCCGCCGACCTGCTCGGCGAGCTGGTCAACGAAGGAGATGTACTGGGTCTGGCCTGGGGCCGGTCCACCATCCACATGGCGGCGGCCCTGGACCGGCTGCCGCCCTGCACCGTCGTACAGCTGACAGGTGTGTACGACGCCGGGACCGCCGAGCGCGGCTCGGTGGAGGCCGTACGGCGCGCCGCGCAGGTGTCGGGCGGCGACGCCCACCCCATCTACGCGCCCATGCTGCTGCCGGATGCGGCCACCGCGGAGGCGCTGCGCCACCAGACCGGGATCGCCCGGGCCTTCGAGTACTTCGACAAGGTCACCGTCGCCTGTGTCTCCATCGGCTCGTGGGAGCCGGGCATCTCGACGGTGCACGACATGCTCACCGACGAGGAGCGGGCGCACTACGCCTCCCTCGGCGTCGCCGCGGAGATGTCCGCGCACCTCTTCGACGCGGAGGGACGCCGGGTCGGCCGGGACCTCGGAGAGCGGTGCATCACCGTCAAGACCGACCAGCTCCGCCGGGTCCCCGAGGTCGTCGCGATCGCCGGCGGACAGCGCAAGGGGCCCGCGATCGACGCCGTGCTGCGCTCCGGTCTCGTCACCAGTCTGGTGACGGACACGTCGGCCGCGGACTACCTGATGACGGCGGGACCGGCCCCGCGGTCCGCCCTCAACCGCGCGGACCCCGACGCCGCCTGACGGCGGCCGACGCGGAGGGGCGGCGGGCTTCGCCCCTGCGCGCGGCGGCCTTCGGAGGATTCTCCGAGCAGCGCTCCGACCAGCTTGGACGATGCTCCCGGGGGATGGCATTCCGGTCGACATGGGACAATGAAGTACGTGCTCTTCCCCCTGGCTGTCCTGTCCGGGGGCCACCTCTGATCAACTGGGATGTGCAGCACGTGCGTTTCCTCAACGACATCCGGCCCGCCTACGACCTGACGTACGACGACGTCTTCATGGTGCCGAGCCGCTCCGCCGTCGGCTCGCGGCAGGACGTGGACCTCAGCTCCCCGGACGGCACGGGCACCACCATCCCGCTCGTCGTCGCCAACATGACCGCCATCGCAGGCCGCCGCATGGCCGAGACCGTGGCGCGCCGCGGCGGGCTCACCGTCATACCGCAGGACATCCCGATCGAGGTCGTGACCGAGGTCGTCACCTGGGTGAAGGGCCGCCACCTGGTCCTGGACACCCCGATCGTGCTGGCACCTCACCAGACCGTCGCCGACGCGCTCGCCCTGCTGCCCAAGCGCGCCCACAACGCGGGCGTCGTCGTCGACGACGGACACCGGCCGGTCGGCGTGGTCACCGACGCCGACCTGTCCGGCGTGGACCGCTTCACCCAGCTCGAGGAGGTCATGTCCAAGGACCTGATCCTCATCGACGCCGACATGGATCCGCGCGAGGCCTTCAACACCCTTGACGCCGCCAACCGGCGCTATGCGCCCGCCGTGGACCGGGACGGCCGCCTGGCCGGCATCCTCACCCGCAAGGGCGCCCTGCGCGCCACCCTGTACACCCCGGCCACCGACGCCCACGGCAGGCTCCGCATCGCCGCCGCCGTCGGCATCAACGGCGATGTGACGGGCAAGGCGAAGCAACTGCTGGAGGCGGGCGTGGACGCGCTCGTCATCGACACGGCGCACGGTCACCAGGACTCGATGATCAGCGCGGTCAAGCTGGTGCGCGGCCTCGACCCGCAGGTCCCGGTCGTCGCCGGCAACGTCGTCTCCGCCGAGGGCGTCCGAGATCTGATCGAGGCCGGCGCGGACATCGTCAAGGTCGGTGTCGGCCCCGGGGCCATGTGCACCACCCGCATGATGACCGGCGTCGGCCGGCCGCAGTTCTCCGCCGTCCTGGAGTGCGCCGCCGAGGCGAGGAAGTACGGCAAGCACGTGTGGGCCGACGGCGGTGTCCGCCACCCGCGCGACGTCGCCATGGCGCTCGCGGCCGGCGCGTCCAACGTGATGATCGGCTCCTGGTTCGCCGGGACCTACGAGTCCCCGGGCGACCTCCAGCACGACGCCGACGGCCGCCCTTACAAGGAGTCCTTCGGGATGGCCTCCGCGCGTGCCGTGCGCAAGCGCACCTCCGAGGAGTCGGCGTACGACCGGGCCCGCAAGGGGTTGTTCGAGGAGGGCATCTCGACGTCCCGGATGTTCCTCGACCCGGAGCGTCCCGGCGTGGAGGACCTGATCGACTCGATCATCGCGGGCGTCCGCTCCTCCTGCACCTACGCCGGTGCCGGCTCGCTGGAGGAGTTCGCCGAGAAGGCCGTCGTGGGCATCCAGAGCGCCGCCGGCTACGCCGAGGGCAAGCCCCTCCACGCCAGCTGGAACTGACGGCAGCCTCCACAGCCCGGCCCTCGCCGATCCCGCCCCCGGGAACGGCGGGGGCCGCGGCGTGTCCCGGCGTGTTCCGGGCCCCTCCCGGTGGCGAGGGACGCAACGGACCAAAGCCCCCGCACAATGAACACCCGCGTCCCCGTGAGTAACGCAATGATCTTGCGGAGGTACGCAAGGTTGCTGCATTTCACGAGCAACGACAAACCTCGTAGGGTTACGCGCTGTACGTGGTGCGGCGGGGGCCCGCTCGACGGGTCCCGGCTGTCGCGGGACGCTGTCGGTCCCTGCCGCGGAAGACCGGCAGCGATGAAGGAGTCAGCGCGTGCTCGACCAAGGCGCACCCCCGCACAACGGAAGTCCCGCCGCCCCGCAGTCGCCGGGGGTCGGCGGGCGCCTCATGCGCCGCAAGCCCGTGGAACGCCTGGTCGCCGAGGGTGGCCAGGGCGAGGGCGGCTCGCTGCGCCGCTCCCTGGGGCTGTGGCAGCTGACCATGATCAGCATCGGTGCCACCCTCGGCACCGGCATCTTCGTCGTGCTCGGCGAGGCCGTCCCCAAGGCGGGGCCGGCCGTCACGCTGTCCTTCGTCATAGCCGGACTGACGGCCCTCTTCTCCGCCCTCTCCTACGCCGAGCTGGCGGGCACCATCCCGGTCTCCGGCTCCTCCTACTCGTATGCATACGCAACGATGGGCGAGCTCGTCGCCTGGGTCTGCGGCTGGTGCCTGATGCTGGAGTACGGCGTGTCGGTCGCCGCCGTCGCCGTCGGCTGGGGCGAGTACCTCAACGAACTGCTCGACGGCACCATCGGCGTCACCATCCCGGCCGCGCTGTCCGCACCGCCCGGCGACGGCGGCGTCTTCAACCTGCCCGCGCTGATCGTCGTCCTGCTCGCCATGGCGTTCCTGATGGGCGGCGCCCGCGAGTCCGCCCGCGCCAACACCATCATGGTCGTCGTGAAGATCGGCGCCCTGGTGCTGTTCTGCGCCATCGGCGCCCAGGGCTTCCGCTCCGGCAACTACGAGAACTTCATGCCGCTCGGCATGGCCGGTGTCAGCGCCGCGGGGGCGACGCTCTTCTTCTCGTACATCGGCTTCGACGCGGCCTCCACCGCCGGCGAGGAGGCGAGGAACGCCCAGCGCGACCTGCCCCGCGCCATCCTGCTCTCACTCGCCATCATCACCGCGCTGTACGTCCTGGTCGCCGCCGTCGCCGTGGGTGCCAAGCCCTGGCAGCGGTTCACCGGCTCCGAGGCCGCACTCGCCCAGATCATGCGCGAGGTCACCGGCCAGACCTTCTGGGGCACGCTGCTGGCGTTCTGCGCCGTCATCGCCATCGCGAGCGTCGTCCTGACTGTGCTCTACGGGCAGACCCGCATCCTGTTCGCCATGGCCCGGGACGGGCTCGTGCCCAAGGCGTTCGCCAAGGTCAGCCCGAAGACCGGCACGCCCCGCACCAACACCCTGATCGTCTCCCTCTTCTGCGGCGTGCTCGCCGCCGCCATCCCGCTCGGCCAGCTCGCCGACGCCACCAGCATCGGCACCCTGTTCGCGTTCGCGCTGGTCAACGTGGCCGTCGTGGTGCTGCGCCGGACCCGCCCGGAGATGCCCCGCACCTTCCGGGTGCCTCTGTCGCCGGTGCTGCCCGCCGTGGGCTTCGCGTTCTGCGTGTGGATGATGGGCAGCCTGTCCACCGCCACCTGGGTGGTCTTCGGCATCTGGATGGTCGTCGGGCTCGTGTTCTACTTCCTCTACGGCTACCGCCGTTCCCGGCTCGCCGCCGCACCGGCCGCATCAGAAGCGAAGTGAACCACCCGCAGTGCTGAACGATCTCGACGAACGCATCGTGCACGCCCTTGCCGAGGACGCCCGCCGCTCCTACGCGGACATCGGCCAGCTCGTCGGCCTGTCCGCGCCCGCCGTGAAGCGGCGGGTGGACCGGCTGCGCGCCACCGGGGCCATCACCGGATTCACCGTACGCGTGGACCCCGCGGCCCTCGGCTGGGAGACGGAGGGGTTCGTCGAGATCTACTGCCGCAGCAACACGTCCCCGGAGACCATCCGGCGGGGCCTGGAGCGCTACCAGGAGGTCGTCGCCGCCTCCACCGTCACCGGTGACGCGGACGCGGTCGCCCAGGTCTTCGCCTCCGACATGCGGCACTTCGAACGGGTCCTGGAGCGCATCGCGGGTGAGCCGTTCGTGGAGCGGACCAAGTCGGTGCTGGTGCTGTCACCGCTGCTGCGGCGGTTCTCCTCGGGCTCACCGACGTAGGCAGGCCCGTACCGGCGTACGCTGGGCTCATGCTGAGTCAGGATAATTCCGGACAAAGCGGGATAGGTTCGTCGGCTGATCCGAACCTCCCCGTGTTTGTCGACTCCACCGGCAGGCGCGCGCGGATCGTCCAGCGCACCTGGTACGGCTTGGCAGGAGCGGCGGCCGCGTATCTGGCTGTACTGGCGCTCACCCTCATGGGGGCGACGCCCTTCGCGCCGAGCGCCCTGCTGCCGCCGCTGCCCGGGGAGGCCACGGCGCCGGCGATGCCGGAGCCGCAGGGCCCGGACGGGGAAACGCTCCCGCCGAGCGGGGTTCTCGACCCGGGGCGGATCGCTGCGGGAGACGTCGGCGGCGATCAGTTCGGTGCGGGAGCCTTGCTGGTTCCGCCGTCCACGTCGTCCGAGGACTCGGTCCTCGGCCCGGCGGCTCCGTTCATTCCCGGTGGTCCGGTGCCGTGGGGTCCGGGCGAAGACGACGGGGATCCGCCGTCTCCGGACGAGCCCGACGCGCCTGCCCCCGGCCCCGAGGACCCGACGGCGCCGCCGACCGGTACCGGGGACGATCCGGCGCCTCCGTCGGCTCCGGGTGATCCGTCTGGTGGGACCGATGGTCCGTCTTCGGGGACGGATGATCCGTCCGCGGGTACGGATGGTCCGTCCGCGGGGACGGATAACCCGTCTGGGGGGACGGATGACCCGTCTGGGGGTACGGACGGTCCTTCCTCGGGGACGGATGGCCCGTCTGCGGGGACGGACAGTCCTTCTTCGGGGACGGATGACCCGTCTGCGGGGACGGACAGTCCTTCTACCGGGACGGACGGTCCCTCTGCGGGCACGGATGATTCGCCCGACTCCGAGGCCCCGCCGGCGGAGTGATGGGCAGGCGCCCCCACTCGCCGGTCCGGCCCCCACCGACGACCCCGGGGCCGCGGAGGAACCGGGCGCCTCTGCCCTCCCGTCACCGCTTCCGCATCGTCGTTCCGCTCGTCCTCCTGGCCTTCGTCGTCTCCGTGCTGCTGGCCCAGGGGTACACGACGCGGACCTTCTCCGGGGACCAGGAGGGGCGCACCGCGCGGCCCCCTGCCGGGGTACCCCGCGAGGTCGCCGACGGCGGCCCGGTCCTGGACACCACCCGCGGCAGCCTCAACACCTACCGCCCGCCCGACCGGACCGTGGTCCTCACCTTCGACGACGGCCCCGACCCCGTGTGGACGCCCCGCATCCGGGCCGTCCTCGACCGGCACGGCACACCCGGCACCTTCTTCGTCACCGGACAGCAGGCGGTCCATCACCCCGGGGTCCTGCGCGACGTCATCCGCTCCGGTCACGAGATCGGCGTCCACACCTTCTCCCACCCGGACCTGTCCACCCGTTCCGAGAGCGACATCGACCGCGAGATGGCGCTGACCCAGCTCGCCCTCGCCGGGGCCGCGGGCGTCAACAGCTCGCTCCTGCGGATGCCCTACTCCTCCACCACCGCCGCACTGGACGGGGCGGACTGGTCCGCCGCACGGCACCTGGGTGACAAGGGCTACGTCCTGTCCTTCATCGACCAGGACACCAGGGACTGGCAGCGCCCGGGAGCCCGCGCGATCGCCGACGCGGCCGCCCCGAGCGCGCCGGGCCGCGGCATGGTCGTCCTCCTGCACGACGCGGGAGGGGACCGGTCCCAGACCGTCGCGGCCCTCGACATCCTGATCCCCAGGCTCCAGGCCGAGGGCTACCGCTTCACCACCCTCGCCGACGTCCTCGGCACCGACAGCCTCAGCAGCCCCGTCGACACCGGCACCCTGTGGAAGGGACGTGTGTTCGTGGCCGCCGTGAGCGTGTCCGGGGCGACGATGTCCGTCCTCGGCGTGCTGCTGCTCACCGTCGGCATCCTCGTCCTCGGCCGGTGCGCACTGCTGCTCGTCCTCGCCCGTCACCACGCCCGCCGGCGTCCGCGCGTGCACCCTGGCGCATCCGTGACGCGGCCGGTCAGTGTCGTCGTACCCGCGCACAACGAGAAGCTGTGCATCGCCAAGACGCTCCGTTCGCTCGCGGCCGGCGACCACCCCGTCGAGATCATCGTCGTGGACGACGGCTCCGACGACGGCACCGCCGACATCGCGGAGTCGCTCCGACTCGACGCGGTCACCGTCGTACGGCAGCCGAACCGCGGCAAGGCCTCCGCCCTCAACACCGGCGTCCGGCGGGCCTCCCACGACCTCGTCGTCATGCTCGACGCGGACACGGTCTTCGCCCCCTCGACCGTACGACGCCTCGTCCAGCCGTTCGCCGACCCGGCCGTCGGCGCCACCGCGGGCAACGCCAAGGTCGGCAACCGCCGCGGTCTGCTCGGCCGTTGGCAGCACATCGAGTACGTCATGGGCTTCAACCTCGACCGCCGCATGTACGACCTGCTGAGCTGCATGCCCACCATCCCCGGCGCCGTGGGTGCCTTTCGCGTCACGGCCCTGCGGGAGGCCGGGACGATGAGCGACGACACCCTCGCCGAGGACACCGACATCACCATGGCCCTGCACCGGGCCGGGTGGCAGGTCCGCTACGTCGAGGACGCGCTCGCCTGGACCGAGGTGCCGGCCTCTCTGCGGCAACTGTGGCGCCAACGCTACCGATGGAGCTACGGCACCATGCAGGCCGCCTGGAAACACCGGCACGCGCTGGTCGAGCGCGGCCACGCGGGGCACTTCGGGCGCCTCGGCCTGCCGCTGCTGGCCGTGTTCCAGATCGTCACCCCGCTCCTCGCCCCGCTCATCGACCTGCTGATGGTCTACGGCCTGGTGTTCGGCAACCCGCTCACCACGATGCTTGCCTGGACGGGTGTGCTGGCCGTGCAGACCGTCTGCGCGGCTTATGCCTTCCGCCTCGACGGGGAGAGCCTCCGGCCGCTGTGGGCGCTCCCGTTGCAGCAGGTGGTGTACCGCCAGCTCATGTACCTGGTGCTTCTCCAGGCCTGCCTGACCGCTGTCAACGGCTACCGGCTGCCCTGGCAGCGTCTGAAGCGCAGCGGTGATGTGGTGCTGCCGCCTGCGATGTCTGCGCGGGGGCGGTGAGCGGTGGGTGTGGGGGGCTAGCATGGGTGTCATGATCTGGCGACATTGATCCACCAGTCGGGCCGCCCGAGGGCCGCCTCGGACGCCGTACGTCCTCCACGTCCGGTGTCCGAACTGCCCTTTCGGGAAGGCCTCATGACTCTCACGCCCACGCGTGCCTCCGACGTCCGTGTGCGACGGCTGACGACCACGCTGTACGGCTACTCGTTCCTCGAAGAATTCGTTCTGCTGTACCCGGTGTACGCGCTGCTGTTCAGCGACACCGGGCTGTCCGTCTGGCAGATCTCCTCCCTGTTCGCCCTCTGGTCGATCACCGGCGTGCTGCTGGAGGTCCCCTCCGGGGCCTGGGCCGACACGGTCTCCCGCCGGCTGCTGCTGTGGCTCGGCCCGCTGCTGACCGCTGCCGGCCTCGCCCTGTGGGTCCTGCTGCCGTCGTACGGCGCCTTCGCCCTCGGCTTCGTGCTGTGGGGCGCCGGCGGTGCGCTCGGGTCCGGTGCGCTGGAGGCGCTGGTCTACGACGAGCTGGAACGGCTCGACGCGGCTGGGGACTACGCCCGGATCATGGGACGGGCCCGGGCCGCCGGTCTGGTCGCCGTGATGGCGGCGATGGGACTCGCCGGTCCCGTGCTCACCTGGGGCGGGCACGCCGCCGTCGGCGCCGCGAGCGTGCTGGTGTGTCTGCTGACAGCCGCCACGGCGCTGCGGTTCCCGGAGCACCGCACCCCCGCCGACGGGCACGGGTCCTGGACCGGGACCCTGCGCGCCGGGCTCGCGGAGGCGCGCGCCGACCGGTCCGTGCGGGGGGCGCTGCTGCTGGTCGCGGCCGTGAGCGCGGTGTGGGGCGCCCTCGACGAGTACACGCCGCTGCTGGTCCGCGACACCGGTGTCGCGGACGGGACGGTGCCGTATCTGCTGTTGGTGATCTGGGCCGGTGCCACGGCCGGGAGCCTGTTGGCGGGTGAGGGTGAGCGGCTCGGTAGACGTGGTCTCGCGGCGCTGCTGGCCGGTGCCGGTCTGGCGCTGGTCCTCGGCGCGGCCGACGGCACTCCGTGGGGGCTGGTCCTCGTCGCTCTCGCCTTCGGCGGGTTCCAGGCGGCGACCGTGCTGGCCGACGCCCGGCTGCAGCGGCGCATCGAGGACTCCGGGCGGGCGACGCTGACCTCGGTCGCGGGGCTGGGAACGGAGCTGGCGACGGTCGGCACGTTCGGCGTCTACGCGCTGATCGCCTCGGGGCACGCGCACAGCACGGCCTTCGCGGTACTCGCGGTGCCGTACCTGGCGACGGCGGCGCTGCTGTTCGCGAAGGCGCGGGCGTGACGCCTGCGGCGATCTGCGGGTGGGGTGGGGGCTTGGGTAGCGCCCACGGTGGGTGGGTGGTGCGGGGCCGGGTCCGGCGCTGCTGTTCGGCAACGAATCGCCGCCAACCCCACCCCCGACGCAACAAACCCCTCACCAGCACGCAACGGCTCCTCCTTGTCCCCCCGAGCCGCCCGACCGTACCGTCTACCTGGCCCCCAAAACCCCCGCGTACCCGTGAGGAACACGCATGCGCACCGCCCTGCTCCAGAGCTCCGGCCGGCCCGGATCCGTCGCCGAGAACCTCAAGGTCCTCGACGACGCAGCCGCCCGCGCCGCCGCCGCAGGCGCCGCGCTGCTCGTCACCCCGGAACTGTTCCTGACCGGATACGCCATCGGCGACGATCTCCGCCGGCTCGCCGAGCCCGCCGACGGCGACGCCGCCGACGCGATCGCGGAGACCGCCGCCCGGCACCGCCTCGCCGTCGCCTACGGCTACCCGGAGCGCGCCGGCGACACGGTGTACAACTCCGTCCAGCTCGTCTCCGCCGACGGCACCCACCTCGCGAACTACCGCAAGACGCACTTGTACGGCTCCTTGGAGCGGGACCACTTCACCCCGGGCGAGCAGACTGTCGTCCAGGCCCAGCTCGACGGCCTCACCGTCGGCCTGATGATCTGCTACGACGTCGAGTTCCCGGAGAACGTCCGCGCCCACGCCCTCGCCGGCACCGACCTTCTGCTGGTGCCCACGGCGCAGCTCCACCCCTTCCAGTTCGTCGCCGAAGCCGTCGTGCCGGTCCGAGCGTTCGAGAACCAGATGTACATCGCGTACGTCAACCGGGTCGGCCAGGAGGGCGAGTTCGAGTTCGTCGGCCTGTCCACACTCGCCGCCCCCGACGGAGTCGCCCGCACCCGGGCCGGGCGCACCGAGGAACTCGTCCTCGCCGACGCCGACCCCGTGTTCCTCGCCGCCTCCCGCGAGAACAACCCGTATCTCCAGGACCGCCGCCCCGCCCTTTACGGGTCCCTCGTCTGAACCTCCCCCGTACCACCCCCGCAAGGAGTCCGTACCCCCATGACGTCCACGGTGCCCAACGCCGTCGAGCACACCGACGAGCAGCAGCCGCCGATCACCATGTTCGGCCCGGACTTCCCGTACGCGTACGACGACTTCCTCGCCCATCCAGCCGGTCTCGGGCAGGTGCCCGCCACCGAGCACGGCACCGAGGTCGCCGTCATCGGCGGCGGTCTCTCCGGCATCGTCGCCGCGTACGAGCTGATGAAAATGGGGCTCAAGCCGGTGGTCTACGAGGCCGACCGGATCGGCGGGCGGCTGCGGACCGTGGGGTTCGAGGGCTGTGACCCCGCGCTGACCGCCGAGATGGGCGCCATGCGCTTCCCGCCGTCCTCCACCGCCCTCCAGCACTACATCGACCTGGTGGGACTTCGCACCCGGGCCTTTCCCAACCCTCTCGCCGAGGCCACGCCTTCCACCGTTGTGGACCTCAAGGGCGAGTCGCACTACGCCGAGACGCTTGACGATCTGCCGCAGGTCTACCGGGACGTCGCCGACGCCTGGGCGCGGTGCCTGGAGGAGGGTGCCGACTTCTCCGACATGAACCGGGCCCTGCGCGAGCGGGACGTGCCGCGCATCCGGGAGATCTGGGCGAAGCTGGTCGAGAAGCTCGACAACCAGACCTTCTACGGGTTCCTCTGTGAGTCGGAGGCCTTCAAGTCCTTCCGGCACCGGGAGATCTTCGGGCAGGTCGGGTTCGGGACCGGCGGGTGGGACACCGACTTCCCCAACTCCATCCTGGAGATTCTGCGGGTCGTCTACACCGAGGCCGACGACCATCACCGCGGCATCGTCGGCGGCTCCCAGCAGCTGCCCCTGCGGCTGTGGGAGCGGGAGCCGGAGAAGATCGTCCACTGGCCCTTCGGCACCTCGCTGAAGTCCCTCCACGTGGACGGCGAGCCGCGCCCGGCCGTGACCCGGCTCACCCGCACCGCGGGCAACCGGATCACGGTGACGGACGCCGACGGCGACATCCGCACGTATCGGGCGGCGATCTTCACCGCCCAGTCCTGGATGCTGCTCTCCAAGATCGCCTGCGACGACTCGCTCTTCCCCATCGATCACTGGACCGCCATCGAGCGGACCCACTACATGGAGAGCTCCAAGCTCTTCGTGCCCGTGGACCGGCCGTTCTGGCTCGACAAGGACGAGGAGACCGGGCGGGACGTCATGTCGATGACGCTCACCGACCGGATGACGCGTGGGACGTACCTGCTGGACGACGGTCCCGACAAGCCGGCCGTGATCTGTCTGTCGTACACCTGGTGCGACGACAGCCTGAAGTGGCTGCCGCTGTCCGCGAACGAGCGGATGGAGGTCATGCTGAAGTCGCTCGGCGAGATCTACCCCAAGGTCGACATCAGGAAGCACATCATCGGCAACCCGGTGACCGTCTCCTGGGAGAACGAGCCCTACTTCATGGGTGCGTTCAAGGCCAATCTGCCCGGCCACTACCGCTACCAGCGGCGCCTGTTCACCCACTTCATGCAGGAGGCGCTGCCGGAGGACAAGCGGGGCATCTTCCTCGCCGGTGACGACATCTCCTGGACGGCGGGCTGGGCCGAGGGTGCTGTCCAGACCGCGCTGAACGCGGTCTGGGGTGTGATGCACCACCTCGGCGGCGAGACCGACCCGGCCAACCCGGGCCCGGGCGACCTCTACGACGAGATCGCCCCGGTCGAACTCCCGGAGGACTGACCCCGATCGGACGCCGGCGGCCCGTGCCTTCTCGTACACCTCGGCGGCGACGTCCTTGAGTTCTTCGGCGTCACGCGTGGAGCTCTGCAGGTCGATCAGCATCTCGTCCGGACCGGTCGCGGCGTGCGCGACCAGGTCCTCGACGATCTGGTCGACGCCGCCGTGGAAGGGCCGCCGGTCCGCTCCCGTCCGGCTCCCCGGCGAGTACACCGTGTTCACCCGCAGCACCGTGCGCAGCGGCTCGGTGCGCCCGCGTTCGGCGGCCAGTTCCTGCAACGGCCGCCACTGCGCGGTCAGGGCCTCGACGGCCATGCCGGTGGGCATCCAGGCGTCGGCGTGGTCGACGACCCGCCGCCGGGCCCTGGCGCTGCCCGCGGGCAGCAGGACCGGAATCGGCCGGGCGGGCTTCGCACCCACCACGGCCGATCAGTCAGGCAGTGGGGTGAGCAGCATGCGGCCGGCGAAACCCACCGCCGTGTCCAGTCGCTCGGTGAACTCACCGGCGATGTCCGGCAGTCCGCGCAGCGCCCACAGGGCACGTGCCGCCGTCCATGCGGCGTCCCGGGCGCGTTCCAGGCTCCACGCGCCGAGCAGATGGGTCAGCGGATCGGCGATCCGCAGCAGATCGGGGCCCGGCGTCAGTTCCTCGCGGATGCGTTCCTCCAGCGAGAGAAGGAGATCGCCGACCCGGTCGAACTCGTCTTCCAGGTCGACGGGTTCGCAGGTCAGCGTACGACAGGTGTCCACGACGGCCAGCGCCAGATCGTGGCCGATGTGCGCGTTGATGCCCGCGAGCGCGAACTGCAGCGGACGTACGCCCGGATGGTGCCGGAACGCGAACAACGGACGCCAGCAGGCCGGTGGCCGCCGTTCCTCCAACACCGCGTCGACCGCGGCCAGATAGCGCTCCGCGAACCGCACGTCCAGCGCGATCGCCGCCCGCGCGTCCGGGAATCGTCCGGCGTCGATGCGCCGGTCCACGGCCTCCGTCACGGCGAGGTAGACACGGTTGAAGACCGCCACCCCGTCCCCCGCCGGCAGGGCCGCGTCCAGGGCGCGCAAACGGGAGACGACCCCGTCCACGGGAGTCGGGACTTGTTCGCCTTGCGCCATGAGCGCAGAGTGGCACCTTTAGGGTGGTGCCAGTGGCGGCGGGCCCGACGCTTCCCCGGAACGGGGGAACGCACACCGCCGTGGGGGAGGGGGAGCAGTACTGTGCCAGGCTCGCGTGCCCAGCGCCTGTCCACACAAAGAGCGGAGCGCCGCCGTGCCGCCCGTCGCGGCACGATGGTCGCCGCGGCCTCCGTCGTGGTCGCCGTCGGCACGGCCACCGGGATGATCTCGGCGATCGGTCAGGGGCGCGGTGCGGACGAGGCCCGTCCCGAGGTCTCCGCGTCGCCGCGCCTGCAACCGCTGCCCGCCGTGCCGTCGCCCTCCCCGTCGGCCACCGCGTCCCCGTCGCCGACGGCCAGTGCGAAGAAGAAGGCGAGTCCCAAGCCGTCCTCCTCCAGGACCGAGAAGAAACGGCAGGCCACGGCCGTGTCCACCCGTCTGTACCGGCACCCCGAGAGCCAGGTCCTGGACTGGGTCCGGGCCAACCCCGGTGATTCGCGCCGCGCGGTCATAGAGTCCCGGATTGCCGATCAGCCGGCGGCCGTCTGGTTCGCCGACTACTCGCCGGACTCGATCATGTCCCGGGTGCGCGCCGTGGCGTCCGGCGGCGCCGCCCAGGGCCGGACGCCGGTCCTCGTGCCGTACGCGATCCCCGACCGCGACTGCGGCGGGCACTCCCAGGGCGGAGCACCCGATCTGGGTGCCTACGACGCGTGGATCGACCGCTTCGCCGCCGGACTGGGCAGCGGCGAGGTCATCGTGATCCTCGAGCCCGACTCGATCGCCCAGTCCGAATGCCTCTCCGCCGGACAGCGCGCCGACCGCTTCGCCTCGCTGGCCCGCGCCGGACGGGTGATGAAGCAGGCCAACCCCCGGGCCCGGGTCTACTTCGACGCCGGGCACTCCGGCTGGAACGCGCCGGCGAAGCAGGCGGGTTGGCTGCGGCAGGCCGGGGCCGCCTCGGCCGCCTCCTCCGACGGCATCTTCAGCAACGTCTCCAACTTCCACAGCACAGCCGACGAGATCGCCTACGACCGTGCCGTGCTCGACGCCCTCGGCGGCCCGTCGACCCTCGGCGCGGTCATCGACACCAGCCGCAACGGCAACGGCGCGCCGGCGGACGGCGAGTGGTGCGACCCGGCGGGCCGCAAGCTCGGCCGGACCCCGACGCTGAGCACCGGCGAGGCCGGGATCCACGGCTATCTGTGGGTGAAGCTCCCCGGCGAGTCGGACGGCTGCAAGGGAGCGCCGGGCACCTTCACCCCGTCGTACGCCTACGACTTGGCGCGCTGACCTTCCGCGTCGTAGGAGGACGTGCCCTCGTCGAGCAGCGGCTCCTGCGTCTTGAGGTGGGCGGGGGCGAAGGCGCGCAGCGCGTGGTAGCCGGTGATGACCACCAGCGTGCCCAGGGCGATACCGCTGAGCGAGAAGGTGTCGGTGAACTCCATCGAGACATTGCCGACGCCGATGATGATGCCCGCCGCGGCCGGTACGAGATTCAGCGGATTGCGCAGATCCACCTTGGCGTTGGTCCAGATCTGGGCGCCGAGCAGGCCGATCATGCCGTAGAGGATCACCGTGATCCCGCCGAGCACCCCGCCCGGAATGGCCGCCACGACCGCGCCGAACTTCGGGCAGAGGCCGAACAGCAGGGCGAAACCGGCGGCGGCCCAGTACGCGGCCGTGGAGTACACGCGCGTCGCGGCCATCACGCCGATGTTCTCCGAGTAGGTGGTGTTCGGCGGGCCGCCGACGGCGGTCGACAGCATGGAGCCGACACCGTCGGCGGAGATGGCCGTGCCGAGCTTGTCGTCGAGGTTGTCGCCGGTCATCTCGCCGACCGCCTTGACATGCCCTGCGTTCTCGGCGATCAGCGCGATGACCACCGGCAGGGCGACCAGGATCGCCGACCACTCGAAGGACGGGCCGTGCAGGTCCGGCAGGCCGATCCAGTCGGCCCGGCCCACCCCGGACAGGTCGAGGCGCCAGTGGTCGGTGACCTTGCCGCTCGCGTCCGCCGAGTGGATCTGCCCGAAGATCCGGTCCTGCGCCCAGGACAGGGCGTACCCGAAGACCAGACCGAGGAAGATCGCGATCCGGGACCAGAAGCCGCGCAGACAGACCACGGCCAGACCGGTGAACAGCATCACGAACAGGGCCGTCCACTGGTCCTGCGGCCAGTAGGTGGCGGCGGTCACCGGCGCCAGGTTGAAGCCGATCAGCATCACCACCGCGCCGGTCACGATCGGCGGCATCGTGGCGTGGATGATCCGTGCCCCGAAGCGCCGCACCGCCAGACCCACCAGGAACAGCGCGGCCCCGACCACGAACACCGCGCCCGTGACGGTGGCGCTGGACCCGCCCTGCGCCCGGATCACCGCGGCGACGCCGACGAAGGAGAGAGAACAGCCCAGGTAGCTGGGCACCCGGCCGCGGGTGGCCAGCAGGAAGACGACGGTCGCGACGCCCGACATCATGATCGCCAGGTTGGGGTCCAGACCCATGAGCACCGGGGCGACGAACGACGCCCCGAACATCGCCACGACGTGCTGGGCGCCGAGGCCCACGGTGCGGGGCCAGGAGAGCCGTTCGTCGGGGCGGACCACCGCGCCGGGGGCCGGGGTGCGTCCGTCGCCGCCGTGCAGTGTCCAGCGGACGCCGAGATCCATGGGCTGTCGCTTTCTTCGTTGTTCGTCGAGCTTGTCCGAACCATTGTGCGGGTTGCGGGGGAGTGCTTTGTGCAGGTGACCCGGTGGGTGGGGGTTGGCTGAGCGGTTGCTTAGGATGGGGGGGGGCGCCAGTGCTCGTTGTAGAGGGCACTCAGTTTGCGGCGCTCGGTTCCATGGCGCTCGGTTCCATGGCACTCAGTTCGTACGTCCCAGGAGTACCGCCCGTGACCGCCGAAGCACCGCCCGCACCCGCACTTCAGTACGGCCGGCTGATCCCCGTGACCGTTCACTTCGACGACCTCGACGCGCTGGGGCTGCTGCACAACGCCCGCTACCCTCTGCTGGTCGAGCGGGCCTGGACCGAGCTGTGGCACGACAACGGCGTCCGCTTCGAGGGCGACTGGGCCGCGGCCGGTGACGCCTGCAACGCCGTCAAGGAACTGCGCGTCACCTATGAGGCCCCGGTGACCCGGCCCGGTACCTACGCGGTCCACCTGTGGCTGGACCGGCTGGGCACCACCGGGCTCACCTACGGCTTCCGCTTCTGCTCGGCGGACGGGGCCGTCACCTACGCCCGCGGCAGCCGGGTGCTGGTGCGGCTGGACGCCGGGACACTGCGCCCGGCGCCCTGGAGCGAGGCGTTCAGGGACGCGGCTCGGGAACTGCTGCGTCCGGACGCGTGACCTTCGTACGGTCTCCGGCGCGCAGGACGCCCGCGAAGCTCGCGACGCCGCAGGACAGCACGGTCACCAGGACGAACGACACCATCAGACTGGTCGCCTGCGCCAGCAGTCCGATCGCGCTCGGGGCGATCAGCCCCGAGGTGTAGGTGATGGTCGCGACGCCCGCGATGGCCAGGCTCGGATTGGAACCGCTGCGGCCGGCGGCGGCGAAGCACAGCGGTACGACCACGGCGATGCCCAGTCCCATCAGCGCGAACCCGCCCATCGCCATCGCGGGGTGCTCGGCGAACACGATCAGCAGTCCGCCCAGCACGGCGACCACACCGCTGGCGCGGACCGTGCGCACGGCGCCGTAGCGGTCCACCACACGGTCGCCCGCGATCCGGGCGACCGCCATCGTGAGCGTGAAGCCCGTCGTGCAGGCCGCCGCGAGACCGGCCGAGGTCTCCAGCTGGTCGCGCAGATAGACCGCCGACCAGTCCAGGCTGGCGCCCTCCGCGAACACCGCGCAGAAACCGATCGCACCGATGAGCAGGGCGGAGCGGGGCGGCAGCGCGAACCGGGGCGGCGGGTCCTCGTCCTCAGCCGGCTGCAGATCGAGCACCCACGAGCAGGCGGTGACCGCCGCCACCGTCAGCGCGGCGGCGGCAAGCGCGTGGTGCAGCCGGGCGTCCGAGCCCAGGTGGGCGGCGAGTGTGCCCGCCGCCGAGCCGATCAGGGCGCCGGCGCTCCACATGCCGTGCAGCCCCGACATGATCGACTTGTTGAGACGGTTCTCCACCTCCACGCCCAGCGCGTTCATCGCCACGTCCGCCATGCCCGCCGTGGCGCCGAAGACGAACAGGGCCAGGCAGAGCGTGAGCAGGTTGGGGGCGGCCGACGGCAGGATCAGCGCGAGCGTCCACAACGCCGTCAGCCCGCGCAGCGCGGTCCGGGCGCCGAAGCGGTGGCTGACGCTCCCCGCCAGCGGCATCGCGACGGACGCGCCGAGCGCGGGGAAGGCGAGGGCGAGGCCCAGCTGACCGGCGCTCACCCCGGCGTGGTCCTGGATCCAGGGGACCCGGGTGGCGAACGAACCGGTGACGGCGCCGTGCACGGCGAACACCGCGGCCACGGCGTACCGTGCCCGCCTCACCTCGCGCTGTCCGTACACCACTGCACCCATTGAACCCGCCCCTCCGGTTGGCCGTTGTTGTTCGGCGCGGCGTAAACTATCAGGGACCCTGCCTGAAAGATAAGGGGGTTTTCGGAGCCCTCCTCGTTCGCCGCGCTGCCGGTTCCCGTGCCGACCGGTTCCGCCGATCTGGAAGGATCCCGGCATGGCCGCATCCCCGAGCACCGCCAGAGCCATCAACGACCGGCTCGCGCTGCGTCTGCTCCAGCAGGAAGGCCCGCTGACCGCGCGGCAGTTGAAACAGCTGACCGGTCTGTCCCGGCCCACCGTCGCCGACCTCGTCGAACGTCTCACCGCGGCCGGGCTCATCGCGGTGGCCGGCGAGACGGGGGAGCAGCGCCGGGGACCCAACGCCAAGCTGTACGGCATCGTCGCGGGCCGGGCTCATCTGGCCGCGCTGGACGTCCGCACCGAGGGCGTCGCCGTGATCGTGTCCGACCTCGTCGGCGAGGTGCTCGCCGAGGCGTCCCTGCCCATCACCGGGGACGCGGGGACGGGCCCCGCGGTGGAGCAGGCGGTGGCGCTGGTCGAGCGGACGGCGAAGGAGGCGGGCGTCGACCGGTTGCACACCGTGGGGATCGGGGCGCCCGGGCTGATCGACCCCGCGAGCGGCGAACTGCGCGATTCCAGCGGGCTGCCCGAGTGGCATCGCCGTCTGGTCGCCGCACTTCAGGAACGGCTGCCGGAGGCCCGGGTCAGTGTGGAGAACGAGACGAATCTCGCCGCGCTGGCTGAGCAGCGCGACGGCGCGGGCCGTGACCGGGACACGTTCGTGCTGGTGTGGCTGGGGCACGGCACCGGCGCCGCCGTGATCCTCGACGGCACCCTGCGCAGGGGTGCCTCCGGCGGCACGGGCGAGATCGGCTTCCTCCCCGTTCCGGGCACCCGGGGCCTGCCCTCGGCCACCGACTGCGCGGGCGGCTTTCACTCTTTGGTGGGCGCGGCGGCGGTCGCGGAACTGGCGGCGGAGTACGGCATCGAGGCGGAGCCCGGGATCGAACCGGCGGCGGCGGGGGCGGTGCGGACGGCCGTGGCGACGGCAGGGAGCGCCTCCGCACGCTTCCTCGACAGCCTCGCCGACCGGGTCGCGGTGGGCGTCGCGTCCGTGGTCGCACTGCTGGATCCCGGGCGTGTGGTGCTGGGCGGCGAGGTGGGACAGGCGGGCGGTGAGGCGCTGGCGGCGCGGGTGCGTGACCGGCTGGCCGTCCTCTCGCCCCTGCCCGCCGAGGTCCGCCCCAGCACCCTGGGCGGCGGCGCGGTCCTGCGCGGAGCCCTCCTGACAGCCCGCGACCAGGCCCAGAACGACCTCTTCGGCAGCCCCGGCCGCTAGCGGCCCACGGTGGGTGGGTGGGTGGTGCGGGGCCGGGTCGGGGGTGTCCGTCCTCGGACTGGCGCGACTGCGCCTGTTGCCGAAGCCGACCGGCGCGGACGCGCCACCCACTGCGGGCGAACACCCCCGCCCCGCCCCCTCCCCGCCGTAGGCGGCCCGCTGCCGCCCTCCGCGGACGGCCGCAGGCCGCTCCCGCGGCCCACTGCCGCGATCCGCGGGCAGTCGTGCCGCTGGGGCGGCACGGGTGGGCGCGACGGCACCCCGCAAGCGCCGGGCTGCGCAAACCGCCCCCGGCCCACACCAACGCAGGGCACCCTGCACAACGCCGGATGCGCAGCCCACCCCCCGGACACCAAACCATGTGAGAAGCGCAACCCCGACCTCACCGGCCCCCGGTGCCGGATCCCAACCGCGCCCGAAGGAACTCCTCGAACGTCCGCTTACCCACCGCCCGCTCCGGCGCCAAGTGCCCCCCTGCACGAAAGGCTTCGTACGCAGCACCCCGCAGCGGAACCTTCACCACCGCCCGCCGCCGCCCCGCCGCCTTCAGATACGCCCGCGCCAAGGAGTCCAACGTGCGCACCTCAGGACCGCCCATGTCGTCGACGCGCCCCGCCGGCGCACCCTGCGCCAGCTCGGCCAGGCGGCCGGCCACCTCGGTGACGTCGATCGGCTGGTCCTTCACCCGCGCCGGCAGCAACATCACCGGCAGCTTCGCCAGGCCCTGAAACAGCGTGAAGACCAGGTCGTGGAACTGGGTCGTGCGCAGCACCGTCCAGCCCATCCCGGAGCCCTCGATCAGCCGCTCCACCGCCAGCTTGGACTTGTAGTAGCCGAACGGAACCCGGTCGACGCCGACGATCGAGATGTAGACAAGATGGCCCACCCCGGCCCGCTGCGCCGCCGCGATCAGGTTGCGCGAGGCCTGCTCATCGCCCCCGCGCGCTGAGGTCGCGCAGTGCACGACCGTGTCCACGCCCGTGACGGCGGCGTCCAGCCCGGCCCCTCCCTCGCGCAGGTCGACGGCGTACGGCTGCGCGTGCCGGCTGAGCACCCGCACCTCGTGCCCGTCCGCCCGCAGCCGCTCGGTGACATGCCTGCCGAGCGTTCCGGTCCCGCCGGTCACCAGGATCGTGGTCATGCTGCTTCATCCCCTTCGGACACCGGCGCCCCCGGACGGAGCGCCCCGCGTCGGAGGACCAGCTTCGCCGGGTCCGGCAGCGAGCGCATCCGCACATGGTGAGACCCGGCGGCGGGCAAGGGCCGTCGTCACCGCCGCCGGGCCGGTCTGCAGGGCTCAGCAGGCTCCCTGGCCCGGGAGTTGGCTCGGACCCTAAGAGGACTAGACCATAGCGTCAATAGGTATGGACCAAGCTCCGGGTGGGGGCGACCGCTGGGCAGTTCCCCGCCGAGCCACGCTCGGCAGCCCCCGCGTCACCCCCTGTGAGGCACCCCACACCCCTCCCCCGCATGGGTGACGGCCGGTCGTGGCAGACTGGCCCTGTACCAGTAGCAGCGCACTCCGGGGTCGGTGAAAGTCCGAACCGGCGGTTACAGTCCGCGACCCGGTCGCCTCCAGCGACCGGTTGACCAGGTGAAATTCCTGGACCGACGGTTAAAGTCCGGATGGGAGGCAGTGCGCGGCGGGCGGGCATCCATGCACGCCGCCGTACCGGTTCGCCCTCGCGGCGAGCCCTGTCCGGCGTCGTTCCCGGGATCCTCGCTCGTAGTCTCTGTCGTCATCGACAGGCCCCGGAGTCCGTGCCCGAAGAGGCAGGAGGACCCGGGAAGTGTTCACCGGAATCGTCGAAGAGCTGGGCGAGGTCACCGCCGTCGAGACCCTCGACGACGCCTGTCGTTTCCGGCTGCGCGGCCCCGTCGTCACCCAGGGCGCCCAACACGGAGACTCCATCGCCGTCAACGGCGTCTGCCTCACGGTCGTCGAGCACGAAGGCGACGAGTTCACCGCCGACGTGATGGCGGAGACCCTGAACCGCTCCAGCCTCGGCGTCCTCACCGTCGGCTCCCGCGTCAACCTCGAACGCCCCATGGCGGTGGGCGGGCGTCTGGGCGGCCACATCGTGCAGGGGCACGTCGACGGCACCGGCGAGATCCTCGAGCGCACGCCGTCGGAGAACTGGGAGCTGGTGAAGATCTCGCTCCCCGCGGACCTCTCCCGCTATGTCGTGGAGAAGGGGTCCATCACCGTCGACGGAATCAGCCTCACCGTCGTCGACGCCGGGCCCGACTACTTCACCGTCAGTCTCATCCCCACCACCCTCGCCCTGACCACGCTCGGCAGCAAGCAGCCCGGCGACCCGGTCAACCTCGAGGTGGACGTCATCGCCAAGTACGTCGAGCGGATGCTCGGCGACCGCGCGATCGGCGAGGGGGCGGCCCGGTGAACTGGCTCAACTCCGAGGCGTTCACCGTCCTCGACCAGCACATCAAATGGTCGGACATGATCGGCAACGTGATCGGTCTGATCGCCCTCGCCCTCGGCTGGCGCCGCTCCCTGTGGACCTGGCCCGCCCAGTTCGTCTCCGGGCTCATCCTCTTCGCCGCCTTCGCCACCGCCCACCTCTCGGGCAGCGCGGGCAAGCAGGTCGTCGTCATGCTGGTCGCCGCCTGGGGCTTCCTGCAGTGGAACCGCGGCCGGCAGCAGGCGCAGGACGGCGCCATCGCCGTACGGTTCGCGACAAACCTCGAACGATTCCTCCTGGCGGGTGCGGCGGCCGTCGGCACCCTCGCCGTCGGGGGGCTGTTCACCCTCTACCCGTCCCTGTCCTGGGACCCCTGGCCGGACGCCTACATCTTCGTCGGCACGATCGTCGCCATGTACGCCCAGGCGCGCGGCATGGTCGAGTTCTGGTTCGCCTGGCTGCTCGTCGACCTCGTCGGCGTCCCCCTGAACTTCGCCAACGGCTTCGCCTTCTCCGGCTTCGTCTACATCATCTACGGCGCACTGGTCCTCTGGGGCCTGCGCGACTGGTGGCTGCGCTCCCGCGAGGCGCGGCCCGCCCCGGAAGGAGCGCCGGCATGAGCGCGGCACCGATCCTGTACGGCACCGAGGACCTCGACCTCCGGCTCGACCCGGTGGAGCAGGCCGTCGCTGACATTGCGGCCGGCCGTCCCGTCGTGGTCGTCGACGACGAGGACCGAGAGAACGAGGGCGATCTCGTCATCGCCGCCGAGATGGCGACCGAGGAGATCGTCGCCTTCATGATGAGCGAGTGCCGCGGCCTGATCTGCGCCCCCATGGAGGGCGACGAACTGGACCGGCTGCGGCTCCCGCAGATGGTCGAGGACAACACCGAGTCGATGAAGACCGCGTTCACCGTCTCCGTCGACGCCTCCGCCGCCCACGGAGTGAGCACCGGCATCTCCGCGGCCGACCGCGCCACCACGCTCCGGCTGCTGGCGGGCGGCACCGCCGGACCCTCCGACTTCGTCCGCCCCGGCCATGTCTTCCCGCTGCGCGCCCGCCCCGGCGGTGTGCTCGTGCGCAACGGCCACACCGAGGCGGCGGTCGACCTCGCCCGCCTCGCCGGGCTGCGGCCGGCCGGTGCCATCGTCGAGATCGCCGGTGAGGACGGCCGCATGCTGCGGCTGCCCGAACTCGTGCCCTTCGCCCGCAAGCACGGACTGACGATCATCTCCATCGAGGATCTGATCGCCTACCGCCGGTCCGCCGAGCCCATCGTCCGCCGTGAGGCCGAGGTCCGGCTGCCCACGTCCCACGGCACCTTCACGGCGTACGGCTACCGCTCCATCGTCGACGGCGTCGAGCACGTCGCCCTCGTCCACGGCGACGTCGGCGCAGGCGAGGACGTCCTGGTCCGCGTGCACTCCGAGTGCCTCACCGGCGACGTCTTCGGCTCCCAGCGCTGCGACTGCGGCCCCCAGCTGGACGCCTCCCTCGCCCGCATCCAGGCCGAGGGCCGGGGCGTGGTCGTCTACCTGCGAGGACACGAGGGGCGCGGCATCGGCCTGATGTCCAAGCTGCGCGCCTACGAACTCCAGGAGCGCGGCCGGGACACCCTGGACGCCAACCTGGAACTCGGCCTGCCCGCCGACGCCCGCGACTACGGCGCCGGCGCGCAGATCCTCGCCGACCTCGGGATCCGCAGCGTCCGCCTGATGACCAACAACCCCGACAAGTCCGACGCGCTCGTCCGGTACGGCATCGAGGTCGCCCGGCGCGAGCCGATGCCCGTCACCACGACCGAGCACAACCTCCGGTACCTGCGCACCAAGCGGGACCGGATGGGCCACGACCTGCCCTGGCTGGACACGCCGACCGTGCCGGCCTGCGGCAACCAGTAAGAGAACCGAGGAGAGACGTGAGCGGCAAGGGTGCACCGGAGCTGACGGTACGTAATGTGGGTGATCTGCGGGTCGCCGTCATCGCGGCACAGTGGCACGAGAAGGTGATGGACGGACTGGTGGACGGCGCCCTGCGCGCCCTGCACGACCTCGGCATCGACGAGCCGACCCTGCTCCGGGTCCCCGGCAGCTGGGAACTCCCCGTCGTCGCCAAGGTCCTGGCCGGGCGGGGCTACGACGCGGTCGTCGCCCTCGGCGTCGTCATCCGGGGCGGCACGCCCCACTTCGACTACGTGTGCCAGGGCGTCACCCAGGGCCTCACCCAGGTGTCGGTCGACACCGGGGTGCCCGTCGGGTTCGGCCTGCTCACCTGTGACAACGAGGAACAGGCCCTGGACCGGGCCGGACTGCCCGGTTCCAGCGAGGACAAGGGCCACGAGGCGGTCACCGCGGCCGTGGCCACCGCGGCCACACTGCGTTCGGTGTCCGAACCCTGGCGGTGAGCAGTCCCCGTCACCGCGTAGGGTAAGGACCACCATGTCCAAGAAGACGTTCGAGGAGCTCTTCACCGAGCTCCAGCACAAGGCCGCCCACGGCGACCCCGCCACCTCCCGCACCGCCGAGCTCGTCGACAAGGGCGTCCACGCCATCGGCAAGAAGGTCGTCGAGGAGGCCGCCGAGGTCTGGATGGCCGCCGAGTACGAGGGCAAGGAAGCGGCAGCCGAGGAGATCTCCCAGCTGCTGTACCACGTCCAGGTGATGATGGTCGCCCGCGGCATCTCCCTCGACGACGTCTACGCCCATCTGTAGATCCGACGTACCCGACACACCCCTCCACACACGAAGGAAGCCGACCTCATGCTGCGCATCGCCGTCCCCAACAAGGGTTCCCTGTCAGGCCCCGCGGGGGAGATGCTGCATGAGGCCGGCTACCTGCAGCGCCGCGAGTCCAAGGAACTGCGGATCGTCGACCCGGCCAACGAGGTGGAGTTCTTCTACCTCCGCCCGCGCGACATCGCGATCTATGTGTCCTCCGGCAAGCTGGACGTCGGCATCACCGGACGCGACCTGCTCGTCGACTCCGGCGCCGACGCCGAGGAGATCCTTCCCCTCGGCTTCGCCCGCTCCACCTTCCGCTTCGCCACCAGGCCCGGAACGGCCAACGGCGTCACCGACCTCACCGGCAGGACGGTCGCCACGTCCTACGAGGGGATCGTCGCGGGGCACCTCGCCGACCACGGCATCGACGCCTCCGTCGTCCACCTCGACGGCGCCGTCGAGACCGCCATCGAACTGGGCGTCGCCGAGGTCATCGCCGACGTCGTCGAGACCGGCACGTCCCTGCGCAACGCGGGCCTGGAGGTCTTCGGCGAGCCGATCATGAAGTCCGAGGCGGTCGTCATCCGCCGCACCGGCGCCTCCGCCGACGCCGACCCGACCGTCGAGAGCAAGGTGCAGCAGTTCCTGCGCCGCCTCCAGGGCGTCCTGGTCGCCCGGACGTACGTGATGATGGACTACGACTGCCGGGTCGAGCAGCTGGAGAAGGCCGTCGCCCTCACCCCGGGCCTGGAGTCCCCGACCGTCTCCCCGCTGCACAACGAGGGCTGGGTCGCCGTCCGCGCGATGGTCCCGTCCAAGGACGCCCAGCGGATCATGGACGATCTGTACGACATCGGCGCGCGCGCCATCCTCACCACGGCCATCCACGCCTGCCGCCTCTGACCGGCCCGGAGCACTCCCATGTCCGACACCCTTCCGGGCCGGCCGCCCGCGCTGCCCGTCACCTTCCGTCCGTCCCGCACCCGCGCGGTGCTGCATTCGGCCGGCATCGCGCTGTTGGTGGTCATCACCCTGGTCGCGCTCCTGCTGGAGCAGCTCAGCCCGGGGGAGCGGATCAGCTTCGTGTTCACCGCCGCACTGCTGGCCGGTGTGCTGTTCCTGCTGGCCCGGCCGAAAGTCGTCGCCGACGAGGCGGGCGTCACGGTTGTCAACATCGTGAGCAGGCGCCGACTGGAGTGGGCGGAGATCCTTCAGGTGAACCTCCGCCCGGGTGATCCCTGGGTCTTCCTCGACCTCAGCGACGGCACCAGCCTGCCCGCGCTCGGCATCCAGCCGGGCATCGCCAAGCAGCGTGCCATCGCCGACGCGCGCGCCCTGCGGGCCCTCGTCGAGGAGCGCTCAAGGCCCGGCCACGGGACGCCCCAAAGCTGAACCCCGGGCCGGTCTCACCGACCGGCTCCGCGGGCCCGTACGGGGGCGGCTCAGGGAAGCGTCCGGGGACGTCCACCTGCCACAGTCGCCCATGTCTTGATTAATCTGGTGGGCGGAGGCGCGACGACAGCGCCTCCGCCCCTGCCGCCCCGCCCGGTGCCCAGGGGCTCCAGCTACCCGAGGAGTGACCCTCTCCGGCGATGGACGGATCGTCCTGCAGTACCTGCGCCGCCCCCTGCCGACATAGCGCGGACCCGTATTCCCGGGCCCGCGCGCATGTGGAGGCGGCGGCATCATGACCACCCCCCTGCTGCTGCTCGCAGCCGCGTTCGTACTGATTCTGGCCAACGGGTTCTTCGTGGCCGCGGAGTTCGGCCTGGTGACGGTCGAACGACCGGACGCCGAACAGGCCGCCGCGGCCGGCGACCGGCGCGCCCGCCGAGTCGTCGAGTCCCTCCGCGAGCTGTCCTTCCAGCTCTCCGGCACCCAGCTCGGCATCACCATCACCTCCCTCGTCGTCGGCATGCTGGCCCAGCCGGCCCTCGCCGGACTGCTGCACGGCACCTTCACCGGCATCGGCATACCCGAAGGCGCGGTCCCCGGGGTCTCCGTCGTCGTCGGCATGCTGCTGGCCTCGGCGGTCCAGATGGTGATCGGTGAGCTCGTGCCCAAGAACTGGGCGGTGTCCCGCCCGATGCAGGTCGCGCGCTTCGTGGCCGGCCCGCAGCACGCCTTCGCCCGGCTGTTCCGCCCGGTGATCGCCGGGCTGAACGCCGTGGCCAACCGTCTGGTGCGCGCCCTGGGCTTCGAGCCCGCCGAGGAGCTGGCCTCCGCCCGCACCCCCGGCGAACTCGTCTCCCTGGCCCGGCACTCCGCCCGGGCCGGCGCCCTCGAACAGGACACGGCCGACCTCTTCGTCCGCACCCTGTCCCTGGGCGAACTGACCGCCCAGCACGTCATGACCCCACGCGTGAAGGTCAGCGCCCTGCAGTCGTCGGCGACCGCCGAGGACGTGGTCAATCTGACCCGGGCCACCGGACTGTCCCGTTTCCCCGTGTACCGGGACCGGATCGACGAGATCGTCGGCATGGTCCATCTCAAGGACGCTCTCGCGGTGTCCGTGGCCGACCGGCTGCGCACTCCCGTCGGCCGCATCGCCCGCCCGGCCCTGCTCGTCCCCGAGACGCTGCCCGTACGGCCGCTGCTCACGCGGCTGCGCAGCGAGCAGCCCATCGCCGTCGTCGTCGACGAGTACGGCGGCACGGCCGGCGTCGTCACGCTGGAGGACATCGTCGAGGAGATCGTCGGAGAGGTGCGCGATGAGCACGATGGACAGGACGTCCCCGAACTCGCCCCCGCCCCGCCGGAGGACGGCAACCCGGCCTGGGACGTCGACGGCGGAGTCCGCGTCGACATCCTGCGGCGCATAGGCCTGCAGGTGCCCGAGGGGCCCTACGAGACCGTGGCCGGCCTGGTCGCCGATCTGCTCGGACGCATTCCCGCCGTCGGGGACCGCGCGGAGCTGCCCGGCTGGCGCCTGTCGGTGCGTGCGGTCGGCCACTACCGCGCCGAGCGCGTCCGGCTGGTCAGAACGGCACCGCTGCCGCTTGTGGAGGTGGCACGGTGAGCGTCCTGCAACTCCTCTTCGCCGCGCTGCTGGTGCTCGCCAACGGCTTCTTCGTCGGCGCCGAGTTCGCACTGGTCTCCGTCCGCCGCAGCCAGATCGAACCGCTCGGCACCGCCCGCGCCCGTCAGGTGCTGTACGGGCTCGAGCATCTGCCGCAGATGATGGCGGCCGCCCAGTTCGGCATCACCGTCTGCTCGCTCACGCTGGGCGCGGTCGCCGAACCGACGGTCGCCCATCTGCTCGAGCCGGCGTTCGTGTGGATGCACCTGCCGCACGGCATGATCCACCCGCTCGGCTATGTCATCGCGCTCGCCGTCGTGGTCTTCTTCCACCTCGTCATCGGGGAGATGGTGCCGAAGAACCTGGCCATGGCCGCACCGGAGACCGCCGCGCTGTGGCTGAGCCCCGGACTGGTCTGGTTCGCCCGGCTGTGCCGGCCGGTCACCGTCGCCCTCGGCGCCTGCGCCCAGGCCGTTCTACGGCTGTTCCGCGTCGAGCCGAAGGACGAGGTCGAGGCCGTCTTCACCAGCGAGCAGCTCAACCGGCTGGTGGAGGACGCCGGCCAGGCGGGTCTCCTCGACCCCGAGGAAGCCGAACGTCTGGAGGACGCCCTGGAGCTGGGCTCCCGCCCGGTGACGGACGTCCTGCTGGACCGCGAGTCGCTGGTGACGGTCACGCCCGCGGTCACCCCGGGAGAGATCGTGGAACTCACCGCCCGCACCGGCTACTCCCGCTTCCCGGTGGCCGCGGACGGCGGCGCCTTCATGGGGTACCTGCACGTCAAGGACGTACTGGACCTGGAGGACTCCGACCGCGCCGTTCCACAGCAGCTCTGGCGCCCCATGACGACCCTGCGCCCCGAGCTGCCCCTGGACGACGCCCTCACGGTGATGCGCCGTGCGGCGACCCACCTGGCCCAGGTCACCGACGCCTCCGGCAAGATCCTGGGCCTGGTCGCCCTGGAGGACGTCCTGGAACTCCTGGTAGGAGAGGTACGAGACCCAGCCCACAGACAGGTAACCCTAACCCCCCAGCGCTCGACGATCCCCCAACAAGAAGCCATGGCAACCTAGCTGCGGGCAATCGTGCCTCCCCCAGTGCCTTAAGGGCCTGGGAGGTGCCCCCAGGGCGGCACGGGTGGGCGCAGCGGCACCCCTACGGCGGGGCGAGCGAACACACCGGCCGCCGGCTCAACCCACCGGGGCTCATAACCCCGGTGGGTCCGCCAGGGTTGCTCACAACCCCGGTGGGTCCGCCGGCCCCCGCCCCGACAGCACCTCCCCGTACGCCTGCATAAGATCCGCCAGCCGCAACGTCGCCAGATCCTCCCGCGTCAGCTCCCCCGAATACACCGACAACCGCAGATCCCTATACGCACAGCTCTTCTCATACAGCGTCCGCAGAAACCGCCCGTTCCCCAACTCGTCGATCCACCCCTGCTCCACCACATGCCCGGCGATCGACCGCAGCTCGTCCAGCGCCTCCTCGTCCCACACATCCCCGTTCTCCGCCGCCAGCACCTCACCGATCGCGGTGAGCTCCAGCGGCCGGTACGAAGGAAAGTCCACCCGTGTGGTGAAACGGGACGACAGCCCGGGGTTAGCGGCCAGCAACCGGTCCATGCCCTCCGGATACCCGGCGAGGATCACCACCAGGTGATCGCGATTGTCCTCGGCCCGCTTCAGCAGCACCTGAAGCGCCTCGTCCCCGTACGCGTCCCCCTTGCCGTACCCGGAGTTGGACAGGGAGTACGCCTCGTCCACGAACAGCACACCGCCGAGCGCGGAGTCGATCAGCTCATTGGCCTTCACCGCGGTCTGTCCGAGATACTCGCCCACCAGATCCGCCCGCTGGGCCTCCACCAGATGGTCACCGCCGAGAAGTCCGAGGGCGTAGAAGACCCGGCCCAGGATCCGGGCCACCGTGGTCTTCCCCGTTCCGGACGGCCCGGAGAAGACGAAGTGCCGTTTCGGCGGCTGCACCGGCAGCCCCTGGCCGGCCCGCAGCCGCGCCATGTTCAGCTGCGCGGACAACGCTTTGACCTGCCGTTTCACCGGCTCCAGCCCCACCATGCGCTCCAGTTCCGCGAGCGCCTCCTCCAGTAACGCGGGGTCGGTCGGTCCCGTCGGCACCGGTGCCCCGGAACTGCCCGCCCGTTCGCGCACACCCGGACCGGTGACCGACGGCAGCGGAGACGGCGGCTCAGGCTCCGACGACAGGCGCAGGTCACGACCCTCGGCACCGAAGAGCGGGTCGAGTGTGTCGGGGCCGTCGATCATGTCCTGCCCGGCACCCGTCAAGGTGATCGACGCAAGGTCGGCGGCATCGTCGTAGCCATCGCCCTCGGCGATCGCGGCCAGCCGGGCGGAGGTGTCCATGAAGGCCGGATCCACCCGGTGCACGGCCCGGTACAGGGGAAGCGCGGCGGCGCTGCGGCCGGTGCCCTCATGGGCGCGGGCCAGCCAGTAGCGCAGCTCCTTGCGCTGCGGCTGTTCGCTGCGGCATCGCATCAGCGCCGCCGACAGCAGCGGTTCGGCCTGCCCGTACATTTCGAGCCGCACCCGCGCCATGCCGCCGAACAGACCTGCCTCGATGCCCAGCATCGGGTCCTCGACCAGTGAGTCCGTGTGCCGGACCAACTGCTCCCAGTCCTTGACGAGGTAGGCGCGGCAGGCGTGCAGAAAGCGGACCTGCGGGTCGGTGTCCACCGGGGGCAGCCCCGCGAGGGCCCGGTCCAGCTCGGGGACATGGCGGCCGTCCAGCCAGTGGGAGGCGTGCGCCAGCAGCAGATCGCGGGGGTTCTCCAGCACCGGTTGCACCCACCAGCCGAGCCAGTACCAGGAGTTGAGCGTACGCCGGTGCCGGGTGCGCTGTTCCCCGAAACGGTCCCGGTGCCGGAACATCCGCAGCAGCGCGGTCGTCGTGTCGACGCGCAGCGCGTGCAGCCCGAGCCAGCCGTCGGCCATCCCCGGGTCGATCCGCACCGCGGCCCGGAACTCCTCCTCGGCCTGCGGATAGGCGCCCATGGTGTAGGCGTCCACGCCTCGCAGCCAGGCGAGGTCGGCCGGGGCCCGCGGGCCCTGCGTGCCGAAGTCCATCACGTCCCCCACAAACCGTGCCCCCGTCGGTGTGCCGGCCGGCCCTGGCCCGTCGGCTCCCTGTGGTCGAACCGCTGTACCGCGGACCGGAGTTGCAAGGTGCGCGAAGCAGCGTCCGTAGGTCGCACCGAGGGCATCGTACCCGCGGCGGCGTCACGTCCGTAGGGTGCCGTGCCCGTCGAGTGGCGAGGTGAGAGGGGAGAACGCCGGGGCGTCTGGTGACCGAGGGTGATCGTCATATGCCGCTGAGCGGTCGACAAACGCGCAGAGGGCAGAACGAAGCCCCCGGTCACGGGGGAACAACCGGGGGCTTCGTGTCTGCGGGCGACTCCGAGAGCCGCACATTGAGAACGTAAGACCTGTACGGGCCCCCGGTCAAGCGCGGTTGAGGGACTGCGGCAACTTGTCCGGGACCCGCTCTTCACGAGTTCACCACATTGACGGCGGTCCGTCACCATGCGTGAGCGGAGGGGTGGATGCGTCCGCCCCGGCAGGCCCGTTGAGCACCTCGTATCCCTCCGTGCACTGCCGCACCAGACGGTCCGCGTAGGGGCGTGAGGGATCGTCGGCGAAGTGCTCGCGCTCCGCGCGCACCCAGTCGTCCCAGAACTCCCGCTGCTCCTCGCCGTCCCGCGCCCGGCCGCGCGCCCAGGACTCCTCGCGGGGCAGGTCCAGCCACAGCAGCAGCGCCAGATGCGGGCGCAGCGCCCGGCGTCCCGCGCCGACACCCTCCACGACGATCACCGGCGCCGGAGGGAGCGGGCGGGGCGGCCCGAAGCGCCGGGTGCGCCAGTCGTACGGGCGGTAGTGCGCGGTCCGGCCGCGGCTAAGCGGCTCGATCACCTCGCTCAGCAGCCGTCCGGTCCAGTCGAACAGTTCCTCGTGGCAGGCGATGTCGTCCAGCCGCAGTACCGGGGCGCCGTCCAGCGCCTCGGCCAGCCGGCCGGCGAAGGTCGACTTCCCCGAGCCGGCGTGCCCGTCGACACCGACGAGCCGGACCGGGCCGCAGGAGGGGGCGAGCCGGCGGATGCGGGCGGCGAGATCGTGAATGGCTGATTCCCGGGGGTGAGGGGCTGACGGGAGCACTCTAGGCCCCGGTCCGGCGTGGCTGCCGCAGGTCCCGCCATTGGTCGAGTCCCATGTTGGCCGGGAGCGGCACGGCCGGGATGCTGGCCGGATCCGCCCGGCTGCGTCCATAGTTGGCGCACACACGTTCCATCCGGCGGGACGCACACCGTCCGTCCGGCCGTGCACTGTCCTGTCCCGACTCCGACACCTGGGGGTCCTCCACCCATGAGCAGAGCCGAACTGCCGTCGCGCAGAACCCTCCTGACCGCGGCGGTCGTCGCCACCGTCGCCGGGAGCGCGGGTCCGGCGTACGCCGGCACCACGACCGCCGGCGCCTCCGACACCACCGGCGGCGGGCGGGCCGCCGCCCGCACCGTCGACAACCGGGCCTGGACCTCGTACACCGACTGGCGCAGCGGCACCGCCGACGGGACCCGCGCCGTCGCCGGTGCCCGTCCCGGTCTGGTGATCGCGAGGGCCGCCGGCACCACGGACTACACCGACCCGCACACCGGCCGCACGGCTGCCTGGGAGTACGCGACCTGGACGTCGCCCGTGCACCGTCTCAGGGTTCCGGCCACGGAAGCCATCGCCTCCTGGAACGCGCACACCCCCGACGGCACCTGGATCCAGGTGGAGCTGAAGGGCACGTACTCCGACGGCACGGACACCCCCTGGTACGTCATGGGCCGCTGGGCGGCCGGGGACCAGGACATCCGGCGCACCTCGGTGGACGACCAGGGCGACGGGAAGAGCAGCGTCTGGACGGACACGTTCGCCGTCGACGACGCCGCCTCGGGCCTGCGTCTGGTCTCCTACCGGCTGCGTCTCACGCTGCACCGCCGCCCCGGCACCCGCCTCACCCCAACCGTGTGGCGGGCCGGCGCGATGGGCTCCGACATCCCCGACCGGTTCACCGTCCCCGCTTCCACGCCCGGCCTGGCCCGGGAACTGATCGTCCCCCGCTACTCGCAGGAGATCCACAAGGGCCAGTACCCGGAGTACGACAACGGCGGCGAGGCCTGGTGCAGCCCGACCTCCTCGCAGATGATCATCGAGTACTGGGGCGGCAGGCTCACCGAGGAGCAGCTGTCCTGGGTCGACCCCTCGTTCGCCGACCCGCAGATCTGCCACGCGGCCCGGTACACGTACGACTACCAGTACGCCGGCTGCGGCAACTGGCCGTTCAACGCCGCCTACGCGGCCACCTTCAAGGGCCTGCAGGGAGTGGTCACCCGTCTCCGCTCCCTCACCGACCTGGAGACGCTGATCGCCGCCGGCATCCCGGCCATCACGTCCCAGTCGTTCCTCAAGGAGGAGCTGACCGGGGCGGGGTACGGCACGTCGGGGCACCTGATGACCGTGATCGGCTTCACCGCCGACGGTGATGTGATCGCCAACGACCCCGCCTCGGACGACAACGAGGCCGTGCGCCGCGTCTACAAGCGGCGCGAGTGGGAGAACATCTGGCTGCGGACCAAGCGGTACAACGCCTCCGGCAAGGTCGTCTCCGGCACCGGAGGCGTCTGCTACCTCTACTTCCCGGCACATCCGACCCCGCGCCAGCGCAAGGCGCTCGCGGCGGTGGGAGTGCGCTGAGCCCGCTCGGCGGACGGGCCCCGGGAAGCCGGGGCCCGTCGGCGTGTGAGCAACGTCTCGATCGCGGAAGCCGCTCACGGTGGCAAGGTGGACGGAGCCGCGGGGGGAGCCCACGCACCACCGAGACCAGCGAGAAGCCATGACCGCGAACGCAGCCATCGTCACCCGCGCCCGCACCGGCGGCCCCCGGGACGACGGACCGAAGATCCTCGAGCACATCATGGGATGGACGCTCGTCGTGGTCCTCGCGATGCTCGTGACCCAGCTGGGACTGCTGTAGCCCGGAGGCCCTCCAGGGGCCGCCCGACCTGCCATACTGCGGCGGGATTGTCCCGCCGCCCGCAGGAGACCTGGGTCGAAAGTGAACATCAGCAAGCAGCCCGCCGTGCGCGGTACCCAGCGCTCGTCGGCCCGCCGGGCCGAACTCATCGCCATCGGGCGGAAGTTGTTCGCCGACACCTCCTACGACGCGTTGTCGATGGACGACATCGCACGCCAGGCGCAGGTCGCCAAGGGGCTGATCTACTACTACTTCCACTCCAAGCGGGGCTACTACCTCGCGATCATCCAGGACTCGGTCGCCGGTCTGGTCACCCTCGCGGCCGGCGGGGCGGAACTGCCGCCCGTGGAGCGGGTGCAGCGCACCATCGACAGCTATCTGCGGTACGCCGAGCACAACCAGGCCGCCTATCGCGCGATCGTCGCCGGAGGCGTCGGCTTCGACACCGAGGTGCACGCCATCCGGGACGGGGTGCGCGAGGCGATCGTCGCGACCATCGCCGAGGGCGTCTACGGCCGCACCGACATCGCCCCGGTGGCGCGGATGGGGCTGCTGGCCTGGGTATGTGGCGTGGAAGGTGCCACGCTCGCCTGGATCGACCGTGGTGATCTGCCGCGCGAGACCATGTGCGAGTTGCTGGTGAAGACGCTCGGCGGGGCCATGCGCGCCATCGAGGAACTGGATCCCGCCCACCCGGCCCCGGCACCGGCCCGCCGCGACGCCTGAGCCGAGCCCCGGGCACAGCGACAGGAGGCGGAGGTCCCCCCGTGGAACCCCCGCCCCCTGCACGCTTCAGGGGCTGACTGGAGCCAAACCCTATGGTCATGCGGGTGCGCATCGAAGATGTGGCGGAGGTCGCGGGCGTGTCGATGAAGACCGTCTCGCGCGTGCTCAACCAGGAACCCAACGTCAGCGAGGAAACCCGCAAGCGCGTGGAAGCCGCCGCGCGCAAGCTGCAATACCGGCCGAACCCGTCGGCGCGCAGCCTGGCCGGGCAGCGTTCGTTCCTGGTCGCGCTGCTGTACGACAACCCGTCCAGCAATTATCTGATGGAAGTGCAGGCCGGCATGCTCGACGCCTGCAACAGCCAGCACTACAACCTGATGCTGGCGCCGGTGACCTACACCGACAAGAAGCTGGTGGCGCACGTGGACGAGATCGTGCAGCGCTCGCGCGCCGACGGCCTGGTGCTGACGCCGCCGCTGACCGACCACCCGGGCCTGATGAAGCGGCTCGGCCAGCTGCGCATTCCCTACGCCAACATCTCGCCCAAGCTGCGCGGCGAGCGCATCGGCGTGGTGCTCGACGAGGAACGCGCGGTGCGCGAGCTGATGGCGCATCTGGTCTCGCTCGGCCATCGCCGCATCGCCCACATCAAGGGCCATCCCGAGCACGGCGCCAGCCAGTGGCGCTTGAACGGCTACCGCGACGGCCTGGCCGCGGCCGGCATCGAGTTCGATCCGCAGCTGGTGGCCGAAGGCGATTTCCACTACGACACCGGCGCGATCTGCGCCCAGCGCCTGCTGCTGATGGACGATCCGCCGACCGCGATCTTCGCCGCCAACGACGACATGGCCGCCGGCACCATCCGCACCGCCAGCGAAATGGGCTTGTCGATTCCCGGCGACGTGTCGGTGTGCGGCTTCGACGACACGCCGCTGTCGCGACAGATCTATCCGCCGCTGACCACGGTGCGCCAGCCCACCCGCGAAATGGGCCGCCTGGCCACCCACGAGCTGTTCAAGCGGATCAAGGCGCCCGACGCCGGCCAGCTGATCCTGGCGCCGTACGAACTGCAGCTGCGCAAGT